>CAMHPA010000148.1 GCA_946186925.1 uncultured Bacteroidota bacterium | reverse complement strand
CAAAACCGACCTACAAAAAGTTCCTCGGCTACAGGCCTGGCGTATATGTTATCGTTGACAATGATGATGTAATTGCTACCAAGTTCCGAACCAGCCACGTTGAGTGCTTCCATAGCCTCGCCGCCCGAGAGCGAGCCGTCGCCAATGACCGCCACAATGTTCTCTTTTCGGCCCAGAATGTCGCGACCTTTGGCAAGCCCAAGGGCGAGAGCCACCGACGTAGAAGTATGTCCGATGTTGAAGAAGTCGTGTTTGCTTTCCTCGGGGTTTGAATATCCCGAATCCTCGGCAAAACGGGTGTCGTCGATGTATCCTGCCTTACGTCCCGTGAGAATTTTGTGGGTGTAACTTTGGTGCGAAACGTCGAAAACGAACTTGTCCGTCGGCGAGTTGAACACATAGTGCATAGCGATGGTTGCCTCGACAAATCCGAAGTTAGGGCCGAAGTGTCCGCCAATTTTAGTCAGACGGTTGAACAATGCCTCGCGAATTTCGTCCGCAAGACGTTCCATATCATTGACCGACAGTTTTTTAACGTCGGCAGGAGAGTTGATTTTGTCTAATATCATATCAGAGTCTGTTTAGTTCACAATCATTGTTTGTGCGATTTGTCTATCATTTTAATCACTTTTGCAGGCACGCCGCCCACAACGGCATTGTCGGGCACGTCTTTGGTGACAACCGCGCCTGCCGCCACAATGGCATTCTCGCCGATGGTTACGCCAGCCAGAATGGTTGCGCTTGCACCAATCCAGGCGTTCTTTTTCACAACAATCGGCTTGGTGAGCAGAGTGTGGCGTGTTTCGGGGTCTTCAGGATGATACTCGGTGGCCAGAACGCAATGCGGCGCAATGAAAACACCCTCGCCGATGGTGATGCCGCCAAGCGCAAGAAACGTGCAGCCGAAATTCACGAAACTGCCTTTGCCAAACGTAGTTGCCTTGCCATAATTGATGTTGAACGGTGGAAAAACGCGGACACTCTCGTCAATGTCCGAGCCTGTGATTTGCCGCAGATAGCCGCGCACCTCGGCTTCGATCTTGTAGCCAGTGTTCATTTCGGCCACCAATGCCATACAGCGCTGCACGTCGGCATACAGTTCGTCGCTGCCGACGTATGTTTTTCCTGTGAATTGCTCGTCATTATTCATTTTTATTCCTTCTGCTCGTCAGGGTTTTGCATTTTGATGACTTTGGCAGGACAGCCGCCCACAACGGCGTAATCGGGCACGTCTTTGGTGACAACCGCGCCAGCCGCCACAATGGCATACCGTCCAATGGTTACGCCAGGGCAAATGGTTGCGCCCATTCCAATCCACGCGTTTTTCCTGATGGTCACCTTGCCGTAGGTGTATTTTGTGTGACGCTCGTTGAAATCGTGGTTGATAGTGGCGATACGCACGGCAGGTGCAAGCATTACGCCGTCTTCAAACTCAATGCCGCCCGATGCGCTCAGGATTGCCGAATGGTTGATGAAAACGCCTTTGCCAAAGTTTACTCGGTTGCCAAAGTCACAAATGAATGGTGTAAGAATTCGCACGTCGTCTAATTTGCAACCAAATAGTTCTTCTAAATCAGCAACATATGATGCGTCGTCGGGCATTTTAGCATTGGCTATAGCACAAAGTTTACGAGCCCGCAACATTTCGTCAACGGCTTCTTTGAAATAAGGCTCGCGAACGTCGGTAGGTCCGCCAGCGTTCATTAGTTCATAGACATATCCTTGCTTGTAAACCATAAATCAGTCATTAACCCATTAATACCCAATTCCTTTCAGCCATTTTTCAACCTTCGCCTTTTCGGTGCGGACTTCGTGTCCGTAAATCGAGAAACCTTTCTGCACGTTGGCTTTCGGGAAGGCTCTCTTCACGTCGCTCACACAACTTGCCAGGCCACTGCCTTCGTGCGTGGTGAACGGATAGACGGTTTTGCCGTCAAGGTTGATGTCTTTGAACAGCGTGAACATTACCTGCGGATAAGTTCCCCACCAAACGGGCCCGCCGATGAACACTGTGTCGTAGCCGCTCAGGTCTGGTGCCTTGCCTTCGTAAGGTGGTAACTCGCCCTTGTTGGCTTCCTCTTGAGCCAGACGGGTGAGCGGCGTGTAAGCCATTCCGTCGTACTTGTGCGTGACGATTTCAAACTGCTCTGCGCCAGCGATTTCGCTTATATAGTCAGCCACAATTTTCGTGTTGCCAACCTTGACATTGCCCACCGAGTAGTTGTCGCCCGCGTGGGAAAAGAAAATTACGATTGATTTGCTCATATTGTTTTGATTTTTAGTGGTTTGACCATTGCAACTTGCCCCGACTAACATAGCCGAAACGGCAAGAATTATTGATTTCAGTTTATTCATTTTGAACTATTTTTAATGTACAATGCAAAAATAGAGATTCTGCTTTTGGGGGCGGATATATCTGTTGCGGAAAGAATTACCATTTTTTCGGATTTAAAGCGGTTGGAATAAAAAACTATGCTTGGTTATCTCCAAACCCGATATGTTATAAACACAAAAATCGTATAACAATTACAAAAATTGGTGATTAGAACATTGTTTTACGAAATATTATTCGCATTTTTGTAGCAAACTTACGAATACGAATAAAATATTGCGATATGATACGAGATTTTTGGGTGAAGAACTATCTTTCCATTCGCGACAAGCAGGAATTAAACTT
>CAMHPA010000147.1 GCA_946186925.1 uncultured Bacteroidota bacterium | reverse complement strand
TTCGTGGCGATGGAGTGAGGGGCTGTGAGGGCCCGGAAAACTGGCCTGTGGCCAGTTTTCACCGAACAGCGGGCCGGTAGGCCCTGGGCAAGGAATTAGGCATTAGGCATTAGGCACTAGGCATTAGGCATTAGGCATTAGAGAATTACGAATTATGAATTACGAATCATTACACTTTACACATTACACATTACACATTAAACATTTGGTGTTAGGCATTAGGCATTAGGCAATTCCCAATCCGTCTAACTCGCTCATTGTTAATTGTTATTTGTTAATTTTCAATTTTCAATTCTCAATTTTCAATTCTCAATTTTCAATTGTCCATTGTCAATTTCCCACTGCCAACTGCTCCAACTGCTTCATTGTTATGGTTTTCTCGTAGATAGCCTTGCCGATAATGGCGCCGTACATTCCGTTGATTTTCAGTTTCAGCACGTCGTCGAAGCACGATATGCCGCCGCTTGCAATGAACTTCTGCTCGGGGAAATCGCGCATCAGGCTGTTGTACAACTCAAACGACGGGCCTTTCATTGCGCCGTCCTTCGAAATGTCGGTGCAGATAATCTTGTCGATTCCGTCGGCTTTGTAGTTGTCAATCAGTTGGCTGATAGTCAGTTCCGACTCTTCCTGCCAGCCTTTTATAGCGATTTTTCCGTTGCGCGCGTCGGCACCCAGAATAATCTTCTCGGGACCGAAATCCTTCAGCCATTGGCGGAACGTTTCGGGCTGACGCACGGCAATGCTTCCGCCCGTAACCATTTGAGCGCCAGAACTGAAGGCAATGCGCAGGTCGTCGTGGCTGTTCAGGCCGCCGCCAAAATCGATTACCAGCGGCGTACGGCCCGCAATCAGTTCAATGGTCTTGTAGTTGATTATGTGGCCAGCCTTTGCGCCGTCAAGGTCCACAAGGTGCAGGCGGCGGATTCCAGCGTCGCAGAACTGCAGCGCCACGTCGAGCGGATTTTTGGCATAGACGGTCATTCGGCTGTAATCGCCCTGCGTCAGCCTTACGCATTGACCGCCAATAATATCGATTGCAGGTATTATTTCCATATCTTATAGATTTACAAAATTTTGCAGAATTTGCTGACCAACAGCGCCGCTCTTTTCGGGGTGGAACTGAAGGCCGAAGAAGTTGCCGCTGCACAGGCCAGCCGTGAAGGGCTCAATGTACTCCGACGTGCAGATTGTGGCCTCACCAATCTCGGCGTGATAACTGTGCACGAAATAGACGAACGGCTCGTCGGGCAGGCCGCGGAAGAGCGGATTGTCGGTGCAATGGATTGAGTTCCAGCCCATATGCGGCACTTTGTCGAGTGGGGGGAACTTGCTGACATTCAGGTCGACAATGCCCAGACAGTCGGTGTTGTTCTCCTCCGAGTGGCGGCACATCAGTTGCATTCCAAGGCAGATACCCAGCACGGGCTGCCGTAACTCTTTGATTACCTTGTCTAAACCGCGCTTGCGCAGATAGTCCATTGCGCTGCTCGCTTCGCCCACGCCAGGAAAAATCACCTTGTCGGCGGTTTGCAGTTCGCGCACGTCGTCGGTAACAATAGGGTTGATTCCCAAACGGTTAAGCGCGAACTCAACCGACTGCACGTTGCCAGCGTTGTATTTTACAATTGCTAATTTCATTGAGAGTTTTAAAGTTTTAAGTTTTCGAAGTTATAAGTTTTAAGTTGATATTCTGAGTTTTATAATTGCTCCCTAGGTTGGGGTGTAATTGTCATTTAAATGGTTTAAATCTTTTGTTTCTGTTCAATACACACACTTCCTCGCACAATTTCAACAGCGATGAATTTACGGTTTCTTTTGCATCGGACGATATTAAAAATTTATGATTTTCAATCTCAACATAATATGGATAATTACAATTTATCCAGATTGAATCTTTTTTATAACTTGTTCTATTACATAATTTTAAAGCAGATGACAATTTTTTGTTATATCTGCCAAGGTGTTTATAAGTTCTCGTATTTTTTAAAATAAAACCTTGTGGATAATCTACACGCCCATAACTACTTGTCATAGAGAATTTTTTATCGGACTGCTTAAATATGTCAATGCAATAAAAACCACTATTTCTTGAATAATTTCCCTTAAACGTTCTATCCATAGAATAATCAGGAATAATCAATCTTGCAATAGCATCACCTTTGTCATAACCAAATTTGCTTTGCAGATAAGCATTTTCAATGGTAAGCCTTTTAAGCATTATGGTAATTGTGCCTCTATATTTACCTTCTGATGATTCTTTGAAGTCAGGAATGTCCTTGCTAAAAAAATTTTTTACGGTTTCAATCCGAGAATGGTCTTCGTTGAATCGAACATATTTGGCGAGGGGAGGCTCTGTTATGAGAAACAAATTCGTGGAATCATCAATACTTTTAATATTTGGTAGTATTGTGCCTATATTTAGTCGTGAATATAAGTCTGTTACATCCATAAAACTATCAATTGGTTCAGGATAGCAATAGAAATGTTTCGAAGAATCAACAACCAAATAACCATTGCAAGTTGTATTGTCGTATTGAATTAGCAGTTTGCTAATGCTGCATTCTTCGTGGTAGATTTTCGGTTGCGAAAAAGCCTGATTCAATGCAGTCATTAATGCTAATATTGCAATAGTTATCTTTCTCATTTGCATATTAAAACTTAAAACTCAACAACTTATAACTTTAAACTTTTACAACACCCCCTTCGTACTCGGCAACTCATACTTGTAAATGTCCCGCTTCACAGCCATTTTGATTGACTTTGCCAGAGCCTTGAAAATGCCCTCAATCTTGTGGTGCTCGTTGTCGCCTTCGGCCTTGATATTCAGATTCATACGAGCCGCGTCGCTCAAACTTTTGAAGAAGTGCAGGAACATTTCGGTGGGCACATCGCCGATACGCTCGCGG
>CAMHPA010000146.1 GCA_946186925.1 uncultured Bacteroidota bacterium | reverse complement strand
TTGTACGGACGCGGCGCGCCACGTCCCTACGTCTAAACTTTCTAAACCTTCTAAACAGCGAAGCGACTTAACTTCTAAACTCTAAACAGCGAAGCGACTTAACTCTAAACCTTTAAAAACTTACAATTCAAATGAAATCGTACCTGAAATTCCTATCGCGCAACAAGTTATACACCGCAATCGAGGCCTTGGGGCTTGTTGTGAGTCTGGCGTTTGTGATTCTGATTGGCAGTTACGTGGTGCAGCAGTACCAAGTGGCCCACGAAAACCCCGACTGGAAGCGCATTTACTCGCTCGGCAGAGACAAAGCGACAGGCTTGGGCTACTGGGACAAAGAAGAACTCGAAATGAACATTCCCGAGGTGGAGAAAGTCTGTCGGATTTCGTCCACGTTTTTGGGAGGCGAAATTGAATTCAATGGAGGAAAAATACAGGGAAGGAATCCTGCCTCTCTTACCGTTGACCCGGAGTTGTTCGACTTGTTCCCGTACCTGCGTTGGGTAGAGGGTTCGGCAAGTGATTTTTGTGGTCAGAACACGGTTGTCATTAGTGAGTCGTTTGCCCGCGAACTTCTTAGCATTGAGCATAGCGACAATATGTCATCGCTCTTAGGCAAAAAAATTCGTGTAGGTAGTAGAAACTATACTATTGTCGGGGTGCTGCAAGACCTTAAAGGAACTTTCCTTATGGAAGCGAGCATCATTTCAATTTTCGAGAAAAGTGAGGGAGAGAAGAATTTCAACAGCTACGGCAACAACTCAACGCTGTACCGAATCAGAGCCGACATTCCGCGCGAGGAGGCCGACGCCAAAATTATGGATCTTGTCCGAAAGAATTACGGACCAACTTTTGGCGACCAGACAAAGAGCTGGCGCACGTGGCGGTTCGATGAGATTTTTGGTTGGGTCCCCAAGGGTTCTGCCGTGGTGGAAACAAGCAACAAGTTTATCTGCTCACTCTGGTGGTGTTTCTGCTTCTGCTTTCGGCCGTCTTCAACTACATCAATTTAAGTTTCGCCTTAAGCGGAAAACGTTCCAAGGAAATGGCCACTCGCCGTTTGTTGGGCGAGAGCCAAGGCGGCATTCTCAGGAAGATTATTACCGAATCGGTGGCGTTCACTGCCGTCTGCTTTGTAGGTGCGCTGGTGCTGGCCGCGCTGCTGGTGCCATTTATGAACGGTTTATTGGGTGAAAAAGAAATCTTGTCGATTGACCCAAATGTCAGGCTGCAAGTCCTGCTAACTCCAGGCTACATAGTAACTTACATTTTGGCGGTGCTGGTGTTGGGTACGGCCAACGGTCTTGTTCCGGCTTTGGCAACGTCGCGCTACCAGCCTATTGATGTCATCAAAGGCACGCTTCGCCGCAAGAACCGAATGGTGTTCAGCCGGGTGTTCATCATTATTCAGAACGTATTGGCAGTGATGCTTATCGCGATGGGATTGGTGATGGAGTTGCAGATGAAGCATATGCTGGAACGGCCCACTCACTCGCAGACGAAGAATAGATTTTATTTGTATAATTTGGTGCCGTTCTATGACCAAGCGAAACTTCTCAAGGACAAGGTTGAGCAACTGCCATTTGTGACTAAAGTGGGTTTAGGGAGTGATTTGCCAGGAACGCTCAATGGTTCGCAGGGATTTAAGCTTGACGATGGCACCGATATCAATCTGTCTTTTATTGTGGCCGACACCAACTATTTCGATTTGTTGGGGCTTGAGATTCTTGAGGATTTTCAGCACCCGAAAATGCACTCTGTCTGGCTTGGCCAGACGGCTTACAGGGCGGCGAACCTTTCTGACACTTCGACGGTTTTTGCCCGCAAGTTCAATGTCAGAGGCGTCCAAGCTGAATATATTGGTGGTGTGGTGGCCGATTTCCCAAGTAACTCGGCGGCAGCTGGTGATGAAGGTATTCAGAATGTCTGCGCCATTATAGCCAAACCCGATGAGACGTATTTCTCGAACAATCTGCTCATCGAGACCATTGGCGAAAGCAAGGAGTACGAACAGCAGATCCTCGATGCTTATAGAGACTATAGGATGGAGCAGTTTGGCATCTACCAAGAACCTGTTTATGCAGGATTCATCCGCGATGTTTACCGTCAGCAACTGGCGCCAGTCCGTAAAACAATGCGCCTGCTCGAACT
Organism: uncultured Bacteroidota bacterium; assembly: GCA_946186925.1. Taxonomy (GTDB): domain Bacteria; phylum Bacteroidota; class Bacteroidia; order Bacteroidales; family SZUA-534; genus RUG13583. The sequence continues at coordinate 783 of CAMHPA010000146.1, read as the reverse complement.
TTTTGCGGCGTTGTCCGTCCTGATAGCATTATTAGGCCTGCTGGCTATGAGCACCTATTTTGCCGACGAAAACACCAAGCAGATAGCCATTCGCAAGGTTTTCGGTTCCGATGTCACACACGAAACCTGGCGCAATGTGCGCAGTTATATGGCCTTGGCTGGAATAGCCTGCGTCATTGGCATTCCGCTGGCCGTTTGGGCCGCGCGGCTCTATCTTGAGCGTTTTGCCTACCGGATTGAGAACTACGGCTGGCTGTTTGTGGTGGCCATTCTTATATCGATGTCAATTGCGTTTATATCAGTGATTTGGCAGGTTGTCGGTGCCGCCCGCACCAATCCCGCCGAGGCGCTGAAAAAGGAGTGATTAGTTAGGATTTTGAAAATGACTAACAAACTCAATATATATAAACGTCTGAAAGATGTGATTTGCATAACCGGCCGCAAGCGTAGCGCAGCCGCCGGTTGCAACGCAACCGAGGCAACAATCTGGAAGATTGAACTTTATAAAGGTTCAGTCTTTCAGACTGGTTCCCATAGTTTTGTTTTTCCGTGGGTTACGCTTCGCTTACCCGCGGTTATGCAGATTTTGTCCTTCGGACAATTTTGTACGGACGCGGCGCGCCACGTCCCTACGCCTAAACTTTCTCAACCTTCTCAACAGCGAAGCGCTAAACTTCTAAACCTTCTCAACAGCGAAGCGACTAAACTTCTAAACACTAAACTTTTAAAAAACTTTACACAATGAAATCGTACCTGAAATTCCTATCGCGCAACAAGTTGTAC
>CAMHPA010000145.1 GCA_946186925.1 uncultured Bacteroidota bacterium | reverse complement strand
CACTCTACGGCCCCAACGCAGTGACGGGCGTTATCAACATTATCACCGAGAAACCCGGCGAGAACTCGAAGGAGCTGCAAGGCAACCTGACAATGGGTACGCGTGAGAACTATATTGGTGATGTGGCTTACCGCAAGAACATCAATAAGAAGCTGAGCGTTGGTTTGACAGCCAACCTGCAATACCGCCGCCGCAGCACCAATGAACTTTACGTTTACCCGACACATGGTTTGTACAAATCGAAACTGGGACCGGAGGAGATGGCGTACATTGGTATGAGTGGCGGTCTCAATGAGCAGATGATGGGCGCTTTCCTTTATGGCGCATATAAAGATGAAGAAGGTAATGTGAAATACGACCCGTCGAGAATCAAACTCATTGATGCATCGGAAGGCGGATACTACAAAGCAAACGAGATTGAGAACCTGAAGCAGGCTTTCACCTTCGGTGCTATTGCAAGTGAGGTGCCAGACGCACTGAAAACACAAATATACGAGCTTCAGAAAGAGAAGGGGCCCGAATACCTGCAAGCAATGTACGGAGAGTCGGAGGCGTCGGAATCAACTGTGCAGAAATTCCTGGCTGGTTTGGCCGGAAGCCTGCCTATCGGACTGTACGATGCCATGGAGCATCAGGTCAACATCGCCGATATGTTTGATGACCCTGGAATGTCACGCAAGACTTACGGCTTCAACTCGTATGTGAATTATCGTCCGACGGAGGATGTCAATTTCGATCTCTCTTTCGGCTACCAGCAGTCGCGTGTCAACACCACCCCAATTGGTGAGCTGCCGTTTGCAATGTCAGAGCGCGTATCAAAGACCGGTTATATGAATTTGAATTCAGATATTTATGGCCTGAGCCTGAATGTCAACTATATGGGTGGTGTTCAGGATTATCAGAAAGGCTGTCCCGGATTCAAAATCAACCTTCATAACCTTCAGGCCAGCGCCGAGTATGACCTGAAAGTTGGCGACGTTCTTAATGTTGTGCCGGGCATTGCATACAACTATGTAACTATGATTGATTATGCACCCGACTATGACAATCCGAGCGATGCCAACGATTTCAGCTGGAGCTATCACAGCACAAGCTACAAATCGCCCAACAGCCGCCATCTGACAGGTTATTTCAACGGCGAGAGAGCCGAATTGAAAGACCTTGCACCGAGTTTGCGTGCCGACTTACACATGGGTGGTTTCCGTGCCATTGCTGCCGCCCGTTTCGACAAAACCAGCATCCCCGACAAATGGAACCCGTCGTACCAGATCGGTGCCAACTATCTGATTAACGACGACAACATTATCCGCGCATCGTACAGCACGGCAATGCGTTCGGCAAACATGGTGAACGCAAACACCCGCTACACATGGCACCGCGACGGTATGATGCCGCCTGACACCATCTACTTCGGATCTGACAAGAACGCTCCATTGGCAAAAAGCCAGAACCTTGAGCTGGGCTACCGCTGGCGTCCGACAGAGAAAATCCTTATCGACGCTGAGGCTTATTACTCAATAAGTGAGGACTTTGGCGCACTCAAGGCACACAAGTCGTCTGTCATCCTGCCGTCAACCTATATGATGGGCTTTATGACTGACACATCGAACCTGGGCGCACTGAACAAAATACAAGAGGGCACAATGGATGAGAGCGTTTTGGGTGTGCTAGGTAAATTCATGGGCTTATCAAGCGTAACTTCAACAATCAAATACAGCAAGCTGCCGTATAAGGTTAAGCAGATGGGCTTTGGCGTGAACATCGACTGGATTATATCGCCGAAACTTATTGCCAAGGTTAACGCCAACGTTCAGCGTACCATCATCGACAACTACTATGCCTACAACCAGAACAACGAGGTTCTGGGCCAGCTTGGCCAGGTATTCGGTATGATTACCCGCGTGCCCGATTGGATTTACAACATTCAGTACGATGCCATTGAGACTCTGATTCAGGATGGCACGTACCCCGATGATCCCGACTTCAACTTTATGGCCGACCCGGCTGACTTTATGGCTTATCTTGAAAGGTATATCGGCAAATATCTGCCCAATGCCATTATGACCAATATTGAAAATCTCAGCGAGACACAATCAATATACGAGGCACTTGACGAGAATGGAAAAGCTGAAATGCTGGACAATATGCGCCACAGCAATGATCCGCAACAGTATGCATCGTATTACGCGCTCGCATACGGCATGTATAGTGAGAACGGCATATTCTACTTCGGCAACTCGAAGCCATACGAGCTGGCAACCGAGAACGGCCACAAGCACAAGGCAACACCGAGCGTTTACGGTATGGTTGGCCTCATCTACAAGCCGACTCCGAAATTCGATATCGCCGCTTATGGCAACTATCTTGGCAAACGCACATATGAGACTAAATACAATATGGGCGACAAGGCTGTGGAACTGAAAGACCGATTCACACTCAGTTTGAAAATGGGTTACAAACCGGCGGACGGCATCGAGGTCTATCTGAATGCGCACAACCTGCTCAACAGCAAGCAGCGTGAATTCCCCTATGGCGACAAAATAGGCGGTATCTATTCAGTAGGCGTTAGCTTCGGATTCTAGGTTTAATTCATAAACACTTGAGAGACAGGGCTGTTCCCAACAATTGGGGGCCGTCCTGTTTTTTTTATCGACAAAACACCACAATACAATGATAATAGTCATGTTTTTGTCTGCAAAATCCAATTTTACAGATTCAACCTTTCCCCCCATAACAGCGTAAAAGAATTTGTGTTTTATAAAAAAAGAACGAGATGTTTTTTGTTAAACATGAAGAGTTAAAAGGTTTAGATATAGCAACATTTAAAAATTTGTGTTTATGAAGAAAAGCGCATTAGTTATTTTGGGATTGTTGGCACTAAGTGTCACGGCAAGAGCGCAAGACGAGAAGTTCAAGGCTTTGTTCATGTACAACTTTACCAAGTACATAGAGTGGCCTCAGGCAAAGCAGTCGGGCGATTTTGTGATTGGAGTTATCGGCAACTCGGCCATTGTTGACGAG
>CAMHPA010000144.1 GCA_946186925.1 uncultured Bacteroidota bacterium | reverse complement strand
TTTGTTCGAAACCGTCTTCGTAATTTATAGCGCGTATTCTAGGCCGAAAGAGGTTGTGGAATGTGAAATATAATTCTTACGTTAGATGTGCGGTTGCTTTTTATTTCTCCATCCTCAAAAATCCCCTATTTTTGCCCCTGCAAAACGGCAGAATTTTGGAACCAACACAACTAATATCGGAATGGGAAGGTCACCGCGGCGTCAAGTCGCTGGTGCAGGCGCTTGCCGAGCGGCAGGCGGTGGTGTCGCTCAAGGGGCTCAAGGGCTCGTCGGTGGCGATGGTGCTGGGGGCGGCGTTCAGGCTGCAGCGGCGGCCGATGGTGCTGGTTGAAGCCGATATGGAATCGGCGGCCTATCTGTATAACGATTTGCAGACCATTCTGGGCACAGCCGACATCGAGTTTATGCCGTCATCGTATCAGCGGTCGATGGACCACGAGCGCACCGACAGCAGCAACATTCTGCTGCGCACCGATGTGCTGGGCAAGGTGGCGTCGGCGCAAAGCCCGATGATTGTGGTCACCTACCCCGAAGCCGTGATGGAAAGGGTGGTTTCGCCCGAAAAACTGGCGTCGAACACCTTTGTCATCAGCAAGGGCGACACGCTCTCACACGATTTTCTGGTTGAGTTGCTGCACGATTACGGTTTCGAGCGCGTCGATTTCGTCTACGAGCCTGGCCAATACTCGGTTCGCGGAAGCATAATCGATGTTTTTTCGTTTGCCGATGAGATGCCGTTCCGTCTCGATTTCTTTGGCGACGACGTTGACAGCATCCGCACCTTCGATATTGAAAGTCAGTTGACTAAGGACACGCCCGACCGCGTCACCATCATTCCCAACATCCACGACCGCGAGATGGGCGACGTGCGGATTCCGATTACCGACTTTTTTAGCGATTCGACCGTTTATTTCTTTAATAATCTGGCGGTTGCCATTGAACGGATAAACACCATCTGCACAAACGCGGCCGAGCGGGCCGACGCCGAAACCATCTCGCAGATGGCGCTCAACGGCGACCAATTCTACAAACTTGTGGCCACGCGGACCTACGGCGAGTGGGGCGGCAAGATGCTCGACAAGCGCGGAGTGCCAATCAAGTTCGACACCACCGTGCAACCCGTCTTCCACAAGAATTTCGACCTGCTCGCGCAAACACTCGACGACTATACCGACCGCGGCTATCGGATTCATATCTTATCTGATAATCAGGCGCAAAACGACCGTCTGACATCGATTTTCAAAGACCGCGGCATACGGACAAAATTCGTTCCCGTGCTGAAAACCCTGAACGAAGGTTTTGTGGATAACGAACTGAAAATCTGCTATTTTACTGACCATCAAATTTTTGAGCGATTCCACCGCTACAATGTCAAAACGGGTTTCAATAAGCGCGAGTCAATCACGTTGGCCGAGTTAAACAACTTGCACATAGGCGATTACGTGGTTCACATCGACCACGGCATCGGGCGCTTCGGCGGACTTCAGAAGGTGGAAATCAACGGCAAGTATCAGGAATCTATCAAACTGATTTACAGAGATAACGACGTGCTTTTCGTGAGCATTCACTCGCTGCACCGCATATCGAAATACAAAGGCAAAGACGCCGAAGTGCCCACCATCCACAAGTTGGGGTCGGGCGCCTGGCAGCGGCTCAAGGCCACCACAAAGAGCAAGGTCAAGGACATTGCAAAAGACCTTATCAAACTTTACGCGCAGCGCAAGGCGCAGAAGGGTTTCGCTTTCTCGCCCGATACGTTTATGAATCAGCAACTTGAGGCGTCGTTTATGTACGAGGACACGCCCGACCAGATGAAGGCCACGCAGGCCGTGAAGGCCGATATGGAGAGCACGATGCCGATGGACCGCCTGGTTTGCGGCGACGTTGGTTTCGGCAAGACCGAGATTGCCATCCGCGCGGCGTTCAAGGCAGTGGCTGATAATAAGCAAGTTGCGGTGCTTGTGCCCACAACCATTCTGGCAATGCAGCACTACAAGACGTTCAAGTCGAGGCTGGCTGATATGCCTTGCACGGTCGATTATCTGAGCCGTCTGCGCACAGCAAAAGAGCAGAAAGACGTTCTGGCGCGGCTTGAGAGCGGCGAGTTGAACATCGTCATCGGCACACACAAACTGATTGGCAAAAGCGTGAAATTCAAAGATTTAGGTTTGCTGATTGTTGACGAGGAACAGAAATTCGGCGTCGGCGTGAAAGAAAAACTTAAACAATTGAAAGTCAATGTGGATACGCTGACCTTGACGGCAACGCCAATTCCGCGCACGCTGCAGTTCTCGCTGATGGGCGCCCGCGACCTGTCAGTCATCAGCACACCGCCGCCCAACCGCCAACCTGTTCTGACAGAGGTACATACGTTCGACGAAGGCATCATAAAAGAGGCCGTCAGTTTCGAACTGAACCGCGGCGGGCAGGTGTTCTTCATCAACAACCGCATTGAGCAGTTGCCGAAAATTGCAGGAATGCTGACGCGTCTTGTGCCGCAGGCCCGAGTGATTACGGCTCACGGTCAGATGGACGGCAACACGCTGGAGCAGATTATGCTCGATTTTATGGAGGGCAAGTACGATGTGCTGGTTTCAACAACCATCATCGAGTCGGGACTCGACATTCCGAACGCCAACACCATCATCATCAACGACGGCGAGCGCTACGGATTGAGCGATATGCATCAGTTGCGAGGCCGCGTGGGGCGCTCGAACCGCAAGGCTTTCTGCTACATTTTCTCGCCCCCGCCCGAGACGCTCACCGACGAGGCGCGCCGCCGCCTGAAGGCCATCGAGGACTTCAGCGAGTTGGGTAGCGGCCTGAACCTGTCGCTGCAAGACCTTGACATCCGCGGAGCGGGCAATCTGCTGGGCGCCGAGCAGAGCGGCTTCATCGGCGATTTGGGCTTTGAAACCTATCAGAAGATTCTCGACGAGGCGCTTGTCGAACTCAAAGAATCAGAACTTGAAAGCGAGGTGAAGAGCGGTCAAGCCGATGGTTCGCCAGCCGACACATCGGTGTTCGACGAGATTCAGTTTGTAGCTGATTGTCACGTCGATACCGATATGGAACTGCTCATTCCCGATAGTTACGTCGAGAACGTCTCAGAGCGCATCAATCTCTATCGCCGCATCGACTCGCTGCAGGACGAAGCAGCCATTGCAGCCTTTGTTTCGGAACTGACCGACCGTTTTGGCCCCGTGCCGCAATCGATTCTCGAATTGCTTCAGGTTGTGCGCCTGCGCTGGATAGCCGTTGGGCTTGGAATGGAGCGTATAATGCTGAAAAACGGCAAGATGACCATCAGTTTCGTCAGCGACCAGAATTCTGTTTTCTACCAGTCGCCGCAGTTCACAACCATCATCGGCAACGTGCAGCGCTACCGCAGCACCTGCCAGATGCAGGAGAAAAACGGCAAACTCGTGCTCTCGTTCGACGGCGTGCGGACCGTGGAGAAGGCGCTGGGGCTTTTGCAGAAGTTGGCGGAGAAAAACACTGGGGTGTAGATAGGATTTCTTGAGGACATCAGAATTTATCAGGATAAAAATGTATTTGTCTTACACTTTTA
>CAMHPA010000143.1 GCA_946186925.1 uncultured Bacteroidota bacterium | reverse complement strand
GTTCGACACAATCAACTCGCGCGAGTGCTTGTCGATGGCGTGCTGAAGTTCCTGCTGAATCATTGTGAGCACGCCGCGGAAAATCTCGATTTCGCCCGTCGAAAGATGCAGCGCTTCGTTGCTCGAGTACGAGAAGAACTCGTAGCGCGAAATCTGCCGTCCCAACTGCGTACGAGCCAGAAAATCAGGATGGAAGAGTAGTGCCGTCCACTTCGGATTGGGCACTTCGGGGTTCGGCTCAACGCGGACGCTCTGCCCAGGCGCAAACGATGTGACGGTCATTTCGTCGAAGTCGTATTTGGTGCGGCCGTACGAGAGTTTGCAACCCTTGTTTTCCTTCAGAAACAAGGCATACACGCCGTAGTGCACCACGCACTCTTCAATGGGCAACTGCTTGTCGTAGCGCACCACACTCACAAGCGGGTGCAGCGTCTCGAATCCGTAAAAATCGTTGAACTGCTGAATTGTGTCGAAATGTATCTCGTTCATTTTCTTTCGTTTTTGCAAATATATTGAAATCTTATTATTCCACCGTTTTACCCAACTCATAAGCCTCGCTGAGCGCCTTGTGGCCTTCAATCTCGCCCATATCGTTTACGCCGCCGGCAAAAACGGTGCCCGCCAGTCGCGCCCGCTCAAAGCAGTCAATCCAGCCCGTCAGGCCAGAGACGGCTCGCTGCGGCACCTGCGGCTCGTCTTCGGCGGCGGTGGTGAGCAGATAAACGTTTCTGAACTTATAATCAGACGGATAGAGCGGATTGGCGCGGTCGAGCAGGGTTTTCATTTGGCCGCACATTTCGTAGTAGTAAATTGGTGTGGCAAAGGCGATTACGTCGGCATTGTGCATTTTTGCCACAATGTCGGGCGCGTCGTCTTTTATGACACATTTTTGCGTTTTCTGGCAAGCAAAACAGCCACGGCAGAACTCGATTTTCTTTCCGCGAAGCGAGACTACTTCGACCGAATGGCCAGCAACTGCCGCGCCCCGCGCAAACTCACGGGCCAGAGCGTCGGAATTGCTTGTGGGGCGCAGACTTGTTGATATAACTAAAACGTTCATATTGTTGGATTTAAATGCTCGTTTTACTTCAAATTTTCCTTGAAAAACGCTTCAATCTTGTCATACGGAATGCGGCCGTTCTTGTCGTCGTAAAGGTCGGTGTGGACGGCGCCAGGGATAATCAGGATTTCCTTGTTGCCGTCGGTCATACTTTGGCCGTTGCATTTCTTGCCCGTCATTTTCTCGAAGGCATACTCGCTGAAGTAGCGGCTGTGCGCCTTCTCGCCGTGAATGAGCAGTACGGGCGTTTCGATTTCCGAAGCCCACGCCAGCAGCGGTTGGTTCAAAAATGATTGGCAGCCAGTGACGTTCCAGCCGTCGTTCGAGTTGCCGCTGCGCTTGTGGTAGCCGCGCGGCGTTTTGTAGTAGTCGTAATAGTCCTTCACAAACCACGGCGCGTCGTCGGGTAGGGGGTCAACAACGCCGCCAGCGCGCTTGTAACTACCTGTGCGATAATCTTCTGTGCGCTGTGCCGCGATGGCCTTGCGTTTTTCCATACGCTGCTCGGGCGTGTTCTCGCTCTCAAAATAACCTTCGGCGTTCACCTTGCTCATATCGTACATTGTGCTTGCCACGGTGGCCTTGATGCGCGGGTCGATGGCGGCGGCGTTCACAGCCATTCCGCCCCAGCCGCAGATGCCGACAATGCCAATCCGCTCGGCGTCAACGTCTTGACGGTTAGACAGATAATCAACAGCCGCCATAAAATCTTCGGTGTTGATGTCAGGCGAAGCCATACGCCGCGGCTCGCCACCGCTCTCACCCGTGAACGACGGGTCGAAGGCCAAGGTCAGAAATCCGCGCTCGGCCAAATGCTGCGCGTACAGCCCTGAGCACTGCTCTTTCACAGCGCCAAACGGTCCGCTTACCGCGATGGCCGCCATTTTGCCATTGGCGTTTTTCGGCACGTAAAGGTCGGCAGCCAGCGTAATGCCGTAGCGGTTGTGGAAGGTTACTTTTGAGTGGTTCACCTTGTCGCTTTGCGCGAAAACCTTGTCCCACGCCTGTTCGAGTTGCAAGTCTTGTTTATCCATAGTTTTGTCGGTTTTTGTTTGCGAGCAGCCCCACAGAGCGGCAATGCACGCGATGGTTATTACTGATTTTTTCATTTTAAATAAGTTTTTGAATCCGAAACAAAAGTACCCACATTCGGATAGTTGAAGTTATCCGAAATTCGGAAAGGATTACCAAAATTTGGGAAATTCTACTTCAGTTGCAAACTCTTTCTGTATTCCTGCGGAGACATTCCCAACTGCTTCTTGCAATAACGGCTGAAGTACGATAAGGTTTTAAAATTCATCATTTCAGCGATTTGCGTGATTGAGAGACGTTCGTCGTTGAGCAGATTTTTGAGAATGGACACGGCGTGGCGGTCGATATACGAAGTGACGTTGTGGCCCGTCATTCGGCGGACGGTGGCCGACAGGTATTTGGGCGAGACATTCAGCCGCTCGGCATAATATCTCATCTCGCGCTCGGTGCGGCAGATTCCCGTCGAAAGCAAATCCATCAGACTGCGGACAATATAGCCCGCGCGCTCGGTGTGCTCGGTGGCACCGTAATATTTGGCGTGAAATTCAAAAATGTCGTAAATCATTGTCAGGCAAAGACTTCCCATCATTCCATCGTAAAAACGCAGGTCGGTTTTGTCCATACGCTCACGGATATGGTGTATATCTGCCAAAAATTGCTCGGCATCGGCTTCGGAAAGCGGGATTATGGGGTTGGCATTCAGACTGATACTGCCGCCAATGCTGTAGTTGTTGGCAGGCAGCAGTCCGCCCAAGAAACTGTTTGGTGCGGCAAACCATTCAAACACAGCACCTTCGGGTGCGGCAAGATTTTTGATTTTGCACGGCGTTGACGTCACCAAAATGTCGTTTTTGAACATTCGGAACGCCTTGCCGTTGAACACGAAACTGCCTTCGCCTTCCAAACAAATCAGGTGCACGCAGCAGTCTGTCAGCGCGTGGCTGTTGATTCCGTAAAAATCGGTTGAATATGTGAAATTTGATTTCATAGAGGCAAAGATAGTACGTTTTCTTCAAAAAGTGAAAACAACAACTCTTTTTGTGAAACATACCATCTAAACAACCGCCGTATATTTGCATTATCGAAAACAACATTAAAACATCACGATTATGCAGACCATAAAACTCAACAACGGCGTAGAAATGCCTCAGATGGGCTATGGAGTGTTTCAGGTTAGCCCCCTCTACCGCGACGGTTATTTCTGCAAAAATTCAGAAATTCTACACCGAAAAATTGTAACAATATGACTACCAAATCTTTAATTTCAATCCTTGCCGCCGCTGTGATGTTGTCGTCGTGCGGCAATAGCCCTCAGCAATGCGCAAGCACGCAGAATGGCATCGTAATCGAAAAACAGAGGCTTTTGTCGCTAAGTTTCAGCATGCCAAGTACCGTGAAAATGGCTCTGGCTGAATTATCGAAATTTTCGACAAAAAATTTTGATATTTCTTTGTAATTTTGTCCGGCAGCATGATTTTTTTTTTTTTTTGACACTTAAATATACTGATTTTCAGTGTATTTACAAAATTTTTGCTGCCTTTTTTTATTGATTTTTAATCACTAAAATCACTTGCGAAAGTTTAGTTAAAATAATAATACTGAAATGAAGATAGAACTATTTTCTAACGAAGATTTTGCT
>CAMHPA010000142.1 GCA_946186925.1 uncultured Bacteroidota bacterium | reverse complement strand
CCGATGCAAGCACACACAACTTCATTGCTTGCAATGCGTTAATTAAATTCGATTTACCGCTTGAGTTAGCGCCATAAACAGCCAATGTCTTAAGAATATTGTACGACATTGTGCTTGTTACATTCTCTTTCGCACCTTCACTCAACTTTTGAGCCAGCATAGAAAAAGATTTTTTCTCGTAAAACGAGCGATAGTTTTCAACTGTAAAATCCAGTAACATAGTTGTATATTAAACGTTTTTCATCAAAAAACTGTTTGCAAAGATAAAAAACATATACGGGAAACCGCGTACTAATTTGAGAAAAAATCTCAAATTTCAACACAAAAAAGGCGGGGGATGAATATTTTTTCTCATCAAAAAATGACATAAAGCCATTATTTATCAAAAAAAACATTTTCTACCTTTGTGTGAGTCCTCATTGGAGACTAAAATCGACAATGAGGCGACATATAGAATAAAGCGTTGAACTAACGTTTTATCTGCGGCTCTTGGAACTTCGCATATCCAAAAACCTTCCGCGTGGTAAAGCAATAGTCGATGCCTATCTGTGTGTGCTATGTTATGTAGTTACATACGGCGTGGGTTTTTGGCATTGCTTATCCTCGGAAGATGGGCAATGCGAAGGCCTCAAGAGCGGGATGAGCGTATGTTACGATTCCCGCGCTTTCTTTTATATATACAATTGGTTTTGTGTTAGTTACCAGCCTTCGGAATCGGGCTGCAAGTTGAATAAATGGTAATTGTTCAATTATGTCCGAATTAAAGAAAGGTGACAAAATCAGCCTCGCAATCGGTGGTCATATCACAATAATCAAAGAACTTGGACGTGGCGGTCAAGGCATTGTATATTTGGTAGATGTCAATTCACAGCAAATGGCTTTGAAATGGTACTTAACCCCACCTGATGACGCATTCTACCAAAATCTACAGCACAACGTTCAACAAGGTGCTCCATCCGATGCGTTCTTATGGCCTAAATACCTTACCAAAAAAGAAAAAGGTAGTTATGGTTATGTTATGGATTTGCGACCAAGCAATTACTATGAGTTCGGCAACTACCTGTTAGCAAAGAAAAGTTTCAAGTCATTTTCAGCAATGCTTGCCGCCGCTATGAAAATATGCGATGGTTTTATGATGTTGCACAGGTTCGGTTACAGTTATCAAGATTTGAATGACGGAAACTTCTTCATTGAACCAACAACGGGCGATGTGCTGATATGCGACAACGATAATGTGATGCCGCAAGGTGAAAAGTCGGGTATTATGGGTAAGGCACGCTATATGGCACCCGAAGTGGTTGCTGGTGGCATACCCGATAAGTATAGCGACCGCTACTCTCTTTCGGTTATACTGTTTATGTTGTTTTTTGCCAATCACCCATTGGAAGGTGCAAAGGTTGTTGCCTGTCCTTGCCTGACAGAATCATTTGAAAAGAAATTCTATGGTAGCGAGGCGGTTTTCATTTATGATGAAAAGGATAAATCAAATTTGCCAGTTCGTGGCGTGCACCAAAATGTTATCAGGCGATGGCCAATATTTCCGCAATTGCTGAAAGACACATTCCGTGAACAATTCAGTCAGGAAACTTTGAAAAACAAGAACAATCGGTTGATTGAGCAAGGTTGGCAAAAGATAATTGCCACAATCAGAGACTCACTTGTCATTTGCCCAATCTGCGGAGAAGAAACGTTTGTTGATTTAACGCAATCGGAATACACTTGTATGAATCCAAATTGTGCGGGCAAATTCAAACCTGCCGCCATCTTAAAATTAGGATTAAGGGACATTCCCATATTACCGAAATCGTCATTATACATTGATAATGACAACATTCCAGATGCTAAAGTTGTGCGGAGCCAAGATGACCAAAACTTACTCCTTATCCAAAACTTGTCTGCATCACCGTGGATTGCGGAAACGCCAAGTGGGAAAATCAAAACTGTCGAAGCCAATGGCTTTATGCCAGTAAAAGTTGGCATAAAGGTTTCTTTTGGCAGTGGCAATAAAGCAGAAATCATTCAATAATAACTAAATACTAATAACTATGTCTCTACTTGATGAAGTTGTAAGCGTGCCCCGAAGAACAATGGTATTGTTTTTTGTAATAGATACATCGGGCAGTATGATGGGAAACAAAATAGGCGCTGTAAATGATGCAGTGGTCAATGTTTTACCAATGTTGGAAGAAATATCTGCGACAAACCCAGACGCAGAAATAAAAGTTGCCGCCTTGGAGTTTTCAAGCGGAACGAGTTGGCTTTATTCGGAGCCGAAATTAGCATCTGAATTTGTATGGCAAGACGTAACGGCCAGCGGATTGACGGCTTTTGGCGAGGCTTGTACTGAATTGTCTTCAAAACTCTCGCGCAGCGGCTTTATGAAATCAGCCAGCGGTTCATTTGCACCAGCAATAATTTTGTTGTCAGATGGTGCGCCAACTGACAATTACGAAAACGGGCTGGCAAAACTGAAATGCAACAACTGGTTTAAAGCAGCCATTAAGATTGCAATTGCAATAGGCGACGATGCAGACCAGAATGTTCTGAAGGAATTTACAGGCAACTCTGAGGCGGTTTTCACAGTTCACAACATTGATGCGCTAAAACAAATTATCCGAGTCGTTGCAGTTACATCTTCACAAATAGGAAGCAAGAGTAGCACTGCAGGTGAAACTACAAAACAAGAACAAGTTGTTGACGAAATAAAAGATGCTGTTGACTCTATCGATGGAGCAGAAGTCGCCACTGCCGTAGACAGCAGTTCGTACAAGGATGATTGGGATTGATTTTGATGAGAGCATTTAACCATACTTGTTTGGGCTATAGCCATCAGGCTGACGACAAGCCGTGTCAGGACTATTCCGTATGTTTTTCAGACGAGAATACGACTATGGCTGTTGTGTGTGATGGACACGGTGGCGCTCATTATTTTCGGAGTGATGTTGGTGCCCAATTCGCTGCCAATATCACTATTGAAAAGATTAAGTCTTTTCTAACAGATTGTGATGTTGCCATTTTCAAAAGCAAGCCCTTTACACAAGTTGAGGCTAATTTGTCTGACAAGAATCTGCGTAAACAAACGGCTATTGATAAAGCCTTCCGACAATTGTTCTCATCAATTATTTATCAATGGGGAGTTGCTATTGAAGAACATTCAAAAAAAACAGCAATATCAGAATGGGAACAGACGCACGTCGATTCCAAATATCTTGATGAGTTTAATAACGGGACAAACCTTGAGAAAATATATGGGTGCACACTGATGGCGTTTGTCTGCACTCGTGACTTTTGGTTTGCCTTTCATCTCGGCGACGGCAAATGCATCAGTTTCGCAAAAGATTCGTGGAGTGAGCCTATTCCGTGGGATGATAGATGTTTCCTGAACAAGACAACATCGATATGTGATGCAACTGCCATTGATGAATTCCGCTACTGCTATTCTGGTGATGGCACTTTCCCTGATGCTGTTTTTCTTGGTTCTGACGGCATAGATGATTCCTTTGGCGAAATACCCAATATGGTGAACTTCTATATCCAACTTTTGAAATCAGTCAATAAAGATGGCGAACAAAAGGCAATGGAATCTTTAATCGAGACATTGCCTGAATTGAGCCGCATAGGAAGCAAGGATGATATGTCGGTTGCCTGCGTTTATGATGAAAACACTTTGGCTGAAACTGTCATTTCATTAACAAAATACCAGTTGCAAACCACAGAAGAACAACTTGAAGAATCGCAACGGAAACAAAACGAC
>CAMHPA010000141.1 GCA_946186925.1 uncultured Bacteroidota bacterium | reverse complement strand
CTTTTACAAGTACATCAGTGTTGTCAAGCAACGGAAAATCATCCAGTTTGCCTACAGGATAATCTGTCGTTTTCAAAAAAGCGAACACAACTCTATTAAATAGTTTTATATCAAAATCCAACAGGGCATTCAGTTTTTTTGAATAGTAGAACTGCTTTGTTATCTGCTTTGTGGCGGTTTCCATAATCTCGCCTTTCATAAAGTTGTCGGGGCAAAGCAAATCGTATAATGATACAAACTGCTCCAAGTTGTCGTTATGCAACACTTTGTTTATCACATCAAGGCTCCAAATGTTCTTTCTGAAAGGGAACACCGCCTGAATATTGGGTTTTGACGATATGTAACCGTCGCGGTCCTCGTCGCCACGAATGCCAACGTATGAGATTGCCAAATCGTCGCCAACATACTTTTCAAATTCAGCCAGTTTCATTTTCTGCGTGCACCAGCGAGCCTGTGGCGAAGGAAGAAAACCTCCCATTGCTTTCAGAAAATGGTGAAACGGCGTTGGTTCGGCACTGCCTTCGGCAGCACGCAGTCTTACAATTTTTCCCAAATAGGTTTCGAGTCGCCTGATAAGCGCTTCGGTTTCTTCTAACTCACAGCCTGTGTCAGAATTGTAATATTCAATCTTCAGATTCGGGTATTTCTGTTTCAGATAGATGGAAAGCGCTGCACTGTCTTTTCCGCCTGAGATTCCTAATATGTGTCTGACGTTGGTCATTTTTCGCTTGTTTTTCTCATTGTCAAATGTTTCACTTCATCAATTTCTTTTACAAGTTGCTCGGTTGTTGGCAAATATAATTTGTATTCGCTAGCAAGGATTGTCTTGTTGTTTTCGGGCAGAGTCATTTTTACGGCCGTATCGTTTTTGCTTGTGCAAAGCAAAATGCCTATTGTCGGGGTTTCGTCGGGCAACTTTTCGGTACGGTCATAGTAATTGACATACATTTGCAACTGCCCTAAATCCTGGTGCGTAAGTTTGCCTGTTTTGAGTTCCACAACAACAAAACATCTCAGTAATCTGTTGTAGAACACAAGGTCGATGAAAAACTCATCGTCTTCTATCAAAATGCGTTTCTGCCGTGCCACAAACGAGAACCCCTTCCCCATTTCAAGCAAAAAATCGGCGATATGAGTGATAATGGCATTCTCCACATCTTTCTCATAATAGGCCGATTGGCGTTCCAATCCCAAGAATTCCAGCACCATAGGGTCTTTGATGATTTCTTGGGGCGTTTCTGGTATGCGCTCTTTTCGGGCAACAGCAAGCACAGCCTCTTTGTCGTTGCTGAGCAACAGCCGTTCGTATAGTTGGCTGTTTATTTGGCGTTCGGTCTCACGTGCCGTCCACGCATTGTTGACTGATTCCAACTCATAATATTCCCGTTTGTCGGGGTCGTCAATTTGAATAAGAAGGCGATACTGCGTCCAGTTTAATTGCGAACGCACTGCGTTCGCAATTGGATAAAGGCGATAAAATTGTCGGCAAAATTCCAATTGACGCCTTGAAAATCCGCTTCCATACTCAGCTTCCAGTTTGTCGGCAAGTGTTTTGACAATGTATGCGCCATAGTCGGCCCGCTCTTTGCCGTGCTGTTCTTCTTCAAATATTCGGCGGCCCAAGTTCCAATACATCTGCACGCGGCAAAAATCAACGCTGCGTACAGCATTTGCACGTGCCGCTTCTATTATTTCTCGTGCGTCGTCTATCAGATGACCGCTATTTATTTGGTATATTTCGTCTTTCATCGCTTCATTTTCTTATTCAATATTTCAAGCAGTGCGCAGATTTCCGCATTGCTGTTGCCCGAAAGTATCGCGCCTATTTGGGCCTCCAACTCCGAAACTCGTTTTTTGTCCTTTTCGGGCAGAATGTATGTCTGCGTTCTGATGCTTGTTCCGCCATTCGTCACCATATCAAACGAATAGGCGACATCGCTGTCCGAAAGTGTCTTCTTTGAAATGTCGGCATATTTCTCGCACTCGCGGAAAAGGAAAACCAAATCGTCGGCCAGTTTATCCTCTTCTTCGTCGCGCAGCGATTCCAGTTTATGCTCCAGAATCGGATAACAAATTGACTGATACCACAATGTGCGGTTGTCGTATTCGGCTGTTGCGTGGTGATAGAACTCCTTTTGCTTGTCGGTCAGCAGATTAAGTTTGACATTGTCTAACCGCTGTCTGATTTCGTCAATGTAGTCGTTGTAGTCGGCCGAATCGAGTCCCAATCCGTCAACAAGACGAGTTTCAAGACGGTCGATAAGTTGTGTGTAGCACGAACGCAACTCGCGTATCGCCTTCTGAATAACATTTCCATATTCCTCAATGTCGGCGTTCTGCTTCAGTTTCTTGCTGAACCCCAAAGCCTCTGGCAAATCCTCAAAGAATGCCTTTTCGGGGTCTTTTGCCGTTGCCAGCACATCGCGGAAGCGCATTGTTGACTTATGCGTGAATTTGCGGGTGTGCTTGGTATAGTCGTTCAACTTTTTGTAGAAGAAAAGGAACGGCTTGATAGTTTCAATAAAACTCTGCGTTGTGATATTGAACTCGTCGCCCAAATTAACAAAGCGACGGTACTGATTGAAGAAGTCGAGTTTCACACCATCAACCTCAAATGCCTTAACAGCATAATCGGCAGGGTGCTTTTGCAGCAAATCGAAGAAAAGCATATCCACATTCGGAATATACGCGCCACGGTTCACATCGTATAAGGCGAAATCCTGCCGTTTGATAAACAGGAAAGTCGGTATCCAAAAATCAAGAAAACCTTGCTTGAGTTTGAATGGCTGAGTGGAAAGTATTTTTATCAGTTCCGATATTCTCCGCTGCTTGCCGACGGTGCTTTTCAAGAACCGCATACTCTCATTCCACAAAGTCATTACGCCTTCGTTTGTCGGTGCGTCGGCAAAACCGCTGCCTATATGCAGGCCTGTGTTTTTCAGCAATGAATAATAGATTGTTTTCTCTGGTGGAAATTTGTCTTTTTCAAAGCCCAAATCATCCTCGTTGTAATGCTCGACAAGTGCTGCCAGATAATTCTTTCGCGCAGCCGAAATGGCACCGCTCAACTTGTGTCGGTTGAACAACTCGTTAATCATAACTGGTGCTTCGAAATAAACCTCATCGCATACTTTCGAGAGCAGTTTGTTGAAATCCTTATGTGAAGATACCTTTTGCTGTTCACCCTTGAAAATCCATTTCACACGGTTTTTGTATGCAAACAGATTGTCGCTTACGCATTTGTTCAGCAAAGATTCTTCGTACTCTTTCAGACTTTGTATCTCGTTGTACGCCACGCGGTCTACCGCCTTATCAATCAGTACTTTGGTAAGTATGTAGTCGTATTTCTGAATATTATACAAATGGTCGACAATCTCTTCCGTGTTGTTGAAATAGGCATAAATGACAGCGTGTTCGGCATCAGCACTTTTTTCGATAATTGTTGCAAGGGCATTTTTGTCAGAAGAAAAAATCAACTCAATATATCCGTCAATATCACCTGATGGCGTCATATCAACGGCTTCATCACGGATTTCATATTCAAAATAGCGCGGTGTGCCTTTATGGTAATAGTGAGCCTTGACAGGCAAAATACGTTTATTGATGAAGCAACGCAAGTCGTCGATAAAGGCAACAGGCCTTGCAACTTGGGCACCTGCTTTTTGGATTTCCAGTTCTAAATCAATGTCCGTTCCTTCGAAAAGCAGTAGGCGCTGTTTATATTCTGCATAACGTATAATTTTGAACCTTTGCAACTTATCAATGACATCACCCGCA
>CAMHPA010000140.1 GCA_946186925.1 uncultured Bacteroidota bacterium | reverse complement strand
GTTTTAAATGACAGTAATTCTTTGCTTACTTTGCTTTCAGGCAAGGAGTTGCAGGATTTGGCTTGCTGTTGGTGTTATTATTCTGGTAAGATAGAAGGCAACACCTATACTTTGGTTGAAACAGAATCTTTGTTGTTGGATAATATAACTTCTGAAAAACGGTATGATGATGCCAAAATGCTTAAAAACCTTTACAATACGTTTATTTCAGAGTTGCAATATATTCATAAGGAGCATAATCAGGAAACAATTGATGAGCGAACTTTGCTACGTGTGCACACAATGATTTCCAATGAGTTGGTTGATTTTCCCGAATCTGGTAGATATCGTAATCGTCCAGTCCGTATTACTGGAACCGCATATATTCCGCCAAAATCGCAGACTGAGATTATTGCTTCTGTTAATGATGTTTTTTGTCAGGCGGATTTAATTGATAATCCTATTGAAAAGGCTGTTTTTGTACATTGCAATATTGCCCGCATTCAACCGTTTATTGATGGAAATAAGCGCACTTCGCGTATGCTTGAGGCTATTGTTTATATGAATAATGGGCTTGTTCCGCCATTCTCAACTTCCGACAAGGACATTCTTGATTATCGTAAGGCTATTGTTCATTTTTATGAGACTAACGATTATAAGCCTTATTTTGAGTTTGTTGTAGATGAACAACTTAAAAGATTGAAGTTATTGAAAGAAAGTCCGGAACCAAAATTTAATGAAACAATTCAAAGGACAGAAATTCATAAAAATCATAAATATTTAAAACCTTGATTTTTAGCAGTTTTATCCTATAACCCACTCCGTCAGGTTGCGCTCGATGGTGCTGAAGCTGGCACCGATTTTTACCACGCGCTTGCCTGGGGCGCTGATTCGGGCGGCATACATCTTCTCGTCAATCTGCGCAAGGGCATCAGCTGCCGACTGGTCGCGCTTGCACTCGATAATGTAGGCGCACGCTTGGGTTTCAAAAAAGACGTCGATGCGGCCGCCCAAAACAGGAAATTCCACACTCACCTTGCGGCCCATTGAGCGTATCATCAGGTAGAGCATATTGCGGAAGTTGGCCTCTATCATTTTCGGCTCGTTGCTCTCGAAAGGTATTTGGCTAATAATGAATTGCATTTGCTGCATAAAGCCATCAGCGTTGTCGGCTTCAATGGCGTCTTCCAAAGCCACAAAGTCATCGTCGAATGCTCCTAAGCCTTTGCCCGAATACTCGGTCATTAAATATTGCATAAAACCATCGGCCACTTCCTCGTTGGGAAAACCCAACTTGTAAAACCTTCGTCCGTCATATCCTTTAATGGTCAGATAGCCGCCTTGGTAGAGTGCGGCAGTAATGTTCTCATCGCCATTTCCAAACGATGCAATACCCTCCTCTGTGGAATTTATTTCGTCATTGAATTTTGTAAGGTCGTAGTTCCCTGCTTTCAACATTTTGGCCAAATATGTGGGCGTGCCCGTACCGAACCAATAATTACCTATCCGTTTGTCGGACAATGCGTTGAACAAGCTGAACGGATTGTAAATGTCGGTTGATTCGATGCCGAAGTGATAGCCGTCGTACTTGCGTTTCAGAAGCTCGTACATTTCGTCTTTCGTGACATTCATTTTATCGGCGAAATTCTGCACCTCGTTGTCAAAATATTCGTGCAATTCTGATTCTGATATTCCGCATATTGTAGCATAAGTATCGCTCATCGATATGTCCTTCGGATTGTTGGCCGCACTGAATATTCCCAATTTGCCGTATCGTGTTACGCCTGTCAGAAAAGCGAAACGGATGCTGCTGTCGGCGCGTTTCATAACGCCGTAGATGCTTTGCAGCAAGGCGCGGTTGCGGTCTTGCAAGTCGGGTTGGCCGATGGTGTCGGTCAGTGGCTTGTCATACTCATCTATCAGCAACACTGCCTTTTGGCCTGTTTGCTCTTTGGCGCGGCTGATTACGCCATAAAAACGCTCACCAAAATTCTTTTCGGCTTTGTTCTTTCCATATTTGTCTTCCCATCCGCTAATAGTGAGTTCGATTCTGCTATCAAGCGCGGAGGCATCAGTGTAGTCGGCAGCAGAAAAATCGAGATGAAACACGGGGTGCACTGTCCAATCCTTTTCCAGTCGTTCCATTGCAAGGCCGTGGAAAAGGTCTTTGCGTCCGTTGAAATATGCCTCTAATGTAGTGGTTAGCAGACTTTTGCCAAACCTGCGCGGACGACTTAGAAAATAGTATTTGCCTGAATCTACTAGTTTGTATACAAGCTCGGTCTTGTCTACATATACGTAACCGCCTGTAATTATTTCCTCAAATGTCTGTATGCCTATCGGATATTTCATTTTTGTATGTGTTTTCTAGTGTTTTAATTCTTTTATTGTTTCTCATTCATTTCTTCCCATATTCTTTTGGGAATATCAATGTGTATGTGAGCGTGCTTTTCAAATTCATACTCTTTGTTAGACCATTCTGCTGGACGCTCGACGAGTTCTGTAAAGCTTTTTTGTAGTTGTGGGAGTCTTATATCGCGCTCGATGTGGAAAAACTTGTCGGCGTTTTTCTTTATCAGATAGATGGAGTAGGAGTCTTTTTCAGTGTCGTAGGCTGTCAGAACAGTACCCGTGAAGTTTGTGCCGTCCATATTGAAGGAAACGGCAGGCATTTCCTTTCCATGGTCTGTTATGCTCATTGACGCAATGTCCTTTATTTCCCAGGCGTACAGTTGTGCGTCGTTGATTCCGTCAGTCAGCTGGTGCCAGATGTTGTAGATGATTCGTTCTTCAGCGGTCATTTGCGGCTCTTTCATATTCGGTTGCAGAAATTTTTGTTATTCATGATTTTTATTTAGAACTCACTTTTGTTGTAAATATCAACAAGCAAATTTTAATTTATTACAAAAATAGCAAAATTATCATGTTTGTCAGATAGTTGTTTTTAATTAGTCTGTGTCTTCGCTTTCTGACATATTGTTTCGTTCTCATTGTCAGGATTTTGGCATAGTATAAAGACTTCTTCTGTGTATTCGTTTCTCATGGCTAACGGACCGCCTGTTCTCATGCGTCCGGTTGTGAACGCCGCGATTTCATTGTAGTCTTCCGTGCTTTGGTCAAGTACCCAGATAAGGTATGCGTCGCATGAGTCTATTATTTGTTCGGGGTACATTTTCTTAATTTGCTCTTTGGCCATGTCATGGCATAGCATTTTGCTTTCATCTTCTTCCCAGAAACTGAACGGTTTGAATTTTAATTCTGTTTTTGTTGTGTTCATTTTTTTGTGTTTTGGTCTGTTATCGCGTCTGCTATGGTTATCTGGTTTTCGTTTGTCATTATTCGGTATTTGCTTTTAAATTGTTCGTTTGTTTTAAGAAGGAATTCCGCTGTTTTGTTGTAATGTAAGATTGTCGCGTGGTCCTTGCCTAGCATTTTTCCGATTTCACAAAGAGACAATTTGGTGTGTTTTTTTATAATGTGTGCTGTTATCATTCTTAAATCAGCGTACTGTCTTTTTCTTGTTTTCTCGAATATGTCAAGACCGAAGATTTTTTTTGTTTTATTTATGATTCTGGTTGCAAAATCCAGGTCAGAAATATATGAATGTTCATTATCTAGGCCGGGTATAATCCAGAAATTGCAGTTTTTGTTGTCCATGTTTGTTTTGGTTATTTTTTGGTCAGTTTTAGTGTTAGGTCTGTTTTGTTGTTCAGCTCTATTCCTGTTGAGAACAGGGCGCGGCTGAAGCTCGTCATTATCCAGTCCAGGTATTTTTCTGTCTCTTTTTCTGTATGGCTTATCTCTAAGCCGTTTTTGTTTCTGATCTCGATGTGGTATTT
>CAMHPA010000139.1 GCA_946186925.1 uncultured Bacteroidota bacterium | reverse complement strand
ATTTTGCACATCCATAGCCAAACGGGCATATTCTGCCATCTGTTTAAGGTTCATCTTGAAACTTGCGATTCCAAACAAATTCAGCAAACCAATCGCTTTCACAATTTTTATGGCACCCGCCAACTGCTCAGAATTGTCCCAATCCAAACCTTCAACCCTCTCGATAGAAACCTGCATCGAACTCCAACTCATAGAGTCCATATTGGCGTCTTTCAGATAGGAATAGAAATTGAAAACAGTGTAGTCGTACACGTTCGCAAGATTGTAAGTCAAATTCGACTTTGCCTGAAATTCTGCAAGCGAATTGGCACCTCGGGCAGCCAGAAAAGAAAACAGCGACCGCTCGTTTTGTCCATACCGCTGTATTGCGGCTGTGACAGCAAAAGCGGAAAAAGAGTCGAGCGGATACAGCTGCTGCGCCGTTTCGCTTGAAAATGCGTTGGAAACGAATTTTGTTTCAACAGCAAGTTGATAAAGTTGTTCGGCATTGCCATTCACTTTTTGCGGCAAATTGTCGTGCAATTGCTGCGACGCCAAAAACAAGAGTTGTTCAATAGGTTCCACAAAAGTGATTTCCTTGAAACGTCCCTTCACTTTTGTCCATTCATTCTTCTGTGTTTCAGTCAGATTTTTGGCGTACGCGCCGAAATTCTGGTGAAGTGTTGTTAACAGCAAAATGTCGCGTGAAGGAACATTGACAAACTCTGCAAACTTCTGAAGGAAATACAACTCCTGCTCGGGATTGTTTTTGGCGGCGTGCTCAAGCACTTTGCCAAACTCATCAATAACGATGAGCAAAAACTTATTCTGCTCTTTCAGGTGGTTGTAATACTTTTTCAACTCATCGAGAATGCTTTGCGAATGTCCGTCAACATTCAATTTCCTTCCCAACAAAGTTGAAAGTTCCATATAGTCGCCGACAATGTTCAGAATCGCAAAATCCGCTGTCTGCGAAAGGTTTTTCGGATTCAAAAGCCTTTTCGTCTTGTTGTCTTGGCTCAAATCTGCTTCCAGAGCCAACAGGAATGACGACTTTCCTGTCCCGTATGTACCGATAATCGTAAACGAGTGTATGCCAGAATGGAAGTCGTCAATAATGTTTTGCGCGGCCTTTCTTCCGTTGGGCGTAACAATGTATTGGACATCAGCAGGAAATCCATTTTCAATATTTGCCGATAAACTAAATCCCTTATTCATAATATTTTTCCAATACTTGTTTAGCGTCCATCTGTTTTGTGAATTGTAGTTGTCTGATTCCTGCAACATCACTGTAAGTCAGTGATTCGGAATATTCTTCCGATAGATACTTCAGCATATCAATCACCTCTAAATCTGTCATACAGAACATTAACCCCAATTCAGATAAAGTGTCATAAGAAATGCTGTTGTCGTTTTCTTCTTTTGTCATAAGCAAGGCAAACAAGAACATTTCGGGCGTTACCTTGCGTTTGCCTTCAACATTGAAATAATATCCATTCCGTTTGTCATCACCACTGGTTTTATCAACTTGCCTCAACAAGTCCAAATCCATCAACAGGGTTGAAAAATCTTCGTTCGATTGCGGATTGCGTGGCAAGCAATAATTCAACAACAAAACCCCGACATCCTTTTTGACTGTGTTTTCATTAAACAAATTCTCTTTGCCAGCCTCTATCATTTTACGTTTTACAAAACTGACCACTTGCTCTCTATCAAACAATCGGCGTTCTTTCTGAAAATCGACAAAAAACATTTTGTATAAAGACGCCTCACCAGAATAAATCAACAGAAAATGTAATAACCATAGCGTTCCCAAATCTTCCATATACGGGTCTTTGCCCATATCGGATTTAAATATGTAATCAGCTATCCAACCAGTTTCTGCATCTTTGTTCAACCCAAAAGCCTTATACCAATAACGGACCGCTGCAACCATATTTTTGCCCACACCCAAATCGACAACCGCTTCGGGTGCATTAAAATCCTTTTCGGCCTTCACAAAATCATATCCTTTCTTGAGCCACAACGTTTTACACGGAAACGACTCGTGACCCGAAAAGGTGAATCTATTATTGTCGGGGAATGCCATATCTAACTTTATTCTATAATTTAAATAAACGTCAAATTTATTTATTTTCTTAAAATAACTTCATTTACAACCAAACAAAAAAGGCCACCCTCAACGGGCAGCCTTTTATTGTTAATCTTTCAAACAACCTATTGGCACTATCATAACTCCGTCGGGGCGTTTATACGCATACGAGCCTGTGGCGGTCAGCACCATCAGGAATGACGGGGATTTCATACTTTCAGTGTCTATTTTGCCTGCCAGTCTTTTGAGTGACTTGGCTCCTTCTTCAATCAATGTGTCGCCACCCAGTTTAATCTCAACCAGTCCGTATCGTCCGTCGCGCAAGTGCACCACGGCATCGCACTCCAAGCCGTTGTTGTCGCGATAATGGAATACTTCGCCATCGAGAGCATCGGCGTAAACCCGCAAATCGCGCACAGCCATAGTTTCAAACATCAAGCCGAATGTGTTAAGGTCGTTCATCAGGTCCTTCGGTCCAATTCCCAAGGCAGCTGTTGCCACCGACGGGTCAACAAAATAGCGCGTATCGGAAGTGCGAATGGCTGTTTTGCTCCGCAGATTGGGATTCCAAGCCGGCATATCCTCAACGACAAATATCTTTTTCAGCGCCGAAAGGTACGACACAATAGTGTTCTCGCTCATTGTCTCCTTGCCGGCACCAGACAAATCAGCGTGAATGGTGCCCACCGAAACCTGTCCACCTTGGTGTCGGGCATAGCATCGCAGCAGCCTGCGCGTGAATGCCGCGTCACGGTTAACGCCGTCAACTCGTGAAATGTCGCTTTTGCATACAGCGTCAACATAATTCGAAGCCTGCCTCAACGCCACCCTCTTTTCCAATCCAATCACACCCGGCCAGCCTCCCCGACAAACCAGATATGCTATCTCTTCAAGCGATTGATCAGGAACAGTCACGGCCTTATTTTCTCCTTCGAACAGTTTTTGCAGACTTATTTCTCCGCTCGACTCACCCGACTCCCAAAGGCTCATCGGGCGCATTGTCAGCCAAGCAAAACGCCCGACACCCGAATGGCTTATCTTGCTCTTGTCGGCAGGCACTGCCGAGCCCGTGAAAATATAGAGTCCGCGTTCTTTGCTGCGGTCAACGGCAAAGCGCGCGGCATCCCACAGTTGCGGTGCCAACTGCCACTCGTCCAAAAGACGTGGCGCATCGCCCTCCAAAAGCAAACCCGGATTACTCTCCGCCAACAGCAAGTAATCTTTACGTTTTTGCGGATTATCCAAGTAGAGCACACTTCGGGCCGCCTGTTCGGCTGTGGTTGTTTTTCCGCACCATTTGGGACCTTCAACAACCACCACTCCCGCAGCTTTCAGTTGCTCTTTCAGCAGATTATCAGCAATTCTAAATCGATACATTTTTTCACTACGTTTTTATTATATTTTTTCTCTCGGCACAAAGATATTTCTTTTTATTGATAATCAAAATAGTTACGCATTTTTATTGTGCCGTTTGAAGATTTTTTATTGTGCCATTTGAAGATTTTTTGTTGTGCCGTTTGAAGGTTTTTTGTTGTGCCGTTTGAAGGTTTTTTGTTGTGCCGTTTGAAGGTTTTTTATTGTGGCATTTGAAGATTTTTGGTTACACTTTTTCGGGGGAATGAAAGATACCCACTGCGTTGAAATCGTTTTTTAGCAGTTTTATTCAGATTAGTCTTGGGGCAAACAAAAAAGGCCACCCTCAACGGGTAGCCTTTCTTCATTTATCTAAACTCTAATCCGAGTCTCAAAATTACTTAACCTCCTCAAAAATGATACACACTATAAATCAGTGTTTTATAAAAGTGTGATACAAA
>CAMHPA010000138.1 GCA_946186925.1 uncultured Bacteroidota bacterium | reverse complement strand
AATTTCCCAACAAAATTTCACTGGAAATACCCTTCAAAGGTGGAATATTTAGAAAAAGGTCTTCAAAAATTCGTTGAGACATATCACGAGAAACAGATAACATCCATTGCTTTTCCTATGCTTGGGGCAAGCAATGGTGGAATAGACGAAAACATTTCACTTGCAACAATGGAAAAATATCTGTCAAAATGCGATGACATTAAAGTTGAAATATACAAATATGACCCAACAGCAAACGATGACCTATTCATTAGTTTTAAAAACTTTTGGCTAACCACAAACGAAAATGAATTGTCAAAAAAAAGCGGTATAAAACCGCTATATGTCAAGAAAATAAAGGATGCACTTAACAATCAAAACATATATGCAATGAGCCAACTATTGAGATTTGATGGAATTGGCGAAAATACAATTGAAAAAGCATTTAAAACAGCAAAAAAACTATCTAATCAGCCAATACAAGGAAGTTTATTTGAATAATCTCAATTATCTGCATTAATCTGTCTCGCAAAATCATTTATGGTTATGACTTCCAATTTTGGCCAATCAATCTCTTTGAGAATGCTGAAATGAGAATCGTTTGAGACAATGTATTCAGCATTGGCGGCTACAGCACAATCAACAAACTTGTTATCATCAACATCTTGTTTTATCAAGCCAAAATGGATATAAACGTCCTGATACACGGTAGTATGCAGACGGGCAATAACTTCAACCACATTGTGTGCTATCTCGTAGGTAGTTTTTGACGCAAGAATTTCTTCATACTCGTTCAGTATGTCTGTGTTGACACACAAGCATATACGGCCACACAATATTTCAGACCAAATCTTATGGTATGGGCTTCGCGTCGGAAGTGTCTGCAACAGACAATTCGTGTCAAGAACGATGCGTCGCATAGCGGTAAGGGGTGCGCATATGTTCGTTGCCCCACTGGTTTATGGTGTTCTCATCGATTTCGCCATTGTCCCACATCGCGTCAATTGCCTTTTGTGCCTTTTGTGCAAAAAATAGCGCCACCATATCCTTGAACTCATTCAATTCGGCTTCAGTGCTGATATTGTTCAAGGCATCCATCAGTTCCAATTGTGCTAACTCACTGTATGACATTTTATTCTACTATTGTTTCGTTCGCAATTATACTAAAAAAACTGGAATTCCACCCTACTTACCGCCAAACAAAATCCTTTTTGCGCAAACAATTTTAATCCATACATTTGCCGTGTTGTTTGATACAGCCCGAATTCAGTGATTTGGGCTTTTTTCTTTAATTCGGATTTTTGAGCAAAAAACTAAACTTCTAAACTCTAAACATCTAAACCTTTAGCAAAATGCTTCTAAAAGACTATTACACAATAACATCGCAAAGCACCGACAGTGAAAGCGGCGCAACGCTTTTCCGCATCAGGCTGAATGGCGGACACGAGATTTACAAGGGGCACTTTCCCGAGAAGGCGGTGTCGCCTGGCGTTTGCAACTTGCAGATTATGAAGGAATGCGCCGAGCGGATTGTGGGCAAAGAACTGACAATCAAGACTATGGCGCAGTGTAAAATGCCCGCTATGATTACACCCGACGGCACGCCCGAACTCACCGTTTCGGTGAAAACCGAAGAGACGGCCGACGGCTGGCAGACCATCGCGTCAATATTCAATGAATCAACAACTTACATCACCTTCAAAGGCCTTTTAATTCCTGAACAGCAATGACAAATCTGACAATCAGCATATATCGGTTTTTCAAGAATCACCGCGTGGTAATGTACGCGGCAATGTTGTTGAGTTTCAGCGTTTTTGCGCTTGTAGGCAGCCGAATGGAATATGAAGAGGACATCTCGAAACTGCTGCCTGGCGTCGACCCGTCGAAATCGGAAGGGCTGGTTTTCAGTCAGTTGCAGATAAAAGACCGCATTTTTGTGCAGTTTGTGGCCAACAACGACAGCACGTCCATCGACGAACTTTTTGAGGCTTGCGACGAGTTTGCCGACTCGCTGCTTGAGCACGACGCCGTCGACAACGACGTCCGCGACCTGTTCTATCGGATTGACGACGAAATGATTATGAACGCCGCCACGTTTGCTGTTGAGAATGTGCCCGTTTTTATCGATTCGACCTACTACACGGTCATCGACTCAATGCTGGGCAAAGAGAACATTGAGCGGCAAATGGACGAGAATCTGGCACTGATAATGTCGGGCGACGAACTGGCCTATAGTTACCTTGTGCCGTACGACCCTGTGGGGTTCCGCAATCTGGCAATCAATGCGTTAGGCAAGGGCAGCAACAGTGGCGCGGGCAGTTTCACGCTCGTCGACCGCCATCTGGCATCGCCCGACAGCACTGTGGCCATCGCTCTGCTGACACCGAATTTTGTGGCTTTCGACTCGAAAACGGGCACCCGTCTGGCCAACAAGATTGAAGCCGAAATTGCGGCTCTGCGGTTGTCGCACCCTGGCGTTGACGTGCTTTTCCACGGCGCGCCCATTCAGAGCGTTTTCAACTCGCGGCAAATCAAGGCCGACCTAATGCTCACAATGGGGCTCTCGCTGCTGCTCATCTGCGTGGCACTGCTGCTGTGTATGCGCAACAAATCGACACTGCCAATGCTCATAGTACCAATAGTTTACGGTATGGCGTTCGCGCTCTGCGCCGTTTATCTGATTCAGGGACGAATGTCGCTTATGGCGCTCGGTATCGGGGCCATTGTGCTGGGCGTGGCGTTGAGTTACTGTCTGCACGTAATCACTCATTATAAGTATGTTAGCGACCCCGAACGGGTTCTGCGCGAACAGACTCGCCCCGTGCTTTTGGGCACACTGACGACCATCGGCGCGTTTGTGGGGCTGCTGCTCACCAAATCGCCGCTGCTGCGCGACTTTGGAATGTTCGCATCGCTCGGAATGGTGGGCACCACAGGGTTCTGCCTGATTTTCCTGCCGCAATTCTTCCGCCCCGAACGCAACCGCAAATCGGCCCGCGCCTTCAGCATTCTTGAGCGGTTCAACAGTTTCGAGTTTGAGCGCGTCGGGTGGTTTATCGGGCTGATAGCCACGGTATTTGCCATCTGCATTGTAATGTCAAGGCGCGTCACTTTCGATTCCGACCTGAAGAACATCGGCTATTTTGAGCCGAAGGTTATGCAGTCGAGCCAACTCTATGCCGAAAAGACAAACAACGGATTTTCAACAACTTACTACGCCGTCACTTCGCCCGACCTTGACTCTGCCCTGCTCTACAACCGCACTCTGGCGCGCACTTGCGACTCGCTGGCCGCCACGGGCGACATCCGCGGCTACAGCAAGGCGTCGAACCTGCTTCTGCCCTTCGCCGAGCAGCAGCGCCGCATCGACTGCTGGAACCGCTACTGGACCGACGAACGGAAAGAGTCTGTAAAACAACTGATTGCGCAGGCTGGACAAAAGCGCGGCATCAAGGCGGAAATGTTCCAACCGTTCTTCGATATGATTGACGCCGACTATCAGCCCGCATCAATCTACGAATCCGAAGCGCTGCCTAACGGCCTGATTTCGAGCCTTGTTGAGAAGGTTGGCGACTCGTATATGGTGTTCACGCAAGTGAAAGCGCCCGCCGAAAACGTGGCCCGCAACAACGATTTGCTCACGCAACTGCCACATACTGTGGTTGTTGACCCGTTCTACTACACGGGCAATATGGTGAAACTGCTCAACGACGATTTCAACCTTGTGCTGGGCATCTCGTCACTGTTTGTGTTCATTGTGCTGCTGCTGTCATTCAGACGGCTGCTGCTGGCCGCCATCGCCTTCCTGCCAATGGTTATGAGTTGGTACATCACGCTCGGCGTAATGGGCATTTGCGGTCTGCAATTCAACCTGATAAACATTGTCATATCGACGTTCATCTTCGGCATCGGAGTCGATTACAGCATTTTCATAATGGACGGCCTGCTGAACCGCGCGCGCGGCAACGCTGGCAACCTGCTAATGTTCCACAAGACGGCCATCGTCTTTTCGGCCTTTGTGCTGATTGTGGGCATTGCGTCGCTCATCTTCGCCACGCACCCCGCCATCGCGTCAATCGGCTTTGCCACGCTTGTTGGAATGACATCGACAGTGGTCATCGCCTACACCGTGCAGCCGTTTCTGTTCAATCTGCTGCTGAAGACGAAGGTTGGGAAGAAGGTTATAGAAGGCACTAGGAATTAGGCACTAGTTTTTTGCAGGGTGTTGGGTGTTAGGTGTTG
>CAMHPA010000137.1 GCA_946186925.1 uncultured Bacteroidota bacterium | reverse complement strand
CACTCTCGACGCACCAACCAACGTTCACCCCGTCGAGCAACTGCTCTCACCCGTCGGCGACAGCGTGCTACTCGATGTGCCGCCATACTCGCTGAATATTGTCAGAATAAAATAGTTTGGAAAATCGATATTCCGCCAACGACGCTAATCCGTCCCTGCACAAGGGGCGGATTTTTTGTTGCAGCAGCCGCTCAATTGGCCCGCCACCTGACGTTTTACTTTTGATATTGGACAAAACATATAGTCAACTATATATTTTGTCCGATAGGTAGTTATTTTGTTTGTTTACTGAAAGATACACAGTACATTTTCTTACCGTTTTTTGACATTACCACTTCGAAAACGGCCGTTGCGACAGATACGAATTGTAATACCGCTTGTCGCCTGTGACTTCCTGACCAATCCAATCGGGAAGTTGAACGGGGCGGTCGGGGCGGTCTATTTCCACTTCGGCCATTGTAAGCCCTTCGTTTTCACCGCCGAACACGTCAACTTCAAATGTCAGGCCGCCGAACGGGACAATGTAGCGCGTCTTTTCGATTGCGCCTGGCAGACATAGTTTTAGCAGCATTTCGGCTTCATTCGCAGCAATTTCCTTTTCCCACTCAAAGCGGCTCAGGCCGTCGGCGGTGCTGGCGCCCTTAATGGTCAGGTAGCCTTTGTCGCCTTTAATTCGCACACGCACAGTGCGTTGCGGGTCCGCAGCCAAGTAGCCCTGACAGATTTTGTATTCAGCCGTTGCCAGGTGACGAAACTCGCTTTTAACCAAAAACTTGCGTTCTATTTCGGTGTATTCCATTGTTTAATGTTTAATTGGTGAATTGGTGAATCGGTAATTCGTAATTCATAATTCGTAATTCATAATTAACTAGTGCCTAATGCCTAATTCCTAGTGCCTTTCAACTTTCCTGCCAACAATATGGCATTCAGCAAATTACCTTCCTGTGAACGGACCGAATAGCGTTCGTCGATAGTTTTGCGGGCCGCTTCACCTAATCGTTGCCGAAGTTCCACGGATTCAATCAGTTGCGAAAGGCAATCAACCCATTCATTGTCGGTGGAAGCCAGAAAACCGTTTATGCCGTGCTCAATAATATCGGTGTTCACGCCCACGGGCGACATTACCGTGGCAATGCCCAACGCCATATACTGAATGCCCTTGAAGCCGCATTTTCCACACGACCAGCGGTCGTCGGGCAGCGGCATAATGCCAATATCCACCTTGTTAAGTTCTTCTATTTCAGTGTCTTTATTCCATTTAGTGCTTTTCAGCTCAAGTTCGTCAACCGAGTAGTCAACATCAACTATCACCTTGAAATTCACCTTATTGCCGTATTTTTCTTTAATGGCCGTCAAGGCGGGAATAGCGTTTTGGAAGTGCTTCAAAGTTGTGGTGCTACCAATCCAGCCAATGGTCACAGGCGTTGAATCCACCGCACCGCGATATTTGTAAAGCGTTGTATCAATGACAGTTGGAACAATCACCACGTTTTGGTTCGACTGCCGCGCGTAATCGGCCAAAAACGAGTTGCCGACCATTACAACATTGGCCAGTTGGGCGATTTTTGCCGTTTTGGCCGAACTTTTCAGCCAACTCAAATTCTTGTTCGATTCCGATATGTCGTTCAGCCAGATAGCATCGTCGAAGTCGAAAAGCAGCGCGGCACGACTCTTCGACAGCAGTGTCTCGAAGATTGCCCAGCCCCAGAAATGCGCCTCACGGTACACAATAATATAGTCGAAACGCGAAGCCCGCAGCACATCGAGCAACCTGATTATTACGCATTTGAACGCTATCCAGCATTTCAGTAGATAGTTGCCTCGCTTGTAGAATTTGCGGTCGTCCCATTCGTTAAGCAGAAACGAGTATGTGATTTCAAAATCTTCAGACTCAAGGAATTGCATAAATTGCTCAAATCTGAACCTTTGACCAGGCGAGCGTCCAGGACGGTGTGGGGCAATATATAACAATCGGTGTTTCAATGCGTTATCGTTTTATAAATTGAATCGTACGCTGCCGCACCTTTTTCAAGTGAGAACATCTCGCAGGCCAGTCGGCGCGAAGCCTCACGGTCGGCAGGCAGTTCAAGCATTTTTCTTATCGCTTCAGCGTAATCATTTCGCGTCCAGCCGTTTACAAGCACACCTAACGGATTGCTTTCAATAATTCCATCGACATCGCCAACACCTTTGTTGGTGACGCAGGCTATTCCCAACGCCATCAGTTCGGCAAGTTTGGTGGGCGACGACGCCTTTTTCGACCAAACAGGCTTAATGAAGAACAGCGACGCGCTCGAGAGCATTGCCAACTGCGGCACTTCGTTGCGTGTGGCAGGCTGCACAATTATGCGGTCTGCGCCGATTCCGTGCCGCATAGCCTCATCGAGAATCAGTTGTTTGCTGTCACGGGTAATGAGTAGAAAAATCGCATCGGGGCGCACGGCAAGCAGTTCGGCAAAAAAGTCCATCATTTCGGGCAACATATACCACGTCCCGACAGAGCCCAGATACGACAGCACGAATGTGTCGGGACTGATATTCAATCTCTTGCGCCAGTCATCAATATCCGCTTGATTAACAGTGTTATAATCGAAGTGATTGACATCGGCACAGCAGGGAATAACCGTTATTTTGTCGGCCGTCACATTTGGCAGATTCCATTGCAGAATCTCGTTTTTGGCGGCGTTGGTTAGGCTCACAATGGCGTCCGATTCGGTCATAAACACCTTTTCCTTACGCTTAAAAAAGTTATATACAAGCTTATAAATCAGTTTCTTGG
Source organism: uncultured Bacteroidota bacterium (assembly GCA_946186925.1). Taxonomy (GTDB): domain Bacteria; phylum Bacteroidota; class Bacteroidia; order Bacteroidales; family SZUA-534; genus RUG13583. The sequence goes on along the minus strand of CAMHPA010000137.1, from coordinate 1,468 downwards.
TATTCCAGATATTTCCATCGACACGCTCATCGGCATAGAAGCCGCGCATATCGAAGACAAAACGGCAACCGAATTTATTTTTCAGCGCAAGTCCCACAAAAGCAGCAATATAACTGCGGCAATGTACAATGTCGAAGCCGCCACGCCGCTGCAGCGACAGTGCCAAACGCTTGATTTTCAGAATATCCTTCAGCGTTGACACGATTGGCGGACGTTTGGTGTAAACCGTTGGTTGCCAATCGATTCCCGCTTCGGCCACAATCTTTTCGACTATGGCGCGGCCAGCAGCAAAAACTTCGGGCTTCTCGGCGCTTATGAGCGTGATTTGGTGTCCGCGCTGCGCCAGTCCGCACAGGTACGGCAGCACCTGCGACTGCCCCAGAGCGTCGGTCATTCCGTCGTACGATATGTATAAAACCTTGCTGCTCATTGGTTTAGAACGAAATCAAATATTGCTTTCTCATCGGCGCGGTCGAACCAGTGCATTTGCGGATAACGGTTGAACCACGTCATCTGTTTTTTTGCGTAACGCCGTGAGTTTCTTTTGATTAGGCGCACGGCTTCGTCAAAATCATACTCACCGTCGAAGTAGCCGAAAAATTCCTTGTAACCGACAGTGTTGAGCGAGTTCAACTGCTTGTATTGGTGCAGATTACGCGCTTCGGCTTCCAATCCTGCGGCAAGCATCGCGTCAACGCGGCTGTCGATACGGTCGTAGAGTTTTTGACGGTCCATTGTCAGGCCAACCATCACAATATCGAACGGCCGCTGTTTGCCTTGCCCCGTCCGCAGCGACGAGTATGTCTTGCCCGTCTGCGCAATCACTTCAAGGGCCTTCAGCACGCGTTTGGGGTTCACAATGTCGGCTGTGTTGTAATAGTCGGGGTCGAGTTGGGCCAGTTCAGCGCGTAAGGCGTCAATACCTTCATTTTTAAGGCGTTGCATCATCTGCGCGCGAATCTCGGGCGACGCTGTCGGCAAATCGTCGATACCCTGCACAACAGCATCAATATACATTCCCGAGCCGCCAACCATCAGCACCTTGTCGTGCGTGGCGAACAGCGTGTCGAGCAATTCGAGCGCCTGCAGTTCGAACCGTCCTGCGCTGTAATAATCTGTTATCGAGAGATTTCCAATAAAATAATGCTTCACCCTGGTCAACTGCTCTGCCGACGGCGGCGCGGCGCCAATCTGTAGTTCGCGGTACATCTGCCTTGAGTCGCACGACACGATTTCAGTATCCAACTTCAGAGCCAGTTCAATGCTCAAGTCGGTCTTGCCAATGCCCGTGGGGCCAGTCAGTATTATCAGTTTTTTGCGACTCATTGTGCGCTGTATTGCGTTGCTAAAATAGCAAAAAGGACAACGTTTGTTAGTGAAAAAAACGACTCGCGGCCAACCATTTCGCAGGAGCAAAAAAAAAGAACCCCGACTCCAAAAGGAATCGGGGTTCTGAAGGCGGGCAGCG
>CAMHPA010000136.1 GCA_946186925.1 uncultured Bacteroidota bacterium | reverse complement strand
ATTTAAATTATTTTTTTCTTTGAACTTATTTTCTTCTTGGATCGTTTTATTTATAATTTTTTTATTTTATATTATATAAACATTTGCTTTAAATTACAATCGTGATTTTCAATATCTTAGTATTATGTTAAATTGTTAATATCATTTTTCGTCAGGTGTTTATAAAAAACAATCTTTTTTTCTTGCATTTTTTGTTTGCTGTCGGCTTATAAAACAAATTTAAAATTCAAACCGTTTTTTTTCATTTTTGATTCTTTTAAATCAACACGTGTATTGGGTTTTTAACTGTTAGTATCGTTGCTGTATTTAGTAACTGATGAGTTTTAAACAATTTGTTTATAATGGTGCGTACATGGCTGATTATTAAACTGAGCTCTTAAATCAAAATTGTTAAATAGCATCTAACATTTTTCTAATTTTCAATATTCAAAATTTTTCTTCGGTTTCTTTTGAACTTTTTCACCGCTAAATCATCATCATCATTTTTTTAAAAAAATTAAAAAGAATATTAATAATGATATGGTCTGGGATTTTAGGTTTCGCGGTTTTCAAAATTTCAATTTTAGTTAATCGCCCTTTATTTATGCTGTGTTCTTTTTTTACTTTTGTCCAAAAATATCGGTTTGAGCTATTCAGCGAAAATCTTTCGGCCGAAAGTTCTTCACTTGTTTTAATTCACAACCGTTAAATTGTAATGCTTGATTTGTAAGATGGGTTTCTTCAGCAATTTTTTCAAAGGTCTGGCCGGACAGACGATGATTTACGGCTTGGGCACCATTGTGCCGCGGCTGATGAATTACTTGCTGCTTACGCCTTTCTATACTCGCATTTTCACCAAGGCTCAATACGGAACTGTTTCCGAGCTTTACGCCTATTCGTCGCTGCTGCTTGTGCTGCTCATTCACGGAATGGAAACAACCTATTTCCGCTACAGCGTCGATAAGAAGGAAGAGCCGAACACTTTCAACCACGCCGTTTTCAGCACGTCGGTTTTTGCAACTGCTTTTCTGCTCATTGCTCTGATTTTCAAACAAGATATAGCCGAACTTATTCGATATGAGCAAAATGTGAATTATATTGTCTGCTTTGCTTTCATTATTTTCTTCGATGTTATAACGTCGATTCCGTTTGCAAGAATGCGTAATCAGAACCGCGCACTGAAGTTCTCAATAATCAAACTGATAAATGTTTCGGTCAACATTCTGCTCAATATTTTCTTCTTTGTGGTTTGCCGCGACTCTGAAAATGAGTTGCTTGCGTCATTCTATAATCCCGATATAAATATTGGTTACGCCTTCATTAGCAATATGGTGGCGTCCACGGTAACATTCCTGCTTGTTCTGCCCGAGTACCGCTCTTTCAGGTTCAATATTTCGTTGCGTAAATATCTTACAATGCTCAACTATACCTGGCCATTGATTGTGATTGGCATTGCGGGCGTTATCAACGAAGTGTCGGACAAGATTTTCTTGAAATATCTGTCGGATGGCAGCCTGGTTGCCGAAGAACAGGTTGGAATTTATGCGGCCAACTACAAAATTGCCGTTCTGATGACCATTTTCATTCAGATGTTCAACTATGCGGCCGAACCATTCTTCTTCAAAAAATCGCTTGCAAAGGACGCCAAAGAGTCGTACAGCGTTGTGATGGACTATTTCGTCATTTTCTGTCTGTTGATTTTCCTGATGGTCACAATGTATATCGATATATTTAAATACTTCATTGGCAGCGAGTTCCACGAAGGATTGGATATTGTTCCTGTTGTTCTTCTGGCCAATATGTTCCTTGGAATTTACTACAACCTTTCGGTTTGGTACAAAATCAATAATAAAACCTACTGCGGAGCCGTGATTTCGGTCATTGGAATGATTATAACGCTTGTAATTAATGTTTTACTCATTCCGCGAATTGGCTATTGGGGTGCTGCTTGGGCAACCATTGCCTGCTATTTTGCGATGGTTGTGGTGTCGTACATTTGGGGCCACAAGGTTTATCCCGTTCACTATAGCGTTGGCAAGATTCTTTGCTACATTGCGCTTGCCATTTTAATTCTTTGCGGCCGAAATTGTTTCAGTTTGAGCAATACGATGGCGTCACTTTCAGTTAGTACATTGTTTATGCTGTCATATATTGGCATTTTATATTACTTTGAGCGGAAAAACATAAAGAAACTTTTATGCGTGTAAAAATTATAAATAAATCGAACAACGTGCTGCCTGCCTACGAGACAGCAAGCTCTGCTGGTATGGATTTGCGGGCTTTTGTCGATGCTGATGTGGTGCTGAAACCTTTCGAGCGCAAGCTCATTCCTACAGGTCTTTACATTGAGTTGCCCGACGGCTACGAAGCGCAGATTCGTCCGCGCAGTGGTTTGGCAATCAAAAGCGGAATAACAGTTCTCAATTCGCCTGGTACCATCGACGCTGATTACCGTGGCGAGATTAAGGTTATTCTTATCAACTTGAGTCAGGACGAGTTTACTATAAAATCAGGCGACCGCATTTGCCAAATGGTGATTGCCAAGCACGAAAAAGCTGAATTTGTTGAAGTTGACGAGATAAGCGAGACCGAGCGCGGTGCTGGCGGATTTGGCCATACAGGAAAATAGATGAGTTTGAATTTTTATAAATCGGGTGTTTTTGGCTTGGCTCTTACTGTATGCAGTTTTGCTTATGGTCAGGAGCCTGAATCTGATGTTGCCGTTTTCGACGATGACATCAATTACACTTACAATTTTTTCGAAGCCGATAAAAACTTTATCGAGGAAAACTTCGAACTGTCAGAAAGTTATTATCAGTTGTGCCTTAATGCCAAGCCCGACAATCCGTTTCTTTATTACCGGTTGGCGTCAATCGCTCTGCAGCGTCACGATTTGAATCTTGCTGAAAGCTACATTGATAAGTGCCTCGAATTTGATGATAAGAACGAATGGTATCTCTATATGGCTGGCAACATCTATATGTATGCCAGCAAATTTGAAAAGGCAGAGAAAATCTTCAACAAACTCATTGATACAAAGCCAAATGAATTTGATTTTTATGCTTGTTTGTCTGATATTTATATAAAAGCAAACAATCTTAAAAAGGCTTTATCTGTTTACAATTTGATTGAGAAGAAATTCGGAATAGATGAGTCAATATCTATTCAAAAGAAAAATGTTTACCTGAAACTTAAGAAGAAAAAGAATGCCGAAGCTGAGCTTGTAAAGTTAGTTAATGCAAATCCTGAAGAGGAACATTTCAAGTTGATATTGGCTGATTTTTACGTTCAGATTGGTGAAATCGAGAAGTCTATTTCAATTTACAGAGAGATTTTGAAAGCGAATCCTAACGATGGGTTTTCGCATCTTGGACTTGCTGTTTGCTATCAGTATTTGAAAGATTTTGATAATTTCTTTGCCGAAATGAATGCCGGTTTTGCCTCGACAAGTGTAGCTTGCGAGATGAAAGTTGGAATCTTGGTTGATATGACCCGCGACCAAAATCTAGTCAAAGAACATTTTGACCAGATTTTCAAACTTGCTGAATTGCTTATTCAATTTTACCCAGAAGACCCTGATGCCAACACAATATATGCCGATTTTCAGATGAATAGAGGCAATATTTATATTGCAAGGTTGGCTTTACAAAAAGTAGTAGAAACGCGAAAGGACAAATTCGGAATTTGGGAACAATTACTTTTCATCGACAATCAGCTAGTTGATTGGAATTCTATGTTTAAACATAGTAATGAGGCACTTGAATATTTTCCGAATGTTCCTGTTTTTTATTTTTTTAATGGAATCAGCAGTTATCAACTTTCTCGTTATGAGCAAGCCAAAAAGTCACTCGATTTCGGATATAAGATATTGCCCAAGAATGATATTTTGCAGTCTGATTATCTTACTTTTTTAGGAGAAGTTTATTACAAACTTGACGATAAGGAAACGGCATATTCATTTTTTGACAAATTGCTAACTGTCGATCCAGATAATTTGATGGTCATGAATAACTATAGTTATTATTTGTCACTTGATAAAGAAAATCTCCAGAAAGCAAAGTCAATGTCGTTCAAGACCATTCAAAAGGAACCTGAAAATTCCACTTATCTTGATACATATGCATGGATACTATTTGAAATGAAACAATATGGTGAAGCTTTGATATATATTCAAAAGGCTGTTGAAAATGATATATCGCGCAGTGGCGTTATTATTGAGCATTATGGTGATATTTTATACTTCAACAATGATTTAGAAGGGGCTATTGAGCAGTGGAAGCGCGTTAAAACAATTGGTAACGGTAGTGACAAACTCGATGAAAAGATTGAATCTGGGAAGTATATTGAGTAAAGCGGCAATATTCTTTTT
>CAMHPA010000135.1 GCA_946186925.1 uncultured Bacteroidota bacterium | reverse complement strand
TCAAAGGTAATCTGCTGCTGGCTTCCGCCGACGGGGTCAACCACGTAAATGTCGTTTGGCGCGCTCATCGAGTGGCGGACGGCCACCAGTTTGTCGCCTGCCACGGCAACCGATTCGTAGTCGTGCTGGCCTGTGGTTATCTGTTTGAACATCTTCGATTTAATGTCGGCATTGTAGATTTGGATAGTGCCGTGCTGACAACTAATCAGGTAAATGCTGCGGCCGTCGGCGTTCCAGGCGAACTGCTCAACGCTCTGGTCCCAGCCTTCGCTCACATCGGTGCGCTGGCCTGTGGCTAACTCAATGACCATTAGGCGGTTCTTGTCAGACTCGCAGCCGTCGCGCTCCATACTCTGGAATGCCATCAGCGTGCCATCAGGCGAGAAGGCGGGGTTAATGTCGTAGCCCATCATACCTTCGGTCAGATTCTTGACAGTCTTGCCTGCGGAAATATCATAAAGGTAAATATCTGAATTTGTTGATATTGCGTACTCAAGGCCTGTCTTTTTACGGCAGGTGTAGGCAATGGTCTTGCTGTCGGGCGAGAAGGCAATCTGCTCCACACCACCGAACGGCTTCATCGGGCACTCGTAAGGCTCGCCTTCAAGAATATCGCGCTCGTTGGTGGTCTTAACTCCGTCGTAATCAACCAGGAACGGGTGCGGGACGGTCTCAACCCACTCGTCCCAGTGCTTGAACATCAGGTCGTCGATTATCCGCCCCGACGATTTTGGCAGGTCGGGATAGACATCGACCGTGCGCTGGCCGTATTTGACATCGGCAATGAAAAGGATTTTTGAGTCATCGGGCGCATAAAGGAAGTCCGAAACACCGCCTTCGTGGTTGGTCACCTGCGTGCGGTTGGTGCCGTCGGGGTTCATCTCCCAAACCTGCATCTGTCCGCTCTCCGACGAAAGGAAAGCCACTCGGCTGCCGCCCTTGACCCATTTGGCGCCGTACTCGCTCTTGGCCGAAAGGGTTATCTGCTTGTTGTCGGTGCCGTCGGTGTTGACAACGAAAATCTCGCGGTTGCTCTTGTTCTGCTCTACGCTGTAGTAGGTGACGCCGTAGAGCACACGCGTGCCGTCGGGACTGACTTGCGCGTCGGCCAGGCGCCCAAGTGCCCACAAGGCTTCGGGCGACATCCGTCGGTTCTCGATTTTCAGTTGGCTGCGGCCGATAATCGGTCCGTCGCCCGTGCTGCACGCTGCGGCAGTTGCTGCTAATGCCATAATTGCTAATGATTTGATGTTCATATATATGTACTTTTGCTTATTGATAGAACAAAGATAAACGCACAACGCATAAATAGGCTCTCAAAATCGGATTTTTTTGTTTGTGAAGTATAATATCGATGCTGGTAATATATCTATGCAAAAAAACGATTCACAAATCACAAAAAAAATCGGGAACCGCAATTTCTTGCGACTCCCGATTCATATTCACTTTCAATAAATTATTTAAATAAGCCCTGTGCCATAAGGTGCAAGCAACGGCGCCATGTCAGGAACTCGTGAGCTGTGCCTTCCGAAACGTAGCCAACGCAGTTGTAACCAGCGGCTTTCATATCGGCAGCCGATTTGTTGATAGCGTCGGGGCTCTCCTTGCTTCCGCAGCCAACGAACAGATAGTTGACAGCCTTGTTGTCTTTGAAGTCGGTGGGGGCAAACTGTCCGCCGCTCAACAGACCGAACGATGCGAAGGTGTCGGTCTTACGGCCAGAGATGAGTTTTGTCTCCATACCGCCCATCGACAAGCCTGCAAGAGCGCGGTTTGCACGGTCGGTTTTGGTTTTGAAGTGTGAGTCGATATACGGAATCAGTTCGTCGCAAAGCATTGTCTCAAACTCTTTTGCGGTGAATTGGCCGAAGCCGCTTCCGAACTTGATGTCGTTGGTCAGACCGTAGGTCATAACAATGATGAACGGTTTTGCCTTACCCTCGGCAATCAGGTTGTCCATAATCAGGTTGGCGTGACCTTGGTTGCTCCAGGCGGTCTCGTCCTCGCCCCAGCCGTGCTGCAGATACAGAACGGGGAATTTCTCCTTCGGGTTGTTGTTGTAGGTCGGCGGGGTGTAAACAAAGGCGCGTTGGAACTTGCCAGTGCTTTCGCTCCAGAACAGAACCTGCTGAACCAGTCCGTGCGGAACGTCTTTCTTTGCAGCGTAGAAGTCGGCGTCGTGAGCGGGAATCTCGATACCGCTTTCCCAACGAACCGAACCGTAGTAGTTCAGAGCGCCTGGGTCGTTAACAACGCCGCCGTCGATGGTCAGGTGATAGTAGTGGAAGCCCTCGTCCATTGGGCCCTCGGTTGTGCCTTCCCAAACACCGTCTTTGTTCTTCTGCAGAACGGTAGCGCCAACGCCACCCATATTGCCGCCAAGTCCAAGGCTGACAATCACCGATTTAGCCTGCGGTGCAACAACGCGGAAGCGGGCATATCCCTGTGAGTTAACCATTGGATATTCCTGACCAGGTTGATTCAGTTCCGATGGTTTGAAGTCCTCTTTAATCTCAACATTGTCAAGGTCGGCGTTGAAGCGCTTAACAAGGCGGTACGACGATTTGCGTTTCAAATCCTTGTCGAACAGCAAAGGATAGTTGTTAACGCCTACCCACGAATCCTTGTCACTTACGTTCCAGAAAGTAACCACGTCAATCACGTCTTTGTGCTTGCGCAGAACGCGGAACAGTTGCGAGTATTGGTTGTCGTGCAGAGTGCGGGTATACGGTTCGATGGTAACGCCCTCGTTGCGGCTGAAATTCAGCTGGCCGCCCATTTCCTCGTTGGCACGAACGTCAAGCTCGGTGAACTGGATGTGGTCAACAATAGTGGCATACTTTTCAATAGCAGCAGCGATATCTTCCATCGATGGACCGTAAACATTGTAGTGGCCTTGCATACCGATACCGTCGATTGGAACACCAGCGTCTTTCATCTTCTTAACCATATCGAAGATTCGGTCGCGCTTGTCAGGATTGGCAGCGTTGTAGTCGTTGTAGAAAAGTAGTGCGTTCGGGTCGGCCTCGCGGGCAAACTCAAAGGCTTTGGCAATGAACTCGTCACCGCAGAGCTGATAGAGCTTCGAGTTGCGGTAAGGCGACGGATTCGGATTCCAAGGTGAGCGGCGAACGTCGTCGGCCATAGCCTCGTTCACAACGTCCCAGCAGTAAACCACGTCTTTGTAACGGTTAACAACAGTGGTGATGTGGGTTTTCAGGCGCTGATAGAACACCTCTTTCGAAACAGGATTGCCCTTCTTGTCGGTGAACATCCAGTCGCAGAATTGGCTGTGCCAAACAAGGCAGTGACCGCGCAGTTTGATGTTGTTCTTGCGGCAGAAGTTGGCGATGCTGTCGGCGTTGGCCCAGTTCCATTCACCCTCTTTCGGCTGCAGCGAGCCCGGTTTCATATCGTTCTCGGCCGTAATGCTGTTGTACTCCTTCAGGATAACTTCTATCTCCTTCGGATTCTGCATATTACGCATATTCACAGCCACGCCAATCTTGAAGTAATCTTTGTAGGCGTCTTTCAATCCATCAGGATCTTCAGGTTCGGGGCGGCCAAATGGGAATTGTGCCATTGAAACCCCTGCACTCATTGCTAATGCAATGATACACAAACTTTTAAATAGTGGTTTACGCATAGTTATTAATATTAAATTAAAAATCAATTGACGGCAAATCTATACTTATTTGCCGACTATTTTATTTGTTATAGACGATTTCTTGTTTTTGCAATATGTTTTGCCGAAGGATGGCGATTAATGCGGTTTCAAATGGTTATCAATGGCTATAAATGGGCTTTTTTGACCGCATATCGCACGAATTTCTTTATATGTCGGTCAAAACATCCATAACTTCGATAAAAATATCTCCATTTTCTACATAATTACTACATTCAAAGCAAATTCTTGACAAAAGAATAGTATTGTATAATAAACTTTAAATCAAACGATTATGAAAAATTTATTTAAATTAGGTTTTGCTGCCAGCCTTATGGCGGCGTGCGTGTTCAGCGGTTGCTCAAAAAACGATGATGAGGCAGGTGTTGATTACAGCAAGAAACGAGTGTTGTCGGAGTCGATGGTTATTAAAGATTCCGAAGGTGGTACCTGGACTTCGAAAAACGAGTATAAATATGATAGCCGAGGAAATATGATTGAAAACAAGTACACAATTGTTGATAATTCAGGCACCGTAACTGAAAATAAATATGAAAGCAAATTCAACGAACAAGGTGATGTGACGGAAACTTTGCTCAATGGTCAAACAATATCAAAAAGCGATTACACTTACGATGTAAATAGCACAAAAAGAACTGTCCATTATTATTCTAACGGAAACGAGACTTCTACCACTTATTATGTGGAAGAGTATGCCGATTCGCAGAAGAAACAGATTAAATCAAGTACAGTTGAAACAAAAAATGCCGACGGAAGCACACAATCGTTTTCCAAGG
>CAMHPA010000134.1 GCA_946186925.1 uncultured Bacteroidota bacterium | reverse complement strand
ATACGCTGTCAAAAGTAATGGTGACATTGTTTTTTCTAATTCGGCAAGCTACGACTCTATTTTTTCTAAAGAGCTGATTCATAAAAAGTATTTGGAGACAGATTTGGTGGATACGATATACAATTGTATTAATTGGAAAACAAAAATCCCTAAAAATCTTGAATGTACTATGGAAACATATCAAGAGTATTATGACTACATCAATTACCCACTTTATTATAGAAGGTTGTTTTATACATACCATCTGCACAAAATGAATGAAACAGCTTTGAATGTCGATTCAACTCCAAAATTACGGGTTCTGTTTCCTGAAAATTCCGATTTTACAGGGAGAAAAGTTTATGGATTGAATTTCAGTATATATAGTGATAGCATTGTCTGCATTAACAAAGCAATTGACGTTTGTGATGTTGATTATTATAAAGTTAGCCATTACAAATTGAAAAATGGATACGACAAAAAAATGAGGTCTTTGTTAAATAGTCTATCAGACTATTCGGGTTATGATATGACCCAAACAATAGGTTTTGTTTCAAATCCAGTTTTAATTGAGTATTTTGATGGGAAAAAAACAACTACATATTTGATTGATAAAGAATTTGACAAACCAGACAAAAAACTTTGGAATGTATATAATGGGATTTGTCAATTGGCTATGATAATGGTTTTCAAATAATAGAAGGTCCTGTAAATGGCCATTCCGCTTCCAAATGTGAAACAAACCAATATGTATTCCAGCAACAGCCATATGATCCGGCCACGGTGAGCGTAACGGTTACCGACGGCGATAAAACCTACACCTCAACCGCCGATTTTGTGGTTATCGACCCATTTGATTTCTCGGCCTCGGTTTTCGATTCAAGCATTTGGAAAACAGATACTTACGACGAAACAACATGCACATTCGGCAACGCAAATTGAAAACGTATTAAAGAAACAGCCCCGCTGGCATTTGACCGACGGGGCTGTTTCTCTGTTTATAGTCGCCTAGTATTTCCGCTCCAAGATTGTGGAATAAATCACGGCCTCGCGGGCGTCGAACTCGGGTTTTTCCAGCTCTGTTTCAATTATTTCGGCTGTTTCGGGAACCTCAGAGACAATAGCCCGCTCGCCCTCCTCCGGCACTTGTGAAGCGGTTTTTTTCTTTTTCTTCTTTCGCAAATCGGGCTTTGGAATGACATCGGCCGCCGAGCGATACTTGAATTCCGGCTCCTCGCGCACCTCTTTCTTCTCGGGCTCCTTGTCGGCTTTTTTAAAAATCGACACTCCGATAGCAATAGCCAACGGAACAATATATTTCAGTAAATCAGCAAAATCATCCATTGTTTACTATTTTTTCACACTCATTTTACACTTGCCTTTGTTGTGGGCGAAAATGTACGGCATAAAATCGCCATGCCGCCAGAAGCGGTGCAGTGGTTTGCACCAGAAATGATGATCGCCGTTGAATTCCGCTGCCTCGCAACGTGATTCCATCATTCGCCGGCGTGTGTAACTCTTTTGAATTTTATAAGTGTGACTTGTCGTTTGCCGCGACACTTTTCGGTCTTCCTTCGCTTCCTGCTTCATCTTTTTGTACTCTTCCACGTTTGATTTCAGCATCTCGATGTCGCTTTTCACACTGTGCTTGTGCTTGTCCGATTTGTTGTCGAACAGATACTGATATTGGGCCGATGAAGCGAATGGCGCTGCCATCAGCAATAAAAACAGTATATTTGCGGCAATAAATTTCATCAGCGCAATGATTTGCAAATCTTTGTCAAAGGTACTCACTTTTTGCATTTTAGCAACCGTGGCGGCGTGCGTTTCGTGTTTCAACAACGACGATGATGTAGTGCCGTGGACTGAAGTGAACATCAAAATCAATCCGAACAGTGCCAAATACATTGATTTGCTGTCGCCTTTAGAATGTATTCTTATTGAAGAAGAAGGTTATAAGAAAAATGGTATTATCGTTTTCCATACCCCTAAAGACGATTTTGCTGCATTCGATTGCACTTGTACTTATGAATTGTCTGATACAGCAGCTGTCCGACTCAATGAGTCACGCATTGGCAGTGTAATTTGTCCTGTTTGTGGTTCAATATATTCTCTTATAGATAACGGAATGCCCACATCGGGCAAGGCTCGCTACTCACTCAAAAGTTACCGTGTGAGCTATAACGAACCTTATTTGCGCATTTTCAACTGATTATGGAAACGGTCTATCTCTGTTTAGGCGGAAATGTGGGCGATACGCACGATTATTTGAATCGAGCTATCGGCCTGATAGAGAGCCAAATAGGTACAATCGCACAATCATCTGGAATCTATCAGTCGGAACCATGGGGGCTTGAGTGTAGCCAATGGTTTCTGAATCAGGTGGTTGCGGTGGAAACCGAACTTGAGCCGCACGCCGTGCTTGAGCATTGCCTGCAAATAGAGTCCGAACTTGGCCGCACCCGCAGCGGCAACGGCAACGGCTACGAGCCCCGCACCATCGACATCGACATTATATTTTTCGGCCATCAAATCATCAGCCTGCCCGACCTGCAAGTGCCGCATCCGCTTATGCACCAACGCAATTTTGTGTTGCGGCCGCTGTGCGATGTTGCGGCTGATTTTGTGCATCCCGTCTTCAGAAAAACAGTACACCAAATTTTGGCTGAATGTGATGATAATGCAATAGTAAAACAATTGAAATAAAAATCCTCCAATATCGGTTTTGTTGAATGTGCATTGTGTGATGCTATTTTGGCAGTTTTGTCTCTAAAATCAAAAAAGGGTTTTTGTGAGGTTTTATTTGAATTAAAAATTCATTTAACCTTCCTCTTCATCCATGAAATCTGACAAATATCGTTTCGTAAACAGCCTGATTGGATACCATGATGCAATCAGCCCTATGCTTACTACCGTGACTAGAACCAGCAAAAAGTCGGTCCACATCATTTTAACTGGATAGTCGCTAATTACAAATGTGCCCATCGAGTCTAGTTTTAAAAAACCATACGTCTGCTGGAGCCAACACACCACAAAGCCTAATATCAATCCAATTAAGGCCCCGCCGATGCTGATAAGTCTTCCCTCGCTTGCAAAAATACGACGGATCCCTTGTTTGCTTAATCCTATGTGACTCAATGTTTTAATGTCGTCTTTTTTGTCGATGATCAGCATTGCCAACGAGCCAATCATGTTGAAGCTGCCTATCAAAAGTATGAATGTGAGTATCAGGTAGATTGCAAATTTTTCTGACTTCATTACCTTATATAGCATCTCATGCTGCTGGTACTGCGTACGCACAATGTAATCATTACCAACTATTTGCTGAATTTCATCGCGTACTTTTATTTGGTTGGTGCCGGACTTGAGTTTGATTTCAATGGCGCTTGCCTGTGTTGAATATTCGAGTAGACGACGCGCAAAATCAATAGGTACAATCATATAGCGCGTGTCTATCTCTTGTTGAATTGCGAAAATTCCTGACGGGTAAATATAGGCCTTGCTGAAAGCACGTTCTGGATTCATTGATATTCGGCCGTTGCGTTTTGGCACATAAATGAACAATGGATTTACAAAATTTATGTTCACTGACAAATAATAAGCCAACCCAGCACCAACCACAGCCATTGGCCGATGACCATCGTTAAGGGTAAATGAACCGTTAACCACAAGAGTATCTACTCCAGTAAGGCTAATGTAATTGTCTGGCACTCCTTTTATTATACCTGGATTTTGATGTTTGTCATACTCAAGCAGTACATTTTCTTCAAGCGTTTCGCATGCAACTTCAATGCTGCCAAGACTAAGAGCTGACACAATTTTTTCATCTTTTGGATCAAGCACTTTACCCTGCGCCGGTGTGATTTTAATGTCAGGATCAAAATTGCTGAACATTGACTTTATTAAATCGTCGAACCCATTAAAAATCGATAGCACTATGACAAGCGCCATTGTACATATCGCCACGCCAAACAAAGAAATCGCCGAAATTACATTTATGATGTTGTGCGATTTCTTAGAAAATAAATAGCGGCGCGCCACAAAAGCCGACAGGTTCATTGCCGTGAACTATTATTGTTTAAGAAGTTTCTCTATGTTTTCAAGATAATCAAGTGAATCGTCAATGAAGAAATTCAGCTCGGGAATGATACGCACCTGATTTCGAATTCGGTTTCCCAATTGGAATCGTATTTCTTTACTGTGCGCTGATATTGAATTCATGATCTCATCGCGACGATTATCAGGAAATATACTAATATATACTCTCGCAACCGACAAATCAGGGCTTATTCGAACCACCGATACGGTTATTATAGAACCCTGAAACCAAGTGCGGGCATAACTTTGAAACATCTCAGCTAAATCCTTCTGAATTAAACGCGATACTTTGTTCTGGCGCGGTGTCAACTCTTCCATAATCAATATTTTTTATTTTGCGGCAAAGTTAAGTTATGTTCTATAAATTCATTAGTTATTATACGAGTCGATTTATATTTTGAATTGTGCTTCTTGTTGTTAATAAAAGTTTAATTGTGCTTTCTATATTATAATTACAATAATTTCAGTTTTTTATTTTATATTATATAAACATTTGCTTTAAATTACAATCGTGATTTTCA
>CAMHPA010000133.1 GCA_946186925.1 uncultured Bacteroidota bacterium | reverse complement strand
ATGCCGAAAAGGTGTGCAAAATATTTTGGTCACAACTAATAGTGTCAATCGTAATACTTATTCTGATATATTCTTAAAAATCATAACTTTAGACGATATATTTGAGCCTTTGAAATAAAAATAATTCGGGCGAAAGTGACATAAAAATAGTGCAATTTCGCCCGAATTATATGTGGTTGGTATTACGCAACTCAGGTGCGGAAACCGCATATTTTACCCCACTTTCCACACCTGAGTTTAGTGTTCTGTTTGCTTTTTGTAAAAATTGTAAATGCTGTTATTTCTGCATTTTACGCACTAACAGGTCGGTTTTTCGGGCTGTCAAATCAACTTCCGATTTCACAAGTTCGGGAATGTTGTACGAGTAGAACAGTTTCTGATAGTATTCTTGCGGATTTTGCTGCGGCAAAAGCAATGGTTTTGAGAATATTCCGTTGGTGTTGAGGTGGGCAAAGTAGGGGCGTGTGTAGAGCCCGTCGCCACGGCGCGAACTGAAGACAACCCACCGCGAGTTGCTCGACCACGAGTGGTAACTTTCTGTTAATGGGCTATTTATAGGGCTTGTATCAATGCTGTCGCCAGTTTGCAGGTCAATCATTTTCAGGTCGGCTTCGTGGTGCCAGATTGAGAAGTTGCCATAGTCCGACAAGGTGTAGAGCAGGAACCGTCCGTCGGGCGAAATGCGTGGAAATGAGGCACTTTTGCCCATTGCGGCGGCGTTTACAATGGTATCGACTGTTGTGCCAAATTCTTTCTTTTCGGCGTCGAATCCGATTCTGCAAATGCTGTAATGAGCGTTTGGGTAGTTCCATTTCACCGAGTCGAATGCTTGCGAAGTGCAGAAATAGAGCCATTTGCCGTCGGGCGAGAAGCACGGGAACGTCTCAAAAGCGTCGGCGCTGCAAGTCAGCGGTGAACTGATAACTGCCTTGTTTTCAAGGTCGAAGACAATGACGTCGGAAAAATCGTCGTAAACCTCGATAATGTTCGGGTCGGCAGTGTGAAAATCCTGATATATCTTGTTGAGCGAGAATGCGATAAACCGCCCCGACGGGTGCCAATAGGGGTAGGTGGGGCCAGCGTTGAATTTGCTGAAGTCGCCTTTAACCTTGCTTGCGGTGTTGTCGCTGAACACGTAAGTGCCTGCTAATCCTGCTCTTAGGTGAATCATTAGTTGGTCGGAATTGTTGGCGCAGAATGAGTGGCAGTTGACGCAATTGCCTTTGCCATAGCGGTTTTCGTAGATTGCCCGCTCGTTGTATGTTTCCAAATCGCGTTGATAGATTCCCATTCGGTTCCAAATCTCGTATCCAGGCGGTATCAGTCTGTAAACCAAAGTTTTGTCGATAGAATCGGCCGACACTTCAACGTTGAAAGGCTTGTAAGCCAGCCATTTGCCGTCGGTTTTGCCGCAAGGCGTGAAGGTGAGAGTTTTACCGCCTTTGTCAGCCAAAAAATTGTGCCATTTATTAATGTCGATTTTTGTGCAATTATTTGATACTTTGACTGTTAATGTATCGCCACCGCACGAAATCAGAATGGCGTCAATTTTGGCGGAATCGGTTATTGTAAAGTTTATCGGGGCAATATTGCACGGAATTGTAACTTCTTTGTAATCAGGGTAAATGCCGAGTTCAACGTTGGTTTGTGCTGCGTTTTCAACTTTGGTTGAGCACGAAGCCAACGCAATGATTGCCAATATGTTAATTGTTAAGTTCCTCATTTTTGTTTCAATGTTGCGTTGAGGTATGCAATGTAATACCAATAGGTTTGGTGGAAATTGTTGATTCCCAGACCTTTCTTCAGCGCTTCAAAATCCTTTATAATTGCTTCGTTTACACCCAGTTGCCGACATTCTTCGGGTGTGAACATTATGGTGCAGGCCTCTTGAACGCGACGGTGCAATGGTTCGCCTTTGTGGTCGTCGAGGTAGGAGAGAAGCCTTTGTTTGTCAGCCGAAAGCAAAATGTATGCAATGTAAAATTGTTGTGCCACAGTGTTTTGCGGATTGACTTTGACAATTTCGCGGTAGTCGCTTGCAAGGCCGTCAATCTCGCAGAAAGTGCTGTTCTGCGGCAGTTTTGTAATGTTTGTATCTGCAAGTTCCGCGGCGGCTTTATGTTTGTAAAACAATGTTTTATCAAGTACGTCGGCATATTTTTGGCTAACCTTATCGGCACCAAACGATTTGTTTATGGATATCAGTCGCAAAAAGTCGTGAGGCTCAACACCATCAGGAGTTATCAGAGCGCTGTTGAATGCCGCCTGACGGGCTTCTGCCACGTGTCCGCTTAAAAAGTATGAGAGACTTCCGAGGTGGAAAGTCTCGTTTCTGACTGTACGTGAGTTGTTTTGCTGTGTTGGCAGTTGCTGATTGAACTCAAACATTCGGTCGAGCAGTTGGCCTTGTATTGCAAGTGCAAGGTTGGTATAACTTATAAAATTGGTTTTCACATTGTTATGCGAGTTCAATTTTATAATCTTGTCCCAGCGGCAATTATCAGCCAAATAGCACTCTTGTTGCATTCTGTACGTTTTTGAGTCGTGCATTTTGCTCAACACAAATCCAAAAACGATAATTGTGGCAGCAAGAATTATGTAGTTAATTCGCTGATTAATAGTAATTTTTGAGGTAGCGATAACTGCAAGTGCCGATAACCAGGCGCAAGTTGCTATCCACCCTGAAGTTGGCCAGTTGTAGTATTGCATTGGCAGCGTGGCCTCTGCAAACGATACAAACGATTCGTTGAGGTAAGATACAAATCCACAGACAAATACGACGGCAATGGCGGCGAGTCCGTTTGTCGCTTTCCGCTTTTGCAAAATGTCGATAATCAAGACAATAATAGCAAATAGCAGCGCCACTGAGCCTGCGGCAAGGTATAAAAGTGCAGCGCATAACACTGTTGCGGCAAGTCTGAACTTTAGGAACCGATTGATAAACTGCTGATATAAAACACTAATAATCAAACAAATGACAAATGCCGTATGCCCGCGAAAACTGTAAAACGGTTCTTCAACACACATTAGCAGGAAACCTATCGGAATCAATATCAGTGCGTTAGCTTTTTCGGTCCATATTGTGCCAAAAATCAATCGCTTAAGGCAAAGCAAAACTGTCAGGTAAAATGCCGTGGTAACTATTGTCCCGACTATCGGAAACTTGAAAAACTGCGTCAGAAACGAACTGATTATCAGGTTTAAACCGCCAACTTCACGCAAATGCCCAATAATCCAGTCGGCGTCGAACAAAAACAGGTGGTCCGACTCGAAGGTGCAGAGTTTGAAGCGCTGCAGTGCGAATGTAACAAAGCAAAATAGCACCGTGGTTAGTGCTATTTTGCTTAAAATCATATGTTTGCTGTTTGCAATCACTTGGTTAAATCTTTATCGAAATCTCCTCGCCATTATACTGAATATCAGCGTTTTTACCATTGTCGGCGCGAACGACTTTAAATAGGCGATTCTGCAACATTCCTTTGAAGGAGCCTTCGCGAGTGTTGATAGTCAGCGTGTTGCTTTTATTGTTCCACGCAAACTTTATGATAGAGAACTCGCCCTTTTCGTAGTTGTAATTGTCGCCCTCGTCTTCGTAGAGTTCAAAGGTGCAGTCCTTGCCAGGGTAGATTTTGATTGTGAGAGTGTCGAAACGTTGCTCCACGGTGTTTTGAGCCGTTTGGGCAAACGGGATTATGCTGCCGGCTTTTACAAAAAACGGTGTTTGGGCAATAGTGGTGGGCACTTTTACAGTCTGTCCGCCGGTGTAGAGTTGGTCGGTCCAATAGTAATACCAGTTGTCGCCTTTTGGCAGGTATTTATCGGCGGTTTTCTTTACAGAAAAATCTACCGAGGGATAGGACTTTGCGTTGGCGGTTTCTTGTTTGTTCCAGCCAGTCATTTCGTCTATCTTAATAATCTTTTCCTCAGTGTATTGCGGCGACACCACGGGGGCGGCAAGGATAGATTTCCCAAACATAAACTCATCGGCAAGGCGCAGAGTTTTTGGGTCGTTTTTATAATATGCAAATAGCGGCATCATATAACTTGCATCGTTTTTTGTAACGTCAAAAGCCAATGAATAAATATAAGGCAAAAGTCTATAACGCAGATTGATAGTAGATTCAATAGCATCATAAATTGGTTCGCCTTTCGAGCCAAACTGGTATATTTCTCTTGGAGTGTCGGCACCGTGCGAACGGAACACAGGATTAAACAGTCCGTACTGCATCCATCGCACGTAAAGTTCTTGAAACTGAGGATTTTTTGCTCCCGAAGCCGCACCCAAAACATTGTACGAACCCGAGAAAAATCCGCCTATATCTGTGTTAAAGTTTGGATTTCCAGTAAGAGTAAAGTTCAATCCTGCGGGAATTTGTTTGCGAAGCATATCCCACGACGAAGCCACGTCGCCGCTCCACATATTTGAGCCATAACGTTGCTGACCTGCATACGACGAACGTGTCATTATAAAAACACGCTGATTTTCTGAAACTATGCGTTGATTTTGGTAAATTCCGCTAACAGTGGCAAGGGGGAATGCATTACGCATTTTGCGAAACGAACCAAAACCTGTGGGGAACTCGTAATCCTCGTCGGTGGGATAAAAACAGTCGGGGTCGGTAGAATCCATCCACCAAGC
>CAMHPA010000132.1 GCA_946186925.1 uncultured Bacteroidota bacterium | reverse complement strand
AATAACCCTGATGACAACATATTTCGCCCATATATAGATAACTTTCTGAAATCGTTAATGAATCTTTACATTTAATGGCGGTTTCTATGGCTAAATTGAAATAATGCTTTATACTGTCGTATTGGTTAAAATCTTCAAATGCTTGTGCTATTGCCCTATAACAATTTGAAAGATTAGAATAATCATTAATGGATTGAAACAGATAAGCGCCTTTTTTTAAGTACGGCATTGCTTTTCTTGATTCTTCTTTCATATAATATGCCCATCCAATGTATCCATTGTTTTGAGCAACTATATATACATCATCTTCTTTGCAATAATTCAATGAAAGAAAGGCGTATTTTAAGCAGGAATCTATATTACTGATAATACAAGCTATCTTATTGTAATTAATAGCTTTAACACTGTCTGGCGAATCTGGCTTTATGGCGTTAAGTAAGCTGTCGATTATGGGTTGGTTGGGGTCGGCATATTCCTCGCTTTCATCATCTTCTTCTTGAGAATAAGCAAATTGAGGCAGCGCCAGCAGAACCGCAACCAACAAACCGAGAAGAAATTTCAAGCGCATTTTATGTCCCCCATTTTGTAGCAAAGGTAGCGTTTTTTGTTCACAACTTGTGTGCATACTCGCATCAGCTTGCGCCTAATCAAGCAACCCACAATAACAAAAAAGTCTTGCCACGCGGCAGTTTTTTTGTTTGACTTATGTCCGTTGTCTTTAGTCTGAAGTCTTTCCTATGCGAAAATCAGTATCAGCGTCTGCGCCAGCACAATACGCAGGAACATTGCCAACGGATAGACCGTTGAGTAGGCCACCGAAGGGCGGTCGTTTTCGGCAATCATATTCGAGTAGTAGAGCGCGGGCGGATTGGTGTTGGTGCCCGAAATCATTCCCACAATGGTGAAATAGTTCAGTTTGAAGCACTTGCGCGCGATGCACGAGATTGTGAGCATCGGAATCATTGTTATGAGCAAGCCGTAGCCCACCCACCTGAGTCCGTCGCCGTTGATGAGCGTGTCGAAGAACTGCTCGCCCGCTTCAAGGCCAACGCAGGCAAGGAAAAGCGATATGCCAATCTCGCGAATCATAAGGTTGGCGCTCTGCGTGGTGTAGCACGTCAGGCCGATTTTGTGACCGAAGGCGCCCATCAGCAGCGAAACAATGAGCGGACCGCCAGCCAGGCCGAGTTTTGCAGGCTGCGGCATTCCAGGGAAGGCGATTGGAATGTAGCCGACAATGATGCCCAGGAAAATGCCGATGAACAGCGTCGAAAGGTGCGGCTCGTTAAGGTGCTTAACCGAGTTACCAAGGAATTTCTCGACAAGGCCGAGACTCTCGTCGCCGCCCACAACTTTCACTTTATCACCAAGATGCAGCACAAGGTCGGGGGTGGCCATCAGTTCAACGCCCGAGCGGAAGACACGCGTCACGTTCACATTGAACGACTTGCGCAACTGCAGGTTCTGAAGGCTTTTGCCGTCCAATCGCTTGTTGGTAACCAATATTTTACGCGATTTCAACTCGCCCGTTTGGCCGTTCAGTTCCTCGGTGGTGAGTTTGTCGCCGAACATTGCGTCGAGTTCGGCCTCACGCTGCTTGGGCGCGATGATTCGCACCAGGTCGCCTTGGCCGAGCACGGTGTCGCCGTTGGGCACAAAAACCTTGCCGCCCTGACTGATGCGGGCAAAGACAACTTCTTTGTCGAACTGCCGCGAAATCTCTTTTATCTGCTTGCCAATCACCAAGTTGCTTGTAACGCGATAACTGCAGCGCGCAGGCTCTTCGGTGTTGCCGCCTGTGGCTGCGGTGCGCTCTTTTTCATAATCGATGCGGAAAATGCGCTTAACAATCACCATTCCAAGAATGATGCCCACAACACCCATCGGATATGCCACTGCATAACCAAGTGAGATTGAAGGTGTTTCAGCACCCGATTGCGACAATTGATTTAAGGCTTGCTGAGCCGCGCCAAGACCAGGCGTGTTAGTCACCGCACCTTGCATAACGCCAATGAGCATCGGGAAATCGATACCGCCTAACAAATAGAAAATCAGCAGTGTTACCGCAATATTGAGAGCCACGCTGCCTGCCGCCAGTCCGTTGAGCATCAGCCCCGACTGCTTGAACGACGAGAAGAAGTTCGGGCCAACCTGCAAACCAATGCTGAACACAAAGAGTATCAGGCCGAAATCCTTCATAAAATGCAAAATCGACGGCGTGACGGTGAAGCCGAAATGCGACACCAGAATGCCCACAAAAAGCACAAACGTCGAGCCGAGCGAGATGCCCTTCAGCTTGAGTTTTCCCAACATTGAGCCGATGGCAATCACAAACGCAAAAATCATCACCGTGCGCCCAACCGACTCATTCATTAGCAGCGAAGTAAACCAATTCATCTTTTAAAAAATTATATATGGTTGATAATTAAAATGTTTATTCAGAATACTTATTGTAAATATTTAAAGATTAGCAACAGCGTTGCGAACAGATTCTTTCACGATTTCCCAACTAACATTTTCGAACATTATCGGCATAGGGTCGGATTCCGCATCTTCGAAATAAGTAAGGCTCTTCATTGCAATGAACATAGAGCCATCGGGGTATTTTTGCATATACAAATCAAGAATCTGCTGAAGCGAGAAGTGCCGTAAAAGAAAAAACAAATCAATGAAGTCTTTTTTGGTGCCGCGTCCAATGATTGCCGCCACTTTCATAGCCGCAATATCTTTTACTCCTGCGAGCACAATTGCACCGTCAACAACCGCATCATCAATCCAACCATAACGATAGTTGACAATATCAACTTTCACATTGTCAACAATATAAATATTGATGTTCTGCGATTCCTTGATGGTTTTAACTTGGTGTTCGGCCGATAGGGTACCGCGTATCTCATCGGACGTTGCGGCAATGGAGCCAAACAAATCCAAATCGACAGAATTTCGATGGCCCAGTTGGAGCGCAAGTGCAGTTCCTCCCACCAAACGGCTGCCACAGAAAATGGGGTCCGACTGCAATTGTTTCAGAAGTTGCAGTGTTCGGGGGTCGATTGTCGTGTAGTGTAGCATCTGAAATTGTCAATTGGGGTTCCAGAAACGGTGCTGATGAATGAAAGAGCCTTAGGGTCGAGTGTGCGCAACTGCTTTGCAACATCGGCAATTCGCTCTAAACCATAATATTTGAGCAGATGTTTCCAGTCGGTAATCTGCCCGTACTCAAGCACCCGCCGAACCAAAAAAGGCGCGTTCAGAGCAGGGTCAACTGACGTCTTGTCAACATCCCAAAAAATATAGTCTGAAAAACCGTTTATGCATTCTTGTCTTGACATAAGCAACCCTTTTGCACAAAATTACAAATTTCCGCGCAAAATTACCGCTTACTTTTTATTTTCATACATTTGTAAAAATGATTTATTCGATTGAAACAATAGTTAAAACCAATTGATTTATGGAACTGCGTCAACTCAAGTATTTCATTAAAACCGCTGAGACTCTGAATTTTACCGAAGCCGCGCGGCAGTTGTTCATCACGCAGAGCACGCTGTCGCAGCAGATTCGCCAACTCGAGACCGAGCTGCAGGTGCCGCTCTTCGACCGCATTGGCAAGCGCACCTACCTGACCGAGGCGGGCACCGAGTTTCTGCCCTACGCCAAGCAGACCGTGGCAGACAGCGAGGGCGGCGTGCAGCGTCTGCGCGACCTTCAGAACATTATGGCTGGTGAGTTGCGCATTGGCGCGGTGTTCACTTTGAGCGACCTCCTGACAAGCACAATCATCTCATTCTCAAAACAATACCCGAACATTAAACTGGTGGTGGTGAGCCGACCAGTGAACGAGTTGCTCGACTTGCTCAAAGAGCGCAAGTTGGACCTCATTCTCTCGTACCGCCCCGATGACGAAGACAACCAGATTGAGTTTGTCCCATTGTTTGACTCAAACCTTTCGGTTATAGTCAATTACAATCATCCACTTGTAGCGCAACGTGAAGTGTCGCTCGAATTGCTGAAGCAGTATCCGCTGGTGTTGCCGTCGGTGGGTTCGCAGGCCCGCACAATGATTGACCGCCTGCTGGCAAGCCGCCACGTGCAGTTAACCCCGCAAATTGAGATTTCGAGTATGACCATTATGATGAACCTTGTTGAGACGGGCCACTGGATTGCCGTGATGTCGGAAATGCTCATTCGCGGCCACGAGAAACTTCGCGCCATCCCCATCGCGGGCAAAAAAACACAGATGCACCCCTCGGTGATTGTGCTAAAGGGTATCTATCAGAAACTGTCGGCAAAAGAGTTTATGGGCATCCTGTTTGCTTCTCAAACGGCAAAATGACATTCAATAAAGATTCGTTTTATCAGTTTCATACAAAAAAAACGTCTCAAAAAGTATTTTTTGAGACGTTTTTGCTTAGCGGGTTTGTGCAACCGAAAATCTTCATAAAAGTATTTATGGCGATTGCTATTCAAATATTGCGCTTAAAGAATCTCTAAACTATGACTCTTGAGTAATTCTCCTATTTCTCAACAGTACCGCCACCACCATGAGATCTATGAGATTTTATAGCAACAACGTGGGTTCTCAAATCGTGAGAAACGGGCTGGGCTGCGCCTACAGTGCCTTTCGTTGCAACAACGTGGGTTCTCAAATCGTGAGACACGGGCTGAGCTGCGCCAACAGCGCCTTTGGTTGCAACAACGTGGGTTCTCAAATCGTGAGATACCGGCTGGGCTGCGCCAACAGTGCCTTTGGTTGCAACAACGTGGGTTCTCAAATCATGAGACACGGGCTGAGCTGCG
>CAMHPA010000131.1 GCA_946186925.1 uncultured Bacteroidota bacterium | reverse complement strand
TGGTTACTGTTTTTAATGAAAAATAGTTATTCGTTTTATTGTGATACTATTCTAATAAAAATAACGTAGCCATGAGGCTTTGTAGATGGCCAGCGATATTTGTTCCACAAAATATGGTTTAAACTATTAATTTTTTGAATGCCCCAATTAATAATCCTTCTGCAAAAAAATAGTCCATACAACAAATGCCATGTGGATAGCAATTCAAGTTGTTTGGGGCTTGTTCTGTACCATAGCTTTGTCACTATGATTTTTGCGGTTCCTTGTTTTTGTTGTTGCTTCATACAGAAATAATTTATTATAGATTCTGGTGGATATGGCTTGATGTGGTCGATATTGCCATAAAAACACCAAGTATCCTTGTCATCTAATAATGGACTTCTAATAATAACTCTTCCATCGCCCTTTACAGAAGTAACTAAAAAATCAAGTACTTTGGTTATTTCGGGATACCCAAAATGCTCAATGACGTGAGAACAATGAACAATATCATATTGGTTTTCAATTTGTACATCCAATATGTTTTTGTTAATCACAGTGCAACCCAAGTCCACAGCAATTTTAGCCAAATCGGGATTTATTTCAATGCAAGTTATTTCTATATTCGGGTATAATTTTTGAATTTTTTTAACAAACCTACATTCTCCGCAACCCACTTCCAATAATGTTATTTTTTGTCCTTTGTTAATGCTATCAATATAGTCAATAACTGGCAAGTCCTCGTTATCTCTCAGTGAGGAATTTTCAATGTTTCGTATTTTGGTTTCTTTTTTCGTTATTACTTAATTGACCATTCTCCTTTAAATAAAAACATATTGCTTTTGGGTGATAAAACACCAGAATTATAGAAATTACCTTGTTCTATATTTAATTTTGCCAAATGACAACTAGGCCAATCGGCCAGTTGCTTGTCGGCATTAATTACCCCTCTAACTAACAATTCTGACGAGGAAAATGCAAAATCCTTAACGAGGCATGACACTGTATAGCACCCTTCTTCAACATTAAATGTTATATGTTGGAATCCCGAATAAAGATTGCTGATCATTACGTCATCTGTAGTAAAAAATGAAAAGCCTAAATCAACCTCACTTTTTTCTTTAACTTGAATATCAAAGTTGAACTTGACATCGCTTCCCGTAAGAATTGTTTCCAACATTTTACCTTCAGTATCTGTGACATATACCTTCTGAAATCTTACACGGCCATCACCTTCTCTTTTTCCCCACAAAGACAAGTCTTCTGTGGTGTTGTTTGTGTGAATGGCGACATATTTATTCACAACGTCTTCGACATTTCCCCAATATTTTGTTTTGCCGTTTTCTAACAGCAAACCGTGTCTGCACAACTGTCTTATACTTGCCATATTATGACTCACAAACAGCACCGTTCTTCCTTCACCCTTGCTCACATCCTGCATTTTGCCGATGGCTTTTTTCTGGAATTCGGCATCGCCAACGGCCAAAACTTCGTCAACCACAAGAATTTCGGGGTCTAAGTGGGCGGCAATGGCAAAGCCAAGGCGCACGGTCATTCCGCTGCTGTAGCGCTTCACGGGGGTGTCGAGATAGCGCTCGCAGCCCGAGAAATCGACAATCTCATCGAGTTTGCGGGTTATCTCGGCGCGTGTCATTCCCATAATGGCGCCGTTCATATAGATGTTCTCGCGGCCAGTCATTTCGGGGTGGAAACCTGTGCCCACTTCAAGCAGAGATGCTATTCGCCCTTTGTATTTTATGGTGCCAGTGGTGGGTTTTGTCACACGCGAAAGCAGTTTCAGCAGTGTGGATTTGCCAGCGCCGTTCTTGCCGATAATGCCCACCACGTCGCCCTGCTCAATCTCCAAATTTATGTCCTTCAGCGCCCACACGTACTCCGAATTGCCTCGGGTGGCGCGGTCGTTGGTCTCGCCGATTTTCAGATAGGGGTCTTCGCGGCGCAGCACGTTCACGGTCCACCAGCGGTTAAGGTCGTGGCTCAAGGTGCCAGTGCCAATCACGCCCAGGCGGTACTGTTTCGAAAGGTTCTCTATTTTTATTGCTGTTGGCATTATAAGAGTTTAAAGTTTAAAAGTTTAGAGTTTAAAGTAGGGACGCAATGCTTTGCGTCCGTTATTTCCAATTCAGTATACGCCGTTTATGTTTCGATTTCCAAAGTAACATCTTTCTATATAAATACGTTACGTTTTTTGACACATTTACCGTTCTTTTCCGTCAAACCATGCCCGCACCGCGTAAAGCGGAAGGTTAGTCACCGTATTGTTCTGGCGGAATGGTAGCAACGATGTTTTTACCGCTACTTCGGGATTGTGCTCTTTGCAGAACGAACCGAACGATTTGCTTTGAAGATTCTTGCCCGATTTCGCCTCGACAGGAATCACTTGTTGCCCGCATTGCACAAGAAAATCAATCTCTTGACGCGAATTCTCCTTGCTGTAATAGAATATTGGAAGTTCCGAATTTGCTTTCATCTCCTGCAACACGTATTGCTCAGTGAACGCGCCTTGATATTCCTCAAACACACCATCGCCAATCACCACCGAATCGGCACTGGTGTTGCTCATCGCGCCAAGCAGCCCGCAATCGAGCACAAACAATTTGAAAGCCGAAAAATCCTCGTAGTATTGCAGCGGAGCTTCGGGCTTATTGACGCGGTTGACTTTGTACACTAACCCTGCATCGCACAACCATTGCAGGGCAATCTCGAACTCGCGCGCCCTTGCACCTTCCTTCACAACTACGTAAACGAATTTTTTATTCTCTTTCGACAGTTGTCCAGGTATTGACCTAAAGACCATACTTATACGCATAACCTCGCGCGGCGGAGCGTGTTTGCCAATATCTTGAATATAATTGTCCAAAATCTCGTTTTGCATATCGCGAATAGTCCACATCGGCTCTCCATCGATATATGCCTGCACAATTTCTGGCATTCCACCTACATAGAAGTAATGCCGCAGACAATCGAGTAACTGCTCATGGACAACGGCGGCCGAAGGCCAGTCCTGCTCTTCCAGCACTTTTGCATAAGATTCTTTGCCTGTTGCCTTCAGAAATTCGGCAAACGACAACGGATACATCCGCATTGTATTGACCTTGCCAACTGGGAAGGAAATACCCTCGTGCAGCATTATGCCCAATAACGATCCCGCTACCGCGATATGTTGGTCGGCGGCATCTTCGTAAAAATATTTCAGTGCCTGAATGGCGCGCGGCACTTCCTGCACCTCGTCGATTATTATCAATGTCTGACCAGCAACCACGGGCACCTGGGTTATTACCTCAATGGCTTTTAGAATTCGCTGTACATCAAAGTCAGCGAACAATGTTGCCATTCGGGGTTCTCTGTCGCAATTAATGTAAGCCACATTTTTGTAGGCCACCTCTCCAAAATGCCTCAATACCCAAGTCTTGCCAACTTGCCTTGCGCCATTCAGAATCAGCGGTTTTCGGTGCTTGCTTTGTTTCCATTTCAACAAATCCTGCAAAATGCTCCGTTCCATAAACTTTAGGTTTAATTCGCTGACAAATATATCCAAAAGGTATATTGACACGCAAAAATTTCACATTTTATGTACGTCTTTTTGTCAAAATTTCACATTTTATGTACGACTTTTTGGCAAAACTCCACATTTTATGCACGAGTTTTAGTAAAAATCTAACTTCCAGCTTCTATCTCCTAACTCTTAACTTATAACTTTTAACTTTTAACCCCTAACTTCTAACTTCTAACTCCTAACTTCTAACTCCTAATTCCTAACTTCTCACACCGTATCCATAAAACTCTTCTCTATCTTATTGAAAATCATTATTCCGACAAGAATCAGCAGAGCCATCAGCGCGAAACTGTAGCCGAGCCAGCCCCACGAGAAAACACCTGAGCCAAGCGCGCCGTATTTGAACGTCTCAATCACCGACGTCATTGGGTTAAGTTGGATGAGCCACTGCTTGTCGGCGGGAATGCTGTTGAGCGGATAGATGATTGGTGTGGCGTACATCCAAAGTTGCACGCCGAATTGCAGAAGAAACGTGAGGTCGCGGTATTTGGTTGTGAGCGACGAGAATATGATGCCAAAACCAAGACTGATACCCGCTGTCATCAGAGCCAAAAGCGGAAGAAGAAGCAAGTAGATGTTAGGCTCAATATCAGCACCTGTTGCAAAATAATAGATGTAGATACATACGAAAAGTACAAACTGAATGCCTAGCCGTACAAGGTTCGAAATGGTGACCGAGATGGGCACCACCAAACGCGGGAAATAGACTTTGCCGAACACGTTCTGGTTATCGGTGAAGGTGCGAGAATTGCGGTTCAGGCAATCGGCAAAGTAATTCCAGATGATGATACCGCTGAAATAGAAAATCACTCCAGGAATGCCATCGGTTGATATTCCTGCCAGATTTCCGAACACAAACATAAACATCACCGTGGTTAGAACTGGCTGAAGCACGAACCAAAGCGGTCCTAAAATGGTTTGTTTATAGAAAGTTACAATATCCCGCTTGACGTACATCCGAATCAAATCGCGGTAGCGCCATAATTCACGCAAATTGAGGTCGAGCAGACTCGATTGCGGTTTTATGACGGTGTATGTGAGGTCGTTCTCCATTTTCACTATTTTGTATGCGAAGGTAATAATTCTAACAAAAACCTCCGCTTTGTTTTTGTTTCCGTACAAAATGGCTCATTACGTAAAAATTACGCGCGCGAAGACAAATAAATTTGCTTAATTGGCAGTTGGTTTTGAAAATGACGGAAATGAGCAAACGGATAATGTTGATATTCACATTGGTGGCATTGCACATTGTGGCAATTGCACAAACGTTGCCGTTTCCTACGGAAAATCTCCAACTCTGGCTCCGCGCAGACAGCGTGGAACTGACTGATGGCAAGGTCTCACGATGGTTCGATTTAAGCCCGA
>CAMHPA010000130.1 GCA_946186925.1 uncultured Bacteroidota bacterium | reverse complement strand
CCTTTTATCAATCAATAATATCAATTAATCAATTAATCAATCAATTACCCAGCAACTCAACACTACGGTTCACAAACACGGTATGAATGGCTATGGTTGGAACACATAAATCAACTTTTAAATTCTAAAATGAGCCGTTAGAAACAATATCGCACATAACAAATATCCAGCGATATACGATAGTTCTAAAGGTAGATTAACAATCTAGTATTTTTTTTGACTTTCGCTTGCGTCAGTCGTATATTAGTCGTTGAAACAAAAAAACAATGATTCCGACACCAGTCAACATACTCATTCAGTGCCAAAACGGCGACCACGAAGCTTTCCGCAGTGTGGTGCGAAACTATCAGCGGATGGTTTTCTCGCTGGCGCTGAAGATGTTGGCCGACGAAGATGACGCCAAAGATGTGGTGCAGGAAACATTCATCCGTGCGTGGCAGAAGATTGGCGGCTTCGATGTGCGCCGGTCGTTCGCCACATGGCTCTATACCATCGCTTCGCGTCTTTGCATCGACCACATCAAACGTGGCCGCCGTCTTGTACCGCTGCCCGACGACGAGTCGGTTTTGCATCGCTTTGCGGCGGGAACCGACAGTCAGCGCACGCTCGAAAACCGCGAGTGGGTGTCGATTGTCAGGCTGATGGCATCCGATTTGAGCCCCAAGCAGCGTTTGGTGTTCACACTCTGCCAATTGGAAGGTCTGTCGTCGGACGAAGTTGAAAAGATAACCGGCTTGAACGCCCGTCAGGTGAAGAGCAATCTCTATGCGGCGCGGCAGACAATTCGCGAACAATTAAAACATTTAGGCTATGAATAAGACAGAAGACATTCTTGCAAGGCTGCAATGTCAGCAGCCCGAAATCAGCAATCCTGACGAACTCACATCGCTCATTATGAGCCGTTTGGATGATGCTGATATGCAAAAAACAGCAGGCGGTCGGCGAGCCATTGTCCGCACATTGTATGCGGTTTCGGCTATGGCTGCTGTATGGCTCGTTGGTATGTTTGTTTTTGCGGGCGAACCCACTGAACATCAGCAGAATACCAATATTGCAATCATTCAAGCAACACACACTTCACGCGGCGAGACATTAAAAAAGATGTATGCCGTGCACCAACAGAAATATCAATCCAAACAACTGAGTTACACACAATTAAAACGTATGCTTTATGAAAACCGTTAAACTTTGCGGCTCGTTATTGATAGCCGCGGCACTTTTCTCATCGTGCACCGAGCAGTCGGATGTCAGAATGCACACATCGGTCAATGCCGATGGAACTTGCACACGCATAGTTAGTTACAGCAAAATAATGTCGCAAAAAATGCGCGATTCGCTTTGGACCGACAGCAGCCAGCGGCGGGCGCTACCAGTTCCCGAATGCTTGGAAATCAGTGGTTCCACTTATTCTTACACGCAAGTTGGTAATGGTGACACGGTAACATCCGTTCTGACTCACGATTACAACACAGTGGCCGAGATGAGCGAAGATATGCCACTGCAACTCAATGGAGCGCAATTGAAGGCAACATCTTCATTTACAAAGCAATTCCGTTGGTTTTACACCGATTACACTTTCACGGAAGTGTTCGGCAGCGTTGCCGATAATTTCAATCTGCCCCTTTCCGATTATGTTGAAGACGATGTTGCAAGTTTTTGGTTTACAGGCCAACCCGATATTTTGCAAGGGTTGAGTGGGGCAGAGATTGCGGAAAAAATCGACCCTATTGAACGTTCGGTTACCAATTGGTTGAACGACAATATTTTCCAACTGAATTTCGACTTTATCGCCAATCATTACGATTCGGTCATCAATCCGCCAGTCAGCCGGGAGCAGTTTGTGGCGCAGCGCGATTCGTTTAGGGATTTTGTTATGAAATCGGATGAAGTTTTGAAATCGGGTGATATTATGTCAGTTGATGAAATAAAAGTGTTCAAAGATTTCTTCCATTCTGATGCTTACGCCTTCTTTTTCGATAAAACGCCAAGCGGTAAGGCTCTTGTAAAAGAAAATCTTAAGATATGGAGTGCGCTTGAATTATCGGTGCCATATACGCTCACAATGCCGGGCAAAATCACCAGTGCGGGAACGGGTGTCTGCCAAAACGATACTGTTTTTTACCCGCTCACGGGCGAGCGGCTCATTCCGCACGATTATACAATTACTGCGTCGTCACGGGTAACCAACTATTGGGCTTACGTTGTTACTGTGCTTTTGGCTGTACTCGCCGCCGCATATATGTATAGAAAAAGCTAAAAAAAACAGACAACTAAGTAGTATGTCACCGTGTAGCTGCATTGCTACGCGGTGTTTTTTTATGAATTCCACAAAAAACTCAAACGATAGTATTTGATTTTCCTATGAATAAGGATGTGATTAGAAATGCTATATTTGAGTGACATTTATTTTGTTTTCACTTTTATTACCGAGAACTATGAAATGTAAATTATTGGCAACAACAATGTTAGCAGCAATAATTTTGGTTGGTTGCACAACACAAAACGTCAATATTTTTATACCCGCTCGATTGGATCGCAAATGGGGCTATATTGACAAAACTGGCAAGTGGGTTATCAACCCGCAATTTGAAGATGCTTCTATTTTTTCCGAAAACGGTTTGGCACTTGTCGAATTAAACAATAAATACGGCTATATTGACAAAACTGGCAAGTGGGTTATCAACCCACAATTTGATTTGGCAGATGATTTTACCAATGGTTTGGCTAGTGCTGAATTAAACGGCAAATGGGGCTATATTGACAAGACTGGCAATTGGATTATAAAACCGCAATTTGACGATGCTTATGTTTTCGAAAACGGTTTGGCGTGTGTCGAATTAAACGGCAAATGCGGCTTTATTGACGAAACTGGCAATTGGGTTATCAAACCACAATTTGATGATGTTAGGTATTTTGCCGAAAACGGTTTGGCTAGTGCCGAATTAAACGACAAATGGGGCTTTATTGACATAACTGGCAATTGGGTTATCAAACCGCAATTTGACGATGCCCTTATTTTTTCCGAAAAAGGTTTGGCTCCTGTCAAATTAAACGGCAAATGGGGCTTTATTGACAAAGCTGGCAATTGGGTTATCAAACCGCAATTTGACGATGCCCTTATTTTTTCCGAAAACGCTTTGGCTCTTGTCAGATTAAACGGCAAATGGGGCTTTATTGACGAAACTGGCAATTGGGTTATCAAACCGCAATTTGACAATCCCTTTAATTTTTCCGAAAACGGTTTGGCTCCTGTCAAATTAAACGGCAAATGGGGCTGTATTGATGAAACTGGCACATTGGTTATTAAAGCACAATACGACTATGTGAGGATTTTTGAGAACACCATATTTTTTAAACAAGATGATAAATGGGGGATTATAGATGAAAAAGGGAGTATTGTTGTGAAGCCGAAATTTGACTTGGTTTTACCACGATGCCTCTAACCTCAAATGCTATTTAACCAAACAAAAATGCCGTCCACTGTGGCGGCTTTTTTTTATAATCATTCTCTCGATAATTATCGGATACTACTTCTTTCCCCTCACCAAACTCAACACGCCATTGACAAAAGCCAGCGGGTGGACGGGGTTGCCAGGAACGTACAAATCGACTTTGTATTTGTCTAAAAACGAGCGGTTAAGCGCGGGACTGTCGGCAAAGATTCCGCCGCTAATGGCGTCGGTGCCAGCCAGAATCAGGATTTTCGATGCCTAATGAGAAAAATATGCCAAACGCAAAAAACTCAAACGATAATATTTGATTTTCTTATGAATAAGGATGCAATTAGAAATGCTATATTTGAATGACTTTTATTTTGTTTTCACGTTTAAAACCGACGAACTATGGAACTATATATTCCAGCCGAATTTGAACATAAATGCGGTTATATTGACAAATTTGGCAAGTGGATTATAAAACCACAATTTGACTGGAGTGGTCATTTTACCAAAAATGGTTTGGCTGTTGTCGAATTGAGCGGCAGACGGGGCTATATTGACATAACTGGCAAGATAGTTATTAATTCGCAATTTATCTATGCTGGTCATTTTGCCGAAAATGGTTTGGCTATTGCCACATTAAACGGCAAATATGGCTATATTGACAAAATTGGCAAATGGGTTATCAACCCGCAATTCGACAAGGTTTGGAAGTTTGCCGAAAATGGTTTGGCTCTTGTCAGATTACACGGTAAATGTGGCTATATTGACGAAACTGGCAATTTGGTTATTCCCCCACGATATGGCTTAGCTGGTAATTTTTCCGAAAACGGTTTTGCAGTTGTCAAATTACGCGGCAAGTATGGATTTATTGACAAAACTGGTAACTTAGTTATCGCCCCGCAATTCGAAGATGTTTGGGATTTTGCCAAAAATGATTTGGCTCGTGTCGAATTGAATGGCAAATGGGGTTATATCGACAAATCTGGGGATTGGGTGATTTCCCCACAATTTGAATGGAATGGTGATTTTGCAGAAAACGGTTTGGCTGTTGTTATTTTAAACGGCAAATGGGGCTATATTGACACAACAGGTAAGTGGGTTATCACTCCTCAATTTGACGATGCGGTGAAGTTTACCGAAAACGGTTTGGCTCGCGTCAAATTAAACGGCAAATGGGGCTTTATTGACAAAACCGGAAAGTGGATTATCAACCCACAATTTGACTGGGTTGATGGTTTTGCCGAAAACGGTTTGACTAATGTCAAATTAAACGGCAAATGGGGCTGTATTGACAAAACAGGCAATATGGTTGTTAATCCACAATATGACAATGTGAGAATCTTTAAAAACACCATATTTTTCAAACAAAACGGAAAATGGGGAATAATAGATGAAAAAGGAAATATTGTTGTGAAGCCACAATTCGATTGGGTTGTCGACAAATCATCAGAATTAGATCTATATTAAAACTCCTATATCGCCAACAAAAAATGCCG
>CAMHPA010000129.1 GCA_946186925.1 uncultured Bacteroidota bacterium | reverse complement strand
AATCCTCGTCGGTGGGATAAAAACAGTCGGGGTCGGTAGAATCCATCCACCAAGCATCGATACCGTAATCGTAGAGCTTTTTGAGGTATTTCCAGTAAATGTCTTTCGATTTTTGCGGGAAAGGATTGTAAACCTTAACGCCTGACGGATAATCCATTACGGGCGGCCAGATATGCGAAATTCCGCTTTGCGGCCAAGTGCCGAAGGTGAAGAGGAGGTTGTCTTGTGCCAACTCCTTGAATTGCATTGTCATAGGTCCGAAACTTGCCCAAATGGAAATCATAATATGGGCGTTCATATCGTGGATGCGCTTTATCATTCCTTTGCCATCGGGAAAACTCTCTGATAGAAAGTCCATTGCATTCCACAGATAATTGTTACCCCAATATTGCCAATCTTGAATAATGCCGTCGAGAGGCACGCCAAGAGTGCGGTATTTTTCTACCACGCCGATAATTTCGTCTTGGGTTTTGTAGCGTTCCTTGCTCTGCCAATATCCAAAGGTCCAGAGCGGAAACATCGGCACTTTGCCCGAAAGTTGACGCATTAATGCAATTACACCGTCGGGATTGCCGCCGTACATAAAATAATAGTCGATAACATCGCCAGCCTCGCCTTCAAGGGTCATTATAAAATTTTTTTCGGAATATTTTCCTCGCGAATAGTTGTCCCAATATATTCCCCAGCCTTTTATCGACTGGATAACATTCTGAAAATCTTCGAGATTGCTCTGTTCAATGAGGGTTTCGGTGTTATTGCGTTCAAGTTTGCCGTTTTGGATTGTGCCCACGCCGTAAACAGTTTCGTTGGCAGCAAGTTTAAACGATTGCGAAATCTTAAAACTGCCCTTGTCGGTGCCTGAGGTTATGGGCAAAAACGAGAACGAACCCTCGTCTAACAGTTTGCCGCCCTTGATACCAGAGAACGACACTTTGCCGTTGTTATCCACAGTAACTTTAAGTTTGGCGGATTGATAGGTGGTTACTCCGCCCGATTGCGACTGCTTTACAGCCACATTTTGCGGTTCAAGAATTACCACAAGGCTCGGTTGCGCCCCCGCAGAGTTGGCAGGAGTTTTGGTAACACGCACAATATCTGGCGTATAGAATTTGATTTTTACATCGGTGTTTTGGGCGTGCAGAGAGGACGCGATAAGAACAACCGAAACAAAATTCAGAATCTTTTTCATAATTATTGTCTAATTATCTCTTAACCAATTATTTTATTTCAAATCAGAAGGGATTCCCTCATTATATAACCATTCATTGAAAAATGATTTTAAGCTCTTTCCTGAAACATTTTCGAAATGTCTAATGAAATCTTCACTTTTAGAAGTATGGTATAGAAGTTTAGGGTCAGTAGCATAATTTTTGAGACCTTTGAAAAAAGCCTCATCCCCAATTATTTGGCGCAAAGAGTGTATCATCATAGCCCCCTTGTCATTTATACAATCTTTATTCATCATAAAGACATCCGCATAACTCTGTGGTTCTTTCACGATAATGCTACCGTCAGTCTGGGCATTTGAACGAGTCTCAGAGAGCCAGTCTTCAGCTGATACATCAGGAATAAGTCCTTTCTCTATAGCCAAATATTCACTATATGTTGCAAGGCTTTCATTAAGCCAAACTTCGTTCCAAGAGTTGCAAGTGATTGCGTTCCCGAACCATTGGTGGCTAAGTTCGTGAGTGGTTAGCAATAAATCGAAATTCTTGACGAAGGCCAAAGTTTGATAGGATTGGGTGCCATTAAACCCAAATTGAGCCATTCCGAATTTCTCATTTGCAAATGGGTAATTTCCAAATAAATTACAAAACAATTTAAATATTGGGATTAGCTTTTGGGATAAAGTCCGTGCGGTTTCCAAGTAACCAGGATACACAAAATTCTGCATTATTATTGTGCCATTGCCAAGGTTTATGGTGTCAGAATAATCTACGAAATTACTGCAAATCAAACCAATAGAATAGTGTGCAATGGGATATTTATGATGCCAAACCATTGTTCTATTTTCACTATCAATGCTTTCTTTAATTAAAACCCCATTGCTTATGGTTCTGAATTCTTTTGGCGAAGTAATAGTGATGGTAACACTGTCAATCTTGTCGGATGGGTCTTGCTTGCAGGCAAATAGACCGGAAGTATTGTTTAATCCCGGGAACGACCATAATTCCGGCCCTCTTCTGTTTTTGGTGATGCCCAAAGCGTCATTTTCTGATAGAGTGAGTTCGCCATTATATTTTATTTTAATTGAGTCCAATGAACGCCATTTTTTGTTTGGAAAAACAACCAAAGAATCACCGTTTCTGTCGAATTTTAGTTGTTTGCCATTGGATAGGCAAATAATTTCTGAAATTTTGAAATTATACTTTAGCTCTAAAAAAATCGGTAGCTCTTTTTTGTTTGATACTGCGAAATGGACTTTGTTTTCTGATTCGACTCTTATGCTGTTAGGGTTTAGGTTGTATTTAAGATTGCAATATTTGACATCGATATGTGCGTAATCTTGTGCCAAAGATGTTTGACAAATACCTACCAAAATACCAATTGTTAGAAATAGTTTGTTCATATTGATAAATAGTTTTAACACACACTTACAAATACATTTTTTATAGCTTCACCAATCTAACTTCATAAATTCCGCCAATTTCAGTGCCCTGATTGGTTTGGAATTTCACGCGCACGCTCTTTTTGCCCTTCAGCATCGAAGCGGGGATGGGGTACTCTTCGGTCTTGAACTGCGATGTGTTCCAGCGTTTTATGTTGTTCACGGTGGTCAATTTCTCGTTGTCGATGTAGATGTCGAAAACCTTGTTGCCCCAGTCGTTCACGCCCCAATATTTCACGTAGAGCGACAGGTCGGTGCGCGATTGGGTGGCCATATCGTAGCTGAAGAATCCTCCGTTGCTTGCCGTGCGGAAGAAGACGTTCTGTGTGTTGCCCGTGTGCGATTTCTCAGCCTGCATAGCGTGGTCGGTCTCGGGTTGCTGCTCGCCGGGCGCCACAAAGTCGGTTGAGCGTTGTTTCAGTTTGATTTTTTCTTTTTCGATGTTGGCCAGCGAGTCGATGTACGATTTGTAGCCGTTTGTGCTAAGTGCCAGCCAATAAATCATATAGCGCGAATCGTGGATTCCGAAGAACGGCTCAAGCTCGCCGTCAATCGGGTTTTCCATACGAGCGTTCAACTTGAAGTGAAGTGGCTTGCCTTCAATGGGTTGCAGCTTGTTGCCGATGTTCTCAATGTCGTCATCGATGATGATTGGCGCCTTGTCAATCGGCTGCAGCTCGCCGCTTGCGTACTGTCCCCAGCGGCCGTCGTCGGCAATCAGACCAGCCAAATCTTCGGTACCGGTTTTCATACCCAAAAGAATCGGGCCGTGCATAATTGCAACGTACTGCGGCACGTTCGGCATACGCTCAATGTGGGTGTGCATTGGGAACGCAACTTCCAGAATATCACCTTTTTTCAAACCATTAATGCTTATGTACGACGATGGCTCGGCATTGATTTCAACCGGTTGTCCGTTCAGGCTCACCTTGAACTCGCCTTTGGCAACCCACTCGGGGTAGCGCAACATAAGGTCGAATGCTGATTTGCAGTCGGTTACAGTGATTTTCGATTGCTCACTGTAAGGGAAATCAGTCTCTTGACGCACTTTGATTCCGCGCTCTTTCCAATTCAGCTCAGAGGCTACAAACAAGTTGACAAACAGCTTGTTATCGTTCTTTGTATAGATAAATTGGTTGTACTTTCCGTGATTTTCCATACCTGTGCCCACGCAGCACCACATTGCCATATTGGGCGCCGAGTAAACGCGGTAGTGGCGCGGACGAGCCGATGTGAAGTACACATAACCACCGTGTTCGGGGTGCTGAGTCGACAGAATGTGGTTGAACATTGTGCGCTCGTAGTAGTCGGCATATTTTGCCTGCGGCTCAACTGTGAACAAATCTTCGGTGAGTTTCAGCATATTATACGAGTTGCACGACTCGGGGCCGTCAATGTCGTTTACAAAATCGTTGCAGGCTTCCTTCGACGGGAAGTGCTCGCGCCGTCCGTGGCCGCCAAAAGCCAGCGAGCGGTTGTAAACCACTGTCTGCCAGAAGAATTCCGAAGCCTTTTGGTAGTCGGCATCGCCCGAAAGTTGTGCAATGCGCTCAAAACCAATCACTTTTGGCACCTGAGTGTTTGCGTGCAGATTGTCGAGTTTGTCTTCGCCGGCAACCAGCGGATTCAGTATCATCTTGTGCGAGAAGCGTTTGGCGCAATCCAGATATTTGGCATCGCCGGTCAGCTCGTAGGCATCGGCCAGCACTTCGTTCATACCGCCGTACTCGTTGCCCATCATCTGTTCCATCTGCTCGTCGGTCAGGTCGGCGCAAAGGTTGACGCACCAGTCGCAGTATTTCAGGAACATATCGCGGGCATCGGTGTTGCCGCAGTAGTTCCAGGCATCGCGCAAGCCGGCAAACATCTTGTGAATGTTGTAGAACGGTGCCCAAGCGCCCCAGTACGGCCCGAAATCGCCTTTCTTGAAGGCTGTCCAGACCTTTGCGCTCTCGGGCATTCCGCCAAGGTAGCCGACGCCCCATTCGGGGTTGTTCTTCGCGCCAGCTTCCTGACACTCTTTGAGTTCCGAAAGCATATATTCCATTCGCCGTTTGCATTCGGCATTGCCGGTGGCAGCGTAGTTGATTGCCATTGCCGACAGATAGTGGCCGCCGACGTGGCCGTCGAGACCAATCCAGCACGGGAACGACTCGGCCTTCGGCTCAAGCCCGGCTTCCTTGCGGAACGGTGCCAGCAGCCGGTCAACATCGTAATCGAGCAGCACCTTGATATTAAGGTCGCGGGCGTCTTTCAGCGGCCCGTCGAGCAGTTGCACATCGCCAAGAGCGAATTCGTTGGCAGGCAGAGTTGTTTTTGGCTGATTTGAGTTGCAACCCACAAGCAATAAGGCACTTACGGCGGC
>CAMHPA010000128.1 GCA_946186925.1 uncultured Bacteroidota bacterium | reverse complement strand
ATGTAACTGGCACCGCAGTTGTGTCTTGTGCCTCCCAAAGAGCATAGAATGCTGTGTCGGAGGCAATCGTTCCAAACTCGGTAATAGCCTCGCCATCAGCGGTAGCTGACCAACCAACGAATGTGAATTGCTCACGAGTCGGGTTTTCAGCCGGAGCCACGATTGCATCACCTTCGGCAAGGCTGTCGGTCTTGAATACTGTGGCAGAACCATCGTTCAGTTTCCACAGAACGGCGAACTTATCAGCCGGATTCTCAATTGCCTCCCAAACAGCGAAGAAAGCCATGTCGGAATCAATCTTGCCAAACTCGGCAATGGCCTCGCCATCAGCGGTGGCTGCCCAACCGACAAATGTGAATTGCCCGCGTTCAGGATCCTCGGCAGGAACGATGATGTTTTCATCAAAATTAGCGTGTGTGGTTGCAAACACATTGTTGGTACCATCGTTCATGTTCCAGACAATAGAGTAGTTGTTTGCTTCCCAGATTGCGAAATACTCAACATCAGCGTCGGGCATTGTTGTTATTTCGACTTTATCGTTTTCTGTTGCAGTAGCCGTTGCACCCCAACCTTTGAATGTGTAACCTGTGCGCGCTGCCACTGGCGTTGTAATTGTTGTGCCAAACTCAACAAGTCCGGTAGTATAATCGCCACTCAGCTCGCCGCCATTGGCATTCCAAGCAAGAGTGTGTGAGTTTATCATCCATTGAGCAAAGAATGTTTTTCCATTAACATCGTCCATGGTGCCGAACTCTGTCAGCACTTCGCCATCGGCAGTTGCTGCCCAACCGGCAAACTGGTAGTTATCGCGCGATGGGTTGGCTGGTTTTTCAATTGTGTTGCCGAATGCAACCTCAGTTGTTGTGTAACTGTCGTTTGTGCCGTCGTTGCGCATCCAAACCACATTATAAGTGTTCGGAGTCCAAAGGGCAAAGTACTCAACATTCGCATCAGGCATTGTGCTGACATCAACACTATGCGGAGCCTCAGCATAAGTGCCCCAACCATTGAATGCGTAGCCTGTGCGTGTGGCCACAGGAGCTGTAACATCCGCACCATATTCAACAAGTCCGGTAGTATAGTCACCGCTCAATTCACCGCCGTTGGCATTCCATGCAAGTGTGTTGCTGTTGATATGCCATTGAGCGTAGAAAATCTTGTGGTTGCTGTCCATTGTGCCAAAGTCGGCAATAACATTTCCGTTATTCGTTTCTGACCAGCCTAGGAACTGATAATGTTCGCGTTTAGGGTTGACTTCAGGAGCTGTTATTGCAGTTCCGTAATTGACGGTTGATGTTGTGTAATTGTTATCCGTGTCGTCATTCAAGCGCCATTCAACAGCGTATAGTTCTGGTTTCCAAATGGCTATGCATGACAAAGTGCTGTCAGGCATAGTGGTTATGCTGACTGCCGAATCAGGTTTGGCGATTGTCCCCCAGCCTCCGAAAATATAATTAGTTTTAGTAACTGTCGGAGCAACGATTTCGGTACCATATTCAACATCGCCCTGAGTGTAATTGCCGTTAAATTGTCCTCCGTTGGCATCCCACGTAAGATTGAATTTACGCAATTGCCATATTGCATAGAAGGTCGCACCTTCAGTTTCCAATGTTCCTAAATTATCTTGTGCTGCTATATCAGTTGATGTTGCCGACCAGCCAACACATATGTTGTAGTCACGTGTGGGTTTGGAGTCCGGAGCAACAATGTCTTGCCCAAAGACAACGTCAGTTTCAGCAAATGTCTCATCGGTGCCATTATTGTATTTCCAAACAACTTTGTAAGTGTTGGCAGACCAAACTGCATAGTATGTTACATTGTTGTCAGGCATCGTGGTTATCACAACTGTTTCAGTTGAGTTGGCGGCCAAGGACCAACCCTCAAAACTGTAGCCAGTGCGGGTGGGTTCGTCTGGTTTAATGATTTCAGAATCGTAATCAACCATTCCCTGTGTGTAGTTGCCTGTAAGGGCATCGCCACCGTTGGCATCCCATGACAGAGTATTCTTATTGAGTTCCCAACGTGCGTAGAATTCTTTCTTGTTTTCATCCATCGTGCCATAGTTGCCATCAGTTATAACATCACCATCACGTGTGGCTGACCAACCCAGGAATTGATAATGCTCACGTGTTGGATTGTTGATTGGTGCGGTAATGGCATTGCCAACGTCGACATGAGTGGCGGTAACGTTTAAATCATCATCAATACTGTAGTTTCGTTTCCACGTTACAGCATTTTTCTTAAGAATCCAGATGGCATAGTAAGTCAAATCCTCATCAGGCATGGTGCTGGCTGGGGTTATTGCCACATTCGTATTTGCACTCAGTCCCCAACCTGCGCATTTCCACTCTATCTCTGGATCTGGATCGATGCGGTTAACCATAGGCATCTCGATTGCTGTTCCGAAAGCTACAAGGCCGCTCGGGTCACCATTTGTAAACTCACCACCATTAGAATACCATTTCAGATTATGTTTGTGTGCATCCCAAACAGCGTAATATGTCAAATCGTTATCAGGCATTGTGGTTGCAGGAGTTATGACGTCGGCAAGTGTCGGATTTTCTTTCGCTGCCCAACCTTTGAAATCGTGGCCATAGCGTGTCGGGTCGGCGGGTTGGGTGATGGTTGTGCCATAGTTAACCGAACCGCTTGTATAATCACCTGTTAGAGCTTCACCGCCATTGGTGTTCCAAGTGATTGTGTGCTGGTTTATTTGCCAAATGGCGTAGTAGGTCAGTGCATCATCGGGCATAGTTTCAAACACCTCAGTTGGAGTTCCGTCTGATGTCGTTG
This sequence comes from uncultured Bacteroidota bacterium, assembly GCA_946186925.1. Taxonomy (GTDB): domain Bacteria; phylum Bacteroidota; class Bacteroidia; order Bacteroidales; family SZUA-534; genus RUG13583. The sequence continues at coordinate 2,337 of CAMHPA010000128.1, read as the reverse complement.
CCCAACCCATGAAGGTGTAACCGGTGCGTGTTGGGGTGTTTGGCTTAACAATTGCGGTACCGTAATCAACTGTTCCGGTTGTATAGTTGCCAGTTAAAGCATTGCCACCGTTAGCATCCCAAACAAGTGTGTTCGAATGAATTTTCCAAATAGCATAGAATTTAGCGCCGGCGGTTGTCATTGTACCAAAATTGTCTCCGGTTAAAATACTGCCTGAAGGAGATTCCGACCAACCAATAAAGGTATGATGATCATCGTATTCTGATTCTCGTGGATTACCTCCTGGTGGCGCTATTATTGCACCATATTCAATTTCCGGGCTATTAAATATATCATTAGTACCATTATTGAGATAGAATGTTGCAACGTATCTATTTATTTCCCAAATGGCATAATAAGCCTGGTTATTATCGGGCATTGTTGCCGGAATGGTTACAGTTTCGTTGGCATCGGCTACTGTGCCCCAACCAGAAAATGTATATCCCGTGCGTGCTGGTGTTGGCTCTGTTATTGGTGCGCCAAACTTAATGGAATTGCCGCTTGTGCCACCGCTTAATGTACCGCCATTGCCATTCCACGTAAGTGAATGTGTGTTGCGTTCGTATTCAATTCTTACAACCGTAGTTTCGTCTTCTTTAATTATTTCCTGACTAAATGGTTTCGCAGTAAATCCATCATATGGGCGTGCTTTTGCAGTTGTATTCAAACCGAAAACTCCTGTTCCTTCATCACTGTTTGTGGGTTCGGAAGGATAAGTTCCATTAAGTTCTTCCTGATAATGCTTTACAGTATAGTGAACTGTTGCGTTCTGAGCAAAAATTGCATAATAGGTGTTGCCGCCAACAGTCACAGTCTGGCCTGCCATATTCATAGCCAAAGTGGCTTGCGAATCGCTATTCCAACCAACAAAGTGGCTGCCGGCTTCAGCTGTTGGGTCAGCAGGTGCCTGAATGGCTGCACCAAACAAGACGTTGGCATTGGTCGATAGTGTTTCAGTGCCTTTCTTCCAAACCACATCATATTTGTTGCGGTTGTAATAGATTTTCACAACTGTCCCGCTTTCGGCAATGGTTTCCTGATTGAACAGCTGAGCAGTAAAGCCTGGGTAGGTGTTGGCAGATGCGGTTGTCTGAAAATCTATTTGACCTGTTCCCGTTCCAGTTGCAAATAGTGTGTAATTCTCCTCGTCAAGATCTTGCAGATAGTGATTTATGGTGTAGTCCACGCTGCCTGTTTCAACAAAAATGGCATAATAGGTGGCACCATTGAGAGGAACGGGTTGCCCGACAACCGTCTCGGCAGATGATGCATTTTGGTCGGTATTCCATCCTAAAAAGCGTATGCCTTGCCCATTGGGTAGGTTTGCTGGGACATCTAATGTGCTTCCGTACTTGTAGTTGCCAGTCTTAACAGTGGTTGTGCCGTTCATCCAGGTTACAGGATATTCAACACGGTCATAATAAATCTTGACAACCGTCGATTCGTCTTCAGCAACGGCCAGCTGGCTGAAAGACTGAGCAGTGAATCCGTCGTACGATTTTGCTGCGGCTGTTGTTTGTGAACCAAAAGGTTTCGAATCTTCTTCAGTATCAGCATCAATTTTGGTGTAGCCGTCATCGTCGGCATTTTGCTGATAGTGCTCAACATGATATTTTTTGCTGGCATTGTCGGCAAAAATGGCATAGTAGGTGGTGTTGCCCATCACTTGCTCGCTTCCATTAAATGTGAGTGCCACAGTGGCGTCAGAAACTGTATTCCACCCAACAAAGTGCTTTCCTGCTTCAGGCGTTGGGTCGGCAGGCTTGTCGGCAAGGAATGGTGCGCGATAGCGATAGGATTTTGTACTGATTTGTGTGCTACCGTTCATCCATGTAACAGAAAAATACTTGCGGTTATAGTAGATATTGACCGATAAGTTGCTGCTGTTCAATGTAATTTGATCGAACGGTTGTGCTTCATAACCTGCATAATCGCCATCGGTTCTGGCAGATACTGCTGTTGTGCTAAGCAATTTACCCTTTGTGTTATTTGTCTCAGCCTTTATATAATCATCATTATCAATGTTTTGCTGGTAATGATTAATGCTATATTTAACATCAATGTTGTGAATGTCTTCTTCAAACTTGCTTGTGTCCTTAATTATATAGAAACGATTCCAAACCGAAGCATTTTCATATATTCCAGGCACTCCATTATCTAGTGGTACATAGAGCTTGATTGTACCATTCAAAAGCATTGCAGTAGAGAAACATGACGCTACCACTGCTGGTGGCACATTTGTTGAAACTTTAATGGCTTGTAAACCCGTCATTGATGATAGAGTGTTGTTATTGCCAT
>CAMHPA010000127.1 GCA_946186925.1 uncultured Bacteroidota bacterium | reverse complement strand
GTATTGACAAACACTTATTGTAGTATCATCCTCATTGGCTGATAATTTGAATACCCTCGCTTTTAGATTTAGATAATATTTATCATTTAAATAGGGATTTGAATACAATATGTCGGAAAAATCAAAACCTATACATAGATGAACAACTTTCTTATAATACTCATCATAAGAGTCATTTGTTTCCATACCTCCACTTCCAACTTTTAAAAATATTTCATTGTTGTATTCCTCAAGCACAGGATACCTTTTGTTTTTATAATTAAAAGATTTTTTTTCACTTTCATTGTCTATATACCAAAGCCCGTGGTCACGTTCTTGACTTACATAATCGTAAGCATAACCCTTATATGGATTGATGTATTCTGTGGAATTTTCGTAGTAGTAATCCGCATCTGGTTCAACCCTTACCTCACACTGCGCATCTATTGCCAACGCAACTACTGATGCTATCAAAATAATCTTTTTCATAATCTTATGCCCTTATCCGTGTCGAGCGCAACCTTTAATTGTGCTTGCGACTCCCCAGTCAAGACATAAAAACTAAAACGAAAAGACATAAAAAAACGTGGGAATCTTGTTACTCGCTCCCACGAACTAAGGTTTCTCGCATTACCCACCATTGTAAGATTGAGCAACGCGAAGCCCACGAGGGAATATACTGACTGTTAGACCAATATATACCAACGCAGGCGTTCACCGCTGCTTTTTCTTTGGCAATGGTTTTTAAAATTTTGCGAGAATTTTAGTCCGCCAAAGGAAAACGTCAGTAAACGTCTTTCTATATGTCTGCCTGCAGATTACACTTTGCTGCGTAAAATGCATGGCAAGACAAAGGTATAAAAAGTAGGTTGGAAATGGAAAATGTATTTGTATCTTTACATCAATTAATTGAGAAAGTTATGAATACCGCACAACCGACAGTGTTTAACGATGCTCAACTCTATTTGCTTGATTTGTTTTCGGATATCAAGACAAATGAAGAATTGCTTGATATAAAGAAACTTATAGGCAATTACTATGCAAAAAAACTAGATTCTGCACTGGATGAAATGTGGCAGTCGGGTGAACTTGACCAAAAGCGTCTCAATGAAATCAACGAACTTGATTTACACAGTTGGCTCAAAGAACAGCGCAAAATCGGTAAAGCCAAGTGATTTGCAATGCGTATAGTTCTCGACACAAACTGCCTTATTCAGAGCGTTGGGCGTCATAGTAGGTTCCGCCCGATATGGGATTCTATCTTGAATGGGCAAAATACATTGTGCGTCACAAACGAAATTATTGAAGAGTATTCGGAAATTCTTGGTTATTTGTTCAATCAGCAATTTGCTGATATGGTTATCTTGGCAATTTTGAAAAACCCTTTTGTAGAATTATTCTCGCCACATTATCGCTTCAACCTAATCACGGCCGACCCCGATGACAATAAATTTGTCGATTGCGCCATTGTTGCAAATGCACGTTATATTGTAACAAACGACCATCATTACAATGTTCTTCGGAAGATTAAGTTTCCTTCAGTTGATGTTATGAATTTGGCGGATTTTCTTGATTTACTGCGAAATTCATCATTCTAACGAAGAAAAATACCTCATCTCATAATCCAGCAGCAATTCAGGGTGAAAAATCCTTACCAAATCACGCAGGGACCAGTCGGGGCGGAACGGAACTTCGTCGTAATAAGGCACATAATCGGTGTTGCAACCGTAAATTTTGCGATTGCTGAAGGGCGAGAATTGGGTGTAAAGGTCGTTTTCGGCGGCAAGCGCGGCAAGGGCTAACGATGCAACTATTTCCAAATACCAACAAAAATCCGGCTGAAAGAACTTTATCGCCTTTCAGCCGGATTTTTTGTCGAACCTTAAAACAATTCTATTGGTTATTCATTCACCATCACTCGTTTTGCCACATTGCCAACCTTCACAATGTAAACTCCTGGCGTGTTGACGGCTAATTCAGCACGGACACGATTAATCGCGTCCCTACAAACCATTCTACCCATTGCATCATAAACGCGGATTTCATCTTCGGCATTCTCAACAATGATAACGTTGCCATGGGCGTGAACCATTAGATTACCTGCGGCAGATTCAGAAATGGCAGTTGCCAGTTTTGTCCCTTCGGCAATACGTGTATCAGTGGCGCCGCAACCGCGCTCGCAGACAGCGGTCTCTGTGCCGTCGGTTTCGGTGGTTGCATCGTTGTTATAAATGTAGTTTACAAACTCGTGACCCAATGCTGGCAGAAGTTCTTGTGTCCAATCGTACTCGTCGCAGACGGCGCAATGCTTGCCCTCTCCCAACCCAGTCTCGGTACAGGTTGGCTCAACCGCTTCGTCAATAACAATGGTATGGCCTTTGGCTGGAATTGTGTCTTGCTCAACTAAGACTACACCGCAAACCGAGCAGTGTGAGCCTTCAGTTAAGCCTGATTCAGTGCAAGTTGCGGCAACGGCGGAATCAACAACCACATTGTGCGCCTCGAACAACGCCGTCAGCAAAGTGTCGCTGGTGACATCTATTACTCGCTGATTATCGGTGTTTTTGTCGCTCCAAGCGACAAAATGGTAGCCGTCGGCTGGTGTGGCAGTGATGGTTGTCACAGTGCTGTCGATAACATAGCCGCCACCCACAACCGTACCATACTCACTGCTGTTGGGTGTGATTGTAGCTTGCCATATTTTCTTGTCGGTGTAGAGCCCCCACACAACGGGACGGTCATCGGGATTCCACTTCTCATTCCATCCCTCGGGTTGGGATTTTGCTTCGCAGAAAATAGTCATATTGCTACAATTCTGGAACGCCTTTTCTCCGATGCTCGTAACCGATTTTGGAATGGATACCGAAGTCAGATTGCTGCAACCGCTGAACGCGCGGCTGCCGATGCTTGAAACCGTGCCAGGAATATAAACATCAACAATCTCCTCGCCATTAACATACAGACTATGAGTTATTTCCATTGGGTTTGATTCGTAAATATCAAAATCTATCGCGCACAAGCTCTCGATGTTTGCAAATTCTGCCTTTTTCAAATTAGAACAGCCTGCAAATGCATTGCTGCCGACGGTTTTGACTGATTCAGAGAATGTTATCTCCTCCAAACCAGTGTTTGAGAAAGCCCAGTCATCGATGCTTGTAACATTCCAGCCCATCTGCACTTTTTTCAGCGATTTTCGGTTCTGGAAGTTACTGCCGATGGCGTTGGTGTTGTATGTCAGCGTTTCAATGCTGTCACAATAGATGAACGCATAGCCTTCGATTTCAGTAATCGAACTTGGAATGTCGAGGACTTTTATGCTGTCGCAGTCGTAGAATGCGTGACTTGCAATGCTTTTGACATAGTATTCGTTGTTATTGACATAATTGGGCACCACAACCGTATCCTCCATACCCATATATCTGATTATACTGGTTTTATTGCTGGTTCTTTCATAAACAAACCAACCATCTATATGTGAATTCCAAATAACATTGCTGTTGCCAGCACGCCAATTGTAATTCCAACCATCAGGGCGTGTTTCATCGTCAGGCTTCGGTTCCTCGCAGAATATTGTCAGCGCGTTGTTGTTTTTGTTGAAAGCGAATGCATCTACCGACCTGATTGTGTGCGGAATAAAAATGCTGACAATTGTAGTGTCGCTTTCGAAAACACGCTCACCTATGGTTGAAACCTCGTACACCTCGCCATTGATGGTTGTCTTATGCGGAACCACCACGCTGGCCTTTTTACCAGTGTAGCCTGTAACTTTTGCAGTGCGTTCCTCGTTGCTTATAATGTCGAAAGTGAAGAACTCATCAAAATAGAAGTCAGACTTGTAGTCCCAAATAACCGGGCGCCCATTATTCCAGTTTCGCCTCCAACTGTAAGGTTGCGAATCAGCCTCACTGTATAATGTAAGTTTTTTGCAACCCTCGAACACAGCGCTTCCAATGTGTGTTACAGATGCTGGTATTTCTAACGACATGATTCCCGAACAAAATTCGAACGCATAGTCATTAATTTTTGTTACTGAATTTGGAATGGTTACCGACTGCAAATTCGAGCAACCATAGAAAGCATTTTTTGCGATCTGTGTGACCGAATTGCCAATGTTGACTTCTTTCATAGAAAAATACTTGAAGGAATCACCCAACGAATCCGAATCGTATGTCAGTGTTTCAAGAGTGCTTTTGCTACCCTTGAAAGCATCATTAGCGACCTTGTTGACTGAATTTGGTATTGTGATTGAAGTGAATTGGCACGTATAGAACTGGTCGCCGATGCTTGTAACTCCATCTGGAATCACCAAATCTTTTACTTCATTGTTCCCGATATACAAATTTTTGGCTAACACCAACGGATTAGAATAATTATTGTTGAAAGATATGTCAAGCAAATGCTCGATGCTGGCAAATTCTGCCTTTTTTAGACCGCTGCAACCATAGAAAGCATCTTTTCCAATACTGGTAACGGTGTTTGGTATGGTTATGGATGTCAGATTTGCGCAATTTTTGAAAGCATTGTCGGCGATGCTTGCTACCTTGTAATTATTGCCAGCGTTCACTGTTTCAGGAATAACGACATCGCCCGTATATGAATTGCTTACAACCATAACAGTGTCTTTATTCAACACCAAGTATTTTATTCCGTCTTTTTTGATATAAAAATTATTGTTTTTGAAAACGGCATCATTATCAGTTGTTAGAGACGACAGTACGTTACTATTATAAAACGCACTGAGGCCAATGCTGGTGACAGATTTGGAAATTGTGAGCGAAGCCAGTCCAGTGCAGCCTCTGAACGCTGCGGCGCCAATGGTTGTTACTGAATTAGGAATGACCACCGATGTAATGTCTGCACAATTCTCGAATGCCTTTTCAACAATACTCTTTACTGAAAAAGTTGTGCCCACGGTTATCGACGCAGGAATGTTTAGCTCACCTGTATATGAATTCTTTACGACCTCAACCGTGTTTTTAGTCAGCACTTTATACTTTACTCCATCTATTACGAAAAACATATTGGCACTGCTGAAATCGATGTCGGCATTTATGGTCACTGATGTTAAGTTGCTGCAACCGCTGAATGCGCCTTCACCAATGGCTGTTACAGTATTTGGAATAGTTACAGTTGTCAGTTCAGAACAATTTTTGAAAGCATTTTTGCCAATATTTGTGATGGTGCTGGGAATGTTTATTGTTGTCAGCCCCGATCCTTCAAAAGCGCTTTCACTTATGCTTTCAATGGTTTTAGGTAAATCTATTGATTTCAGCCCGCTGCACGATGCGAAAGCATAGTTGCCGATACTTGTAATGTTTTCTGGAATAGTAATCGATGTTATACCTGTGCGACCATAGAATGCGTAGTTGGCAATACGCGTTACTGTAAAATCATCTCCTGCCGTTACAGTATA
>CAMHPA010000126.1 GCA_946186925.1 uncultured Bacteroidota bacterium | reverse complement strand
ATTTATATCGGTAGAATAATGCGAGCATAGAGGTATAGCCTCGATATGGGTTGCATTTCAATCTTTTACCGTTATGCTATGCAACGCCTACGGCGTAGAAACCAAGGTTGGTATTATTTCCTACCTATATTTATTCTCTACGGGAATCAAAAAGAATTAATGAGGGGAAAAAGTGTTATGGGCAACATACTGATAACCATTCACTTGTTTATGAAAAACAAACACCACTTGCCGAAAAACCGTTGGGTGTAATGCTTAAGCCAATTATTTGTATGACACGCTATTGCGTTGGCTGCCGTAAAGCATTGATTCCACCAGATTTGCATTGTATCGGGTGGGGGCGACACAAAAATCAGGCGTGTTATACGATTTCAGCTCTTCGTCGTAGTGTTGGCGAGGGTTGCGCTGTGGCAAAGCAAAGGCCTTGGCGGCGTTGCCATTATCGTCGATGTGGGCAATGTAGAGCAACGAGAAATAACCGTCGTCGCGGCGCGAGGTGAATAATATCCAGCGTGAGTTCGACGACCAATTGTGGAACGATTCTGCGTCGTTTGAATTGGCCAATGTGAGAGGGTGCGTTTCTTTCGTTTCTAAGTCATAAATCCAAAGGTCGGACTCGGGGTGCCATATTGAGAATTGTCCGTAGTCGGCCATTGTGAAAAGAATGTATTTACCATCGTACGAAGGGCGAGTCCAAGCGATAGACTTGCCTTGGTCGCGCAAGTCGAGCAGCGTGTCAACCGATTGGCCGAACACTCCAGCTTCATCATCAAAACTTATCGCGCAAAGCACATATACAGCTTTTTCGTTTTCACTTGGCAGGTCGCAAGGTGCCGACGATGTGTAGTACATTGTTTTTCCGTCGGGCGAGAATGTCGGGGCGGTTTCGTACCAATCGGTTTTAAGCAGTGGCGATGTTATCAGCTGCTGATTGTCGATGTCGAGAATGGCAATGTCGGAGCCGTCGTCGTAAACTTCGAGTTTCTTTTTGTGAATCATAAAGTAAACCTGTTGGGTGGCGTTTTGGCTGTAACCGACGTAGCGTCCGCTTGGGTGCCAATAGGTGTAAACGCACGGCAGGTCGGCCGAAGTGGGCTTCAGATTGAAGGCTTCGTAGTTGTTGCCGCGCCTGATGACAGTGGCTCCGTGCTCTCCGCGATAATGAGTGCTTGAGAACTGCGTATTGCAGCGGTTTGCAGTGTGGCAGTTCATACAGCCGCCTTCAATTTGCGAGCCCGCGTAGATAACATCGACATCGAAATTCGAAAGATTGCGCTCGTAAAGCCCCATATCGCTGAAAAAACCATAGCCAGGAGCTATTAGCCGATAATGCACACCATAATCGATGCTATCTGGACTGACATAAATCGGGAATGACTTGAATGTCTGCCATTTATCGTTTTTCAGCAGACTGACGGAAACAGTCAAACTATCGCCAATATTATTGTTCAGCAGTTTGTGCCATTTGCCAATATTTATGTCGATGCATTGCCGTGCCGAGCAGGTTAGCTCGGAATCTTTCCCCTTAAATGTTACGTAAATAGCCTGCGCGGACGAGTCGCAACTCTGAAAATTGAGCGGAGCAATATTTGCGGGCACCGTCACAAAAGTGTAGTCGGGGTATATTTGCGGCAGAGCATCTACAAGTTCGGCATTTTGCGGTTCGTAGCGGCTGCACGATGCAAACAAAACTATTATTGGTATTAGTAAGTGTTTCATTGGTCGTTGGTTTTGTCAAACAAATAGTACCAAACTGAGTTGCCGTAATCCTTTTGTAGCAGCAGTGCGGCATTTCGCTGGTTATTCTTTAAGGTGTTCATAAAGAAGTTGAACCGTTTTTTGGTTATGCTTGATATGTTGTATGGAATGTTGTTCATATCCTGATTCGACATTGCCCAGGCAAAAATCACGGCTTCCTGGTAAACTGGCGGCAGTGTTGAATAATGCTTGGCGTAGTTTACAAAATACTGCACAAACAGGCTTATATTTTTATCGAGCAGCTGACTAATAAGAGCGTAATCCCAAGCCATGCGGTTCTGCGGGTTGTGCCGCACTAATTCAATTATAATGTTGCCATAATTGTCGCTCGGCTGCATAAAATCATCGGTCAATCTGTAGCTTCTTATTTCGCCATATTCGTTGTCAGCTTTATACTCAGCGTGATTTTGACACTCGCTTAGGCGTTTAGTGGCCCAGTCAGCGTAAAAAAGTGTGTGCTGCAGCAGCCTAAGGTATTTTTCCGCCGATTTCCAGTCGCGGTTAATCAGGTCGATTTCGGCCAGGCGCTTAATGTAGCGCACGCTCAGGTAGTGATTTGGTATTGCGCCAAGCGATTCGCTGTAATGACGGCGTGCCAAATTTGTAAAGCCCAGATAATAAAACACTTCGCCTGCCGAAATGCACATTGTGTGATGGCGCATAAACGGAACAAAAAGGCTTGGCGATTTTTGCTGGTCAACTTCAAAAGCACGAGTGGTTAAAAGGTTTGTTTTGGCAAGAGCCAGATTCAGGTAGTTATGCTCGATAACCCAGACAGGACGTTGTTTCTCGGCTGCTTTTATAATTTTCTTCCACTCTTTTTGGCGGGCCATACAAGAGTATTCCAGAAGCTCTTCGCGGTCGGGGTCGTAACACTTTTGAATGGCAAAACAGCTGCCGCCCGCAATCAGAATCAGAAGTACAACCACCGAACTTGTTTTGGTTATTCTTTTTGAGACAGAACCAGAGAGCAAAATGGTAACAACGGTTGTAAACACTGTCACATAAAGTGCTGTTGGAAATTCTGTAGGAATTCGCATATACCAAATTCCTTTGAGTAACGCATTCAGGCTGTGAGTGCCAAAAGTGTGTGCGATGATTGCCGCAATAAATACTGTAAGGCTGCTAAATGCCATTAATATAGCGGCTTTGGCTTTAATGCTTTTTGTTACAAGGTCGCAGGCGGCTGTGCAGAGTATGGTTATAAGCATTGCTGCCGTACCGGCCAAAAAATAAGCAACCAAGCCGACTGCGATGGTTGCAATTATATGTACGTTGGCTCTTTTTATATTCAGCAAAAGGCAGACTAATGCTAATCCTATTACTATCGACACCAATGCTGTGAGCATGGTCTCAAAATAGCCCATTACGCAGAGAGCGGCCACCGATGGAATAAAACTTAAAGCAAATCCGGTGTTGCTTGATGTAATCCGGCGGATAATCTGGTATGATAAAATCTGCACCAGAACCACTAACGCGGCAATAATGGCGGCTCCGATGCTATGGTTTATAAAGAATTGAACTAAAAACTGTGCTACGTAGTCGGCAAAGCCACCAACGGTGCTTACGGAATTTTTGAAAAATGTCGATGTAAACAGAAACATCTGCAATTCTTCGTGGTAGTTCATCAGTCCCCAGCATGCGAGACGCCAAAACAAAAACACAGCAATGAACCACGCTGAGACTATTGCGATGCGAATTATTTTATTGTTATTCATTGCGTAATCTGTAGTTAAATGCAACATTCTGTTGTAACAAAGATAGAAAAGTTCAACATAAGTTTTCTATTCCAACTTTCCCAAGTTGCACTTCTATTTTGAACTTATAAATCGACGAATTTATCGAGCACACAGCGGTATCCTACAAAAAAAGCCCAGCGTCACCGCCGGGCTTTTTCACTATCTCAAGCAGATGTTATTCTGCCGAATAATCCATTTTGGTCATTCTAACGTAGCTCTGGTAGCGCAGTTTGGCCATTTCCTGGCAGGCGCTGAAGAGTTCGTCGGCCTCGTTCGGGAACATTTTCTTAACTGAGTTGAAGCGAACCTCACCCATAAGATATTCTTGGAACTTCGACCAATCAGGCTCTTTCGAGTCGAGAATGAACGGATTCTTGCCTTCCTTAGCCAATTCGGGGTTGAAACGCCACAGATGCCAGTAGCCGCACTCAACGGCTTTAGCCTCTTCGGCCTGACTCTTGCCCATACCAGCCTTCAAACCGTGGTTGATGCAAGGTGCGTAAGCAATCACGATTGATGGTCCGTGGTAAGCCTCAGCCTCTTTCAAAGCCTTCAGTGTCTGAGCTTGGTCGGCGCCCATTGCAATCTGAGCCACATATACATAACCGTAAGTGGTGGCAATCATACCAAGGTCTTTCTTGCGAACGCGTTTGCCGCTTGCAGCGAATTTGGCAATGGCACCAAGCGGTGTAGCCTTCGACGACTGACCGCCAGTGTTCGAATATACCTCAGTATCAATTACAAAGATATTAACGTCCTCGCCCGAAGCAATAACGTGGTCGAGACCGCCGTAACCGATGTCGTATGAAGCGCCGTCACCACCGATAATCCACTGCGAGCGTTTTACCAAGTGGTCTTTGTAGGTCAGGATGTTCTTGCAGGTGTCGCAGCCGCAAGCCTCGCAGGCGGCAACAATCTTCGGTGCCAGAGCCTTTGTAGCAGCAGCGTCCTCTTGTTTCTCAATCCACTCGCGGAACATTGCCTTCATCTCGTCGGTGCAGCAGGTGCACTCTTGAGCCTCGGTCATAAGGCGGGTCAGACGCTGTTTCATTTTCTTGTTGGCGATTTCCATACCAAGACCGAACTCGCAGAAGTCCTCGAACAGTGAGTTGGCCCAAGCAGGACCCTGTCCTTTGGCGTTCTTTGTGTACGGTGTCGATGGAACAGAGCCCGAATAGATTGACGAGCAACCAGTTGCGTTGGCCACAATCTCGCGGTCACCGAACAGTTGCGAAATCAACTTAACGTATGGTGTCTCGCCGCAACCTGCGCAAGCGCCCGAGAATTCGAACAGCGGTGTTGCAAACTGCGAGTTCTTCACATTGGCTGTGATGTCGATAAGGTCTTGTTTCGACGATACCTTCTCAACGCAGTAGTTCCAGTTGGCAGCCTCTTTTGCGGCTTCGGCCGAAGTGTCGTCGTAAGCCACCATTTTGAGAGCGGGGCCGCCCTTCTTCGGGTTGCCCGGGCAGACGTCGGCGCAGTTGCCGCAAGCCAAGCAGTCCTTAACACCCACTTGCATTGTGAAGTACATTCCCTTGAACTGTGGTCCGAGTGCGGGAATGGTGTCGCCACCGAAGCCAGCCTTCTCGTCCTCGGTCATTACAAACGGACGGATGCAAGCGTGCGGGCAGACATATGCGCACTTGTTACACTGAATACAATTCTCTGAATTCCAAACAGGTACGAAAGCACCAACGCCGCGTTTCTCGAATTTGGCAGTTCCAGCGGCCCAAGTACCGTCCTCAATACCCTTGAACGACGAAACAGGCAGCAAATCACCATCTTGTGCGTTGATTGGGCGGACAACCTTGTTGATGAAGTCGTCGCCGTCGGTGTAAACCTTCGGTTGGTCTTGCAGATTGGCCCAAGCCTTGTCAACAGCCAATTCCTTGTAC
>CAMHPA010000125.1 GCA_946186925.1 uncultured Bacteroidota bacterium | reverse complement strand
CAGAAAATGCGCGAAAACCATATTGCTCAAATGCCATATTAAACGGGGAAATACAATTTATCAAAAAACCTGATATAGAAAACGATATGCAGATTGAAGTTAGTACAGATGCTGAAAAATATATAAGCGATGCGTCTACTGACATTCTTATGCACGAAGATGATGACGTTCTAATAGATGAGCAACAGATGGGGGCAGAATTATTTAATAGCGTCACATTCAGACAATTCGTACTATTAGCATATGATAATCGTTGTGCAATTACGAGAAATGTTATCTGCTACGGGAATTTATGCAATCTTGAAGCCGCCCATATAAAACCACAAGCACACAATGGCAAATTCTTGCCTTGCAATGGCATTGCAATGAGCCGCGATATGCACTTTGCTTTTGATAAAGGATTTTTTACAATTGACCGTGATTATAAGGTACAAGTTGCAAGTCAATTAAAAGATTCAGATTTCTACAAAGAATATAATGGTGTCCGAATATATGTTCCACAAGTAGAGTATTTTAGACCGCACAAGGCATTTCTTGATTACCATAGAGAGCACATATTCCAAACATTTTCACAGATAAGACAACAACAATTTGGTAACATAGTTAACGAAAATAACCCTTACAATCAACCAAAAGAACCATTGCGTAAAGCCGCAGAACCAGTCGCAACGTATGGCAGAAATTCCCAAATTGAATTTAAGTTGTAAAATTTATGCTATTCTGTATCTCTGGTGTTATCTGTGCGAAAACGCGTTCCGCGTCCCTTTCGGGTTAAATCGGTCAGAATCGGTTAGCGCCAAAATCCCTATAAGTTCCCTATATGTTAAGCGCCGCCAAATTCGGTCCATTTCGGTTCAGTTTGGTTAGCGCACAAAAACAGCAACCGTCAGGTTGCCCCTTTCCGTTCCCGATAGTTATCGGGATTTCGCGTGTTCCGTGGTTAACTAAAAATCTGTGTTGCCTCGTGTTGTCAGTGCGAAACCTTTCATTTTCAGCCAAATTTTACCCATTTGATAATTTTTCAAATATATCGCTTGCGATATAAATTAATTATACTACTTTTGTATCGCGAACGATATAAATAGCAATTTAAAGATTCAAAACGATGAAAAAGAACAAATCAACATTGAACGCGATAAATAAAAGTATAACAAGTGCGGCGGTCTGCCTTGCGTTGGCACTGACGGCCTGCACGCAAAACAACAACAAAATGGCTACAATTTACGATTTCAAAGCCCTGAACAACAAGGGCGCCGAGGTGGACCTTGCGCAGTACAAGGACCAAGTGCTGATGATTGTCAACACCGCTTCAAAGTGCGGTTTCACGCCGCAGTACGACGGCTTGGAGGCTCTCTATCAGAAATATAAAGACCAAGGGCTGGTCATTCTGGGCTTTCCCTGCGACCAATTCGCACACCAAGAGCCTGGCACCGACGAGGAGATTGCCGAGTTCTGCCGCCTGAACCACGGCGTCACCTTCCCGCTGATGAAAAAGATTGACGTCAACGGCAGCAATGCGAGCCCCGTCTTCGAGTATCTGAAAAGCCAAGCCCCGACCGAGGAGTACAAAGGCCTGAAAGCCAAGGCGACGCACACAATGCTGAAAAAAATCAGCAACTCGGCCGTCAACGATGGCGACATTCTGTGGAACTTCACCAAGTTCGTTATCAGCCGCGACGGCAAGACCGTGAAGCGTTACCCGCCCACCACAACGCCCGAGGAGATTGAAGCCGACCTTAAAACCCTGCTGTGATGAAAGAAGAGTTTCGGCTCGATAACCAATTGTGTTTCAGGCTATACACCGCGTCGCGGCTACTCACGCAGGCCTACAATCCGCTGCTCTCGGCACACGGGCTCACCTATCCGCAGTATCTGGTTCTGCTGGTTTTGTGGGAGAACGACGCGCAGCCCGTCAACGACATTGCCAAACGGCTCTGCCTTGAGACCAACACCGTGACGCCGCTCGTGCAGCGAATGGAGAAGCAAGGTATTGTCACCCGCGCGAAAGGGACAAACGACGCTCGGCAAATAATTGTCAGTCTGACAGATAAGGGGCAGCAACTGCAAACCGCCCTGACCGACGTGCCATTTGCCGTTGGCGGCGCCATTGCCTGCAAAAGCCTGACGCCCGAAACCGTGCCCGCACTGTTCCAAACGCTCGACGATATGATTGCGCAACTCAAAAAGAACCTGAAGCGCGACACGTAACCATTGGTTGACACTTTTTAAATATATGTATCTATAACAAAATGAACATTTTATATTGACAAACAAATTCTACGGAAATGAAAAGTTTTAAATCGAACGCGTGGCTGCTGCCACAACCTGTGCTGATTATTGGCACGTATGACAAAAACGGCAAACCGAACGCAATGAACGCCGCCTGGGGCGGACAATGGGACGCACACGAAATCGCCATTTCGCTTGGCTCGCACCAAACCACTGACAATCTGGACGTTAATCCTGAGTTTACAGTTACTTTCGCCACCGCGGCCACAATGGTTGCCGCCGACTATGTGGGCATTGTGAGCGGCCGCAACACACCCGACAAAATGGCCAAAACGGGCTGGACTATCGCGAAAGCGCCCAACGTGAACGCACCTGTGTTTGGCGAGTTCCCAATGACGCTTGAGTGCCGCGTGAAGCAGACGATTGGCAAAGATGCAAGCGGCTGCAACCTTGTGGCCGAAATTGTCAACATTCTGTGCGACGAGAAGTACCTGGCCACCGACGGCAAACCCGACGTCGAGAAAATGGGCATTATCACCTTCGACCCTGTGCACCACACATATATCGAACTTGGAAAGAGTGTCGGCAACGCCTTCGCCGACGGCCAAAAACTGAAATAAGCCGCTCTGAACAATCGGCTCGGCTTTATAATCCGTCCCGCTCAGGGGCGGATTTTTTTTGTTGCCGTGGCTTGCCGAGTGTTCTTTCGGACGCACTTTGCAATGTGCGCGACTCTTTTTTGCCCAAAACACAGCCGAATATTAAAAGTATTTTTTACTTTTACACCATAATCACAATAAACCACTGAGTATGAACAGAAAACTGAGGGTGGCTCAGCCGCTCAAAAACATTCTTCTTGCCGCTGGGTGCGCCGCTATTGTCGTATCCGCGCAAGCACAAGTAATTATCGATATCGACGCTCAGCAGCGCGGGCCAAAGGTGAGCCCGATGCTCTACGGCATTTTCTACGAAGATATCAACCACGCTGCCGACGGCGGGCTGTATGCCGAACTGATACGTAACCGCTCGTTTGAGGACGGGCCGCAATATGGCGCGCCTGCCGATATGCAAGGCTGGACAACCAAGGCGGCACCAACGTCGCTAATCACGGCGCAACTCATTCAGAACACCAAGAAAACGCCGCTGCTCAACAACGTGCAGCACAACGCCTTGCAACTGACCGTCGAGGCTAGCGCGCAAAACCCTGCCTGCCTTGTGAATGAAGGTTTCTGGGGTATCAACGCTGTGCAGGGACGCAGTTATCGGTTGTCGTTTTGGGCAAAAACGCTGAAATACCAAGGCTCGCTGAAGGCCGTGCTCTGCTCGAAGGCCGGCTCGCAGATTTACGCCGAAAGCGCCATTGCTGGGTTTCCCGCCAAGGCGAAAGGCTGGACCAAATATGAGGCCACGTTCACTGCGAGCGACAACGATTCGCAGGCGCAGTTCGCCATTGTGTTCGACGGCTCGGGCGTGGTGCAGATTGATGTGGTGAGCCTGTTTCCGCCCACGTTCAAGAACCGCGAGAACGGTATGCGCCCCGACCTGGCCAATATGCTGTGGCAGATGCACCCGAAGTTTATGCGGTTTCCTGGCGGATGCTTTGTTGAGGGTCAGGACAGCCCCGACAACGCCTTCCGATGGGAACGCACCATTGGTCCGATTGAGGAACGCGAAGGGCACTGGAACGTGAACTGGGGCTACCGCACCACCGACGGACTGGGCTATCACGAATATCTGCAACTGGCCGAAGACCTTGGCGCAAAGCCGCTGTTTGTCGTCAACGTGGGAATATGGCACGGCGGCCAAACACCATTCGACAGTATCCAGCCTTGGATTGACGAGTGTATGAACGCGCTCGAATACGCCAACGGCCCCGTGACGTCGAAATACGGCGCCATTCGTGCCAAAAACGGCCACCCAGAGCCCTTCGGCATTGAATATCTTGAAGTTGGCAACGAGAACAATCAGCCAGTCCAGAGCCAGCAGAGCGACCATTATTACGAGCGCTATGAGCAGTTCTACAAAGCCGTCAAGGCCAAATATCCCGAAATGAAAATCATTGGCAACGTGGTGGCCTGGGGCGACGACAACCCGAAATGGAACTCGACACTGCCCGTTGACCTGCTCGACGAGCACTACTACCGCTCGCCCGACTGGTTTGCCGCCGCTTTCAGCAAATACGACGCCTACGACCGCCGCGGCCCGAAAATCTACGTGGGCGAGTATGCCGTGACAAACGGCTATGGCGTGCTCGGCAATATGAACGCCGCCTTGGGCGAGGCCGTCTATATGATGGGAATGGAAAACAACTCTGACATTGTGGAACTGGCTTCGTATGCGCCAATCTTCGTCAACGAGAACGATGCCCGCTGGCGCCCCGATATGATACGCTTCAGCAGCAGCCGAGTTATGGGCACGCCAAGTTACTACGTGCAGCAACTGATGCCCGCCAACCTGGGCACGCAGGTGGTGAAAGTCGGCCAAAGCAATCCTTACAAGCAAAGCCTTAAACCGCTGACACCCAAGCAGAACCGAGTGGGATTCGGAACTTGGAACACCCGCGCCACGTTTGAGGCCACAAAAGATGTTGAATTCGTCTATGGCGACTGGCAGAAAGATGGCGGCACCGTGCGGCAGACGGGCGGCAAGGATGCCACGCTCTGCATTGAGAAGGAAATCATTGACAGCGACCATTACACCTTTAAATTCCGCGCTCGCAAGGACGAGGGCGCCGAGGGATTCATTATCATATTCAATTATGTCGATGACAAAAACTACTGCTGGGTAAATTTTGGCGGGTGGACCAACACGCAGCACGCCATTGAGCAGATTAGCAACGGCGGCAAACTGCTGACCGCAGGCAAGCGCGGCCACGTAGAGCAAGGCCGCTGGTACGACGTTACGCTGCAAGTTGCTGGCGACAGCGTCAAGGCTTGGCTCGACGGCGAGATGGTCTTCGACACCGTGCTGAAACACGATGAAACGAAGGGCATATTCAGCAGCGCCACCATTGACGAGGCCACAGGCGAACTGATAGTCAAGGTGGCCAACACCAGCGATGTGGCCACAACCGCCAGTCTGAACCTTAAGAATCTCAAACCGCAGAGCGCCCGCGTGGTGCGTCTGGCCGCAAGCGACGGCACCGACGAGAACACTCTCGACGCACCAACC
>CAMHPA010000124.1 GCA_946186925.1 uncultured Bacteroidota bacterium | reverse complement strand
TAGAGGGTTTTTCGTTTCACGCAAGAGGTTGACGCGTTTTTTTGAAAATATTTTTCTAATGAAGGCAAACACTTGTAGAACAATGGATAAATGGCATTTTAAAAGATAAAATTGTAAAAAGATATGACATTTTTTGAGAAAATCATGGTGGTTATGATGCGGATTATTGCGAATAGTTGGCAAAAACTGATTCTTGAGTAACCAAAGACGATATTGATGGCAAATGCGTATTATGATTTTTTCATATAAATATTAAAAAAAAAACAAATACCAATGCTAATATTTTGAAAAAAGATTGTATGTTTACACTATAAATGTACATTTGACAATTAAAAAGCATACGGTGATACATATATTATAATATACCGTCTTCTTTTTAAATGTCATTTATCATTTGGGAATTAAAAAAATGTATAACAACTAAAAAAATGACAGCCTAAGGAACTGTCTAAAACAAAGAAAGGACAGCGATGTCCGAACACTAACACAATAATTATTAAACTAAAAAAAACATTTATGATGAAAATGTATCTGAAAAGCGCAGTGCTTGCACTGCCAATGCTTCTGCTTTCAGCAGGAGTTTTTGCTCAGGCGCATGATGTAACGGGTAAAGTTTTTGACGATGAACAACAACCCATACCTGGAGCAAATGTGATAATCAAAGGAACAACAACAGGTACCATTACAACAGGCAATGGTGAATTCTCGTTGAAAGCCTCAGATGGCGATGTTCTTGTTATTTCGTTTGTAGGCTATGTGAACGAAGAAGTTACTATAGCCGGAGCAGGTCCATACACTGTAAATATGCTTCCTGACCTTGTAGGCCTGGACGAAGTTGTGGTTGTAGGTTACGGTGTGCAACGCAAGAGTGATGTTACCGGTGCCATCGCTTCAGTTAACGAAGATGCTCTTAAAAACCGCTCAACAACTGATGCCGGAGCTGCTTTGCAAGGTAAGGCCGCTGGTGTTCAAATCATTACCAATTCTGGTAAACCAGGTGAGGGCGCTCAAATTCGCGTTCGTGGTGTATCTTCTAACCAAACTAACAACTCGAACCTGAGCCCGCTTTTGATTGTGGATGGTCTTATCGTTGATAACATTCAGTACCTTGATCCTTCGATGATTGAATCAATGGAGGTATTGAAGGATGCCGCTTCTGCAGCCGTTTATGGTGCTCAGGCTGGTAATGGTGTTATCCTTATCACAACCAAGAACGGATCGAAATCGAAAGGTAACGGTACCATTAACTATGACGGCAAGTGGACACTCCAGAGCCTTGGCAACGTTCCCGAATTGCTTAATGCAAAAGAATTCATTGAATGGATGAAGTTCTTAGGTGAAGACGTAGATGCCGATATGGCTACCGCTCAAACCTCATTTGGTTGGGATCCGAAAACTGATACCGATTGGATGAAAGAGTATTTTGAGAACACATGGGCAAAACAACACACTTTGTCGGTTACAGGTGGTAATGAAAGAGGCAACTATTTTGCCAGCATCAGCTACGTGAACCAGGACGGTATTGTTAAAGGCCATAAAGATGTTTATGAGCGTTTAACTGCCCAATTGAATGGTGAGTATAAAATCAACGACTGGTTGAAAGTTGGAAACAACACATCTATAGAAAAATGGAAAAGCAAAGGCTTGTCAGAAAGAAGCTACGGTTCTGCATTCCAGACTCTTTTGATGATGGACCCTCTGACTCCTACCCATTGGACAAAACCTGAACAGTTCATAGTAGATATGAAGAAAGCGTATGATGCTGCTATGGCTGATGGCTCTGACACTACATATCGTTTCTATGGCGATGATAAAGGTTTCTATGCCACTTCATACTTCAATCAGCGCCAAAATGGTGGTAACCCATTCGTACAGCGCGACAGAGCATTCCAAACAGATGAAGGTGTAACCGTTCGTGGTTCTATCCATGCCGACTTCTCACCATTTAAATGGTTAACATACACATCTCGTTTTGGATACCGTTTGTCTAACAGTACAAGCCATAACTGGGGAGAACCTTACTATATGAACTCTAAGGCTAAGAGCGATGGATTTAGTATTTCGGCAACTGCAAATACCGGCATCTACTACATGTGGGAAAACTTCGTGAACTTTAATAAGACGTTTGCCGACGTACATAATGTAAGTGCTATGGTTGGTATGTCGTTTACGGAGAGTAGTAGTGATAATGTTACTGCTGGTGCAAACGGTTCAAACATTATGAATTCATATAAAGACAACTACCGCTATGTAAGTCAGGTGAACCGGAATCCTGAAACATCAAGAAACACAAGCAATCAACCCAGCTTGCATCGTAATTTGTCATACTTCGGTCGTGTGGGATATTCTTTTAACGACCGCTACAATTTGCAATTCATTTTACGTGCCGATGCATTCGACACTTCGAAACTTGACAAAGATCACCGTTGGGGTAAATTCCCATCAGTATCAGCTGGCTGGACAATCAGTAACGAGGATTTTATTCGTAACAACATCAGTACTGAGATCTTGTCGTTCATGAAACTGAGAGCTTCTTGGGGCCGTAATGGTAACATCAGCGTGTTGAGCGGTTACCCATACAAAACTGGTATCAGTGAGAACAGCAAATACTATCAATCAGATGACGGAAAGATAATTAACGGTTCTGCTCCAAGCGGCGTGGCCAATCCTGATTTGACTTGGGAAACTTCTGATCAAATTGACTTAGGTATGGATTTCCGTTTCTTATCGAACCGCTTGTCATTAGGTGTTGACTATTTCAATAAGAAGACAAAAGATTTGTTGTTCAGTGTTACCACTCCTTCTGAAGCAGGTTCACTCAGCACAACAATCAACGGTGGTGAAATCCTTAATACAGGTATTGAATTTGAAGCTGCTTGGCGCGACAAAGTTGGCGACTTGAACTACAACATTAATGCCAACCTTGCAACACTTAAAAACGAGGCCACTTATCTGACTCCGTTAATGGGTGAGTATCAGAGCGGTTCTGGTGTAGGCGGTTCTAACTATTGTACTCTTACTACCCGCTTCCAAGAGGGTGAGCCAATTTGGTATATGTATGGTTACAAATACAAAGGAATGAAGGCTGACGGCAATGCTGAATTTTATGATTTGAACGGTGATGGTAATGTTGACGAGCACGACCAGACCAATGTTGGTTATGGTAACCCGAAATTCACTTACGGCTTGACTGTTAATCTCGAATACAAAGGTCTCGACTTCTTACTGTTTGGTACAGGTGCCGGTGGCAGAGACATTTACTATGCTTTGTATTATGAGGGATACAACAACATTTCTAAATACTTCTATGATGAAATGAAGAAAGGCAATTTGCCTAAAGATGTTGCTAACAGCAAAATGTATTGGTCATCTGACGCAGTTGTATTCAATGGCTCATATTTCAAAATCAAACAAATACAGCTTGGCTACACACTGCCTAAAGAGTTAACTCAAAAAGTGTTTATCCAAAACGCACGTTGCTTTGTATCATTTGATGACTTCTTTACAATTACCAAGTATCCAGGTCTTGATCCGGAAACCGCAAACAACGGAGCTAACGGTCCTGGTATGGATTTAGGCCAATATCCAACTATGCGTAAAGTCGTATTTGGTGTTAATCTTAAATTCTAATTTTAACAATTAAAGAATATGAAAATGAATAAATTAATATATGCACTTGTTATTGGTGCCAGTTTGTTTACCGCAGCCTGCAGTGAGGATTTGCTTGATATTCCGCAGAAAGCATCTACTTCTGCCGATGAATTCTTTGCCAAAGAAGAGGCTGCCCAATCACTTTTACTTAGCTGCTATGCAGAATTGACAGATCGTATTGCTGCAGCAGACTGGGGCGATGGCAGTCAATTTGGCAGCCCGTTTTTGACAGTTCTGAACTATTCTGCAGATGATGTTTTCTCTGCAGGTAAGGACATTACTGACCACTTTGACATCCGTCAGTTCGACGAGTTCCGCTATGATACCAAGAATGTTCAAGTAAAAGCTGTTTATAACAGGTTGTACAAAATTATTTTCATGTGCAACCAGCTTAAGGCGAACATTGTTGGTGACACTCCTGCTAAAAAAGCTGCAATTGCTGAAGCTCGCGTTATGAGTGCTTACAGCCACATGATGGCTGCCCTGTTCTTTGAAAATCCGCCATTGGTTCCTGAACTGACTACCGACTATGTAAAGAACGCTGAAAGTCAGGAACAGATACTTAAATGGTGTATTGCTGAATGTGAGGCATCTATGCCAGACTTGAAAGAGCGCGAAGGTGCTTCGGACAAGGAAGGTTGCTATAGAATCACAAAGGGTTTTGCTCAGTTTGTTGCCGGCAAATGCGCAGTATTTCTCGGCGATTGGGCTACTGCTGAAAAATATTTAAAACCTCTTTGCGAGTCACCAAATTATGCTTTGGTTGATAAATTCCGCGATTTGACACATATTGAAGGCGATGGCAATGCTGAGAAAATATTGGAATGCAATATTGTTGAAAACGCAGATGCCAATAGTTTCACAGAAATGCTTCGCGGTGGCTGGATGGCAACTAATGTTATCAGCTGGCGTTCTGATGACCTCCCGACAATTCCTAATATTATGGGTGTTGCCGGTGGTTGGGGCGGCGGTGCCATCAATGACCAGTTTGCTAAAAAGATGTATGCACACGAGCCAAACAGCCAACGTCGTATAGCTACATTCCTCACACCTGACGAGCTTCTGTATGACGAAACTCTTTGCGGCTGGCCAGCAGACACTGCTCATCTTACACTCGAACAGAAAAAGGCTGATCCAAGTCGTGGTATTAATGCCCCGACTGGTGCTTACTCTCGTTGCGAATATATGGCAATTAAAAAGATGACTCTTCCTACCGACAAATCAACCCGTGCCGACGCTAACATGGCAAACTTCGTTATAGCACGATTGGGCGAGGCCTATCTGCTCTACGCAGAAGCATGCTTAAAGAGTGGCAACACTGCTGAAGGTAAAAAATATCTGAATAAGATTCAGGAACGCGCTGGTGCACCTGTAACTGATCTTACAATGGAAACATTGATGGATGAGAAACAATATGAATTGTGGTTCGAAGGTTGCCGTTTCTTTGATTTGGTTCGTTGGAACAAACAAAACGGTCTTGATATTAAGGCCATATTTGATAAAGTAACCGACAACATTCCATTCCTGTATGATTTGTTCTTTGTTCCAGAAGGAAATGATATGTATGATGCAAACTACTATCAGAAAGAACATAAGTTTGTTTCTGTTACTAAACATCCATTGGCTGAGGGTAATGTTACAGACCGCTTTACTGTAGGTAAACACGAGTATTTCCCATTCCCGGAAGATGCACTTAACCTTAACCCTGAGCTTGTACAGCACGCTAATTGGTAATAAGTAATTAGAGAGCAATCTCGTTTGAAGGGAGCATCAGTTGGTGCTCCCTTTTTTTGCTTGTAACACTTGTTAATGATTTTCCTTTATAACCAATGTTATTTTGTTTTCAGGAAAATGTCCGTAAGGCA
>CAMHPA010000123.1 GCA_946186925.1 uncultured Bacteroidota bacterium | reverse complement strand
TATATTTGCAACGAAATCAATGATTTCAATTGGATTGGGGTGTCCCTGGTCGAAAAAGGGTTGTCATTTTGGCGACTCTTTTTTAATTGGGAAAACTTTAATTATGTCAAGATTTCATTCGGCCTTCAAATTGATATTTTTTGAAGTGGGTTTGGGGGCATTCGGAATCATAAAAATTCCCGTTTTACACAAATAAGTCAGGAAAAATGTGATTTTTTACATTTTTCCGCACTTAAAAGTGTAAAACCGCAGTGTATTCTGTGTCCCCGATACCTGTCGGGGCAGTGCGAAAAAAAACGTCTCTCGGCATTCCAAATCAAAGATTAGCCCGCAAACGCCGCTTTTTCCTATATTTGCGCTCGTAAAAACTAACGACAATATGCCGAAGACGCACAAGCAAAACATTATATATCAACTGTTCAGATGTTATCTGCGACTCATTCACGACAGGCTTTTCTACAAGCGTGTGCACCGCATCGGGCTTGAAAATATGCCCGCCGAAGGGGTGCCGCTCATTGTGACATCGAACCACCAAAACTGCCTCAACGACCCGCTGGGGCTGATTTTCTGCTTCCGCGACCGCAAGCCGCACATTCTGGCTCGTGCCGATGTGATTGAATACAACTGCCTGACGCGCAAATTCTTACGCAGCATCGGTCTGCTGCCAACCTTCCGCCTCAATTTCGACGGCGAAGAAGCGCTTGCGCGGAACAACAGCACCTTCAACGAGTCGGAAACATCGCTCATCGACGGCAACACCATTATAATGTTCCCCGAAGGCGTACATCAAGACAAGCGCTGGCTTGGGCCGTTCTCGTCGGGCTACACCAAGATGGCGTTCGAAGCCGCACAGATGGACAATTTCCAAACCGAAGTGTTCATTCTGCCCTGCTGTAACCACTATTCCGACTACTATGGCATTCAAAATGAATTGATTATAAAAGTTGGCAAACCCGTTTCGATTGCGCCTTTCTACGAGTTGTACAAGACCAAGCCACGCACCGCTCAACGCGAAGTGAGCGCATTGGTATTCAGTCAGATAGAAAGTATGATGCTGGACATTACTGATTTGGACAACTACGAAGCCATCGATTTTCTGCGCAGCATTTACGGACGGCGGTTCGCTGCAGCCAACAACCTGAATCCCAACTATTTCCCCGACCAATTGGAAGCCGACAAAATGCTTGTGGCACAACTCGATTCTCTGAAAGCCGAAAAGCCCAATGCCGTTGCCAGCATCTACAGCAAAGCGTTGGAATACAAACAGATGCTAACCAACAGCCGCATCACCGACCTTGAAGTTGCGCGCAACGCAAGCGGCGCACAAACATTGGCTAACGTGCTGTCGCTGACAATCTTAGCCCCTGCCTGGATTGTGAGCCTCTGCCCCAACCTGCTTATCTACATTCTGCCCAATATATTCATTAACCGTCTGAAAGACAAGATGTTCGAAGGCACAATCCGCTACACGGTATGGGTTCTGCTCACAATTCCGCTATTCTACACGCTGACATTCGTGCTCTTACTTTGGTTGGCAAACATCTGGGCAGCAATCATTTACACCTGTATGCTTCCTGCGCTGGGCATCTTTGCGTGGAACTACTGGCAATTCCTGAAACGCACCTGCCGAATGGTCCGCTTCCGCCGAATCAAGGCCGATAAACGGCAAGAAATCAGCAATTTGCGCAATGAGATTATCAACTCGCTAAATGAACAATTAACAATTAATAATTAATAATTAACAATGAAGGCTGAATGCGAAGAGATATTTCTCTAACCGATTCAATCCGATTTTAACCGATAACTTATTCTGATTGAATCTGATAAAATCGGTTAGAAACAATTAAATCTGCGTTCAATCATAAATCAAAAATCAATAATGAAAAAGATAGGTTTAGTAGGCGGCACGGGCCCCGAATCGACACTGATGTACTACAAGGAACTGAACCAACGCATCGACCGACTGACGGACGGAAAGGCAATGCCCGACATTGCCATCGAGAGTGTGAATTTTCGCAGTGTGTGGAATATGGTGACGGAAGGCAACCTCAACCTGCTGACCGACCATCTGGCCGAAAAGGTGAATAGCCTTGTACGCTCGGGCGCCGAAGTGGTGTCGCTCACGGCCGCCACAATGCACCTTGTAATTGACCGCGTGGTTGAGAAAACGGGCGTCAGCCTGGTTTCGATACCGCAGGCTGTGTGCGACGCGGCCGCAGCCAAAGGCTACCGCAAAGTAGGGCTGATTGGCACCATCTTCACAATGGAAAAAGACTATATGAAGAAGCCGTTTGCCAACGCTGGCATCGACGTTATAATTCCCGAACCCGCTGAACGCCAACTGATTGCGGAACGCATCTACCGAGAACTGGAAAACGGCATTGTGAAAGAGAGCACGCTGCGCGAGTTTCAGCAGATAATTGAGCGGATGCGCACCGACGACGGCATTGAAGCCATAATTCTTGGCTGCACCGAACTGCCGCTGCTCTTGAACAACAGCAACAGCCTCGTCCCCTGCCTCGACAGCGTGGATATTCACATTGAAAGGCTGATTGAATTGGCGATGAAGGATTGAAGCTTTGAAGGATTGAATAAGACAACGGACAACGGACTTCAGACAACAGACTTCAGTCAGTGGTCGTAATTCGTAATTCAAAATTCGTAATTAACTAATGCCTAGTGCCTACCCCCTAATGCCTACCTCACAAAAATCGTCCGCCCGACGCGCAGCACGGTTGTCGGTTTGATGCCGTTGAGTTTGCACAAGATGCTGACAGTTGTGCCGTTCTTGTGCGCGATGCCGCTCAGCGTGTCGCCCGACTTGATTTTATAGGTCTTGTGCTGCGACTCGGCCAGCGACTGCTCATCGGTCAGGCCGTAGTGCGAGTAGATGCTGAAATAGTGCTTCTTGATGGTGTAGAGCGTGTCGCGCAAAGCGCCCGTCTGAAAATCGACAAGTCGTTCAGGGTCAAACGATTGGCCGTGGTAGCGCACTTCGAAATGCAAGTGCGAACCCGTGCTGCGGCCAGTGTTGCCGCCTTTGCCGATAATCTCGCCCGCCTTCACCAGTTCGCCAACCTGCACATTCCGCGCCGAAAGGTGGGCGTAGTAAGTCTCAAGTCCATTGGCATGACGCAGCACAATCAGGTTGCCGTATCCGCCCGTGCGCTTGGTGTATTCCGACACGCGCACCTTGCCGTCGAAAGCGGCGCGCACTGGGTCGCCAACCTCAAGTTTGATGTCGGTGCCATTGTGGTTGCGCCCCTTGCGAAAACTATATTTTGATGTGATTCGGCCTGTGACAGGCGCACAAAAAGCGTGCGTCGAATCGACCAGCATCAAGTCAATCTCATCAGGTAAATCACTCAATGACACTTCTTTATACGAGTGAATATTGTTGTTCCAGAAGAGCGTGTCCATATCGGTGTCGTCAATCACGGGTCGGCCCATATCCACATAGTCCCACGTCTTGTTGTTGTAGAGCACAATCTTCACAAACTTGTCGTCGGTGTCAACCGTGTCGATGGCCTCAGGCAGGAAATTAGGAATCTGCTGCTCGTCAGGGCCGATGCCTTCTTCGTCCTGCTCATCGGCAACAAATTCATCATCAGGTTCTTGCGCCATCGCGACACCCATCGCCGACAGGCAAGCCAATATTAAAAGCAACTTTTTCAAAATCATACCGTTTTTCGATTGCGGCAAATATCCAAAAATGTCGATAGCCGCAAACCGCGCCCAATAAATAGAAATTAACCGGGTTGCTAACAATATCGGCCTTCCAACTTCCGCGTTTTTGGAATATTTTTGCGGTATGAACAGTTTGGAATCGAAAGTTGTAACCGCCACCAAATGGTCAGCCCTGACAGAGATAGCATCAAAGCTGGTCTCGCCCATATCGACAATGATTCTGGCGCGCCTGCTCACGCCCGAAGCCTACGGCGCCGTGGCTACAACTACCATCATTATCTCATTTGCCGAGCTGTTCACCGATGCGGGGTTTCAGAAATACATCATCCAGCACGATTTTGCCGATGACGACGACCGCAACAAAAGCATCAACGTAGCCTTCTGGTCGAACCTGGTGATGAGCCTGATTATCTGGGGGATAATAATCTCTTTCCGCTACCCCATTGCCCGCCTTGTCGGCAGCCCCGGCCTTGAAACCGCCATTGCCGTGGCCTGCGCGGCTATCCCCATTGCTGCGTTTTCGAGTATTCAAAGCGCCATCTACAAACGGAACTTAAACTTCCGCATTCCATTCATTGTGAGAATGATAGGTTTGGGTCTGACATTTTTCGTCACAATCCCGCTCGCTTTCTGGCTACGTAGCTATTGGGCTCTGATAATCAGCAGTTTGATACATGGATTGGTTGCCGCCACAGTGTTTACCATCTATTCGGATTGGAAACCAAAACTCTATTATAGTTTCAAGCGGCTGAAGGAAATGTTTGGGTTTTGTGTGTGGATAATTATAGACCAATTTTTGAGTTGGACCAACAATTATCTTGACATTTTCATCGCAGGCAGGAAATTCAACCAGCACACGCTGGGCATCTACAAAACATCCATCAACACATCGACTAATATGTTGAGGATCTTCTCAAAAAGTTTTATTCCTCTGCTTTTACCCACATATTCCAAACTGCAAAACAATGTTCCCCAACTGCGCGACGCAATGCTGAAAATGCAAAAATATTTCAGCATTATACTTCTGCCCGTTGGTTTTATCATTTTCTTATACAGCGATTTAATCACAAGAATATTTCTCGGCAGCCAATGGACCGAAGCCGCTCCGCTAATTGGTATTTGGGGCCTGATTCACTGTTTCAGCCTAACAATCAACCGGTTTTGCAGCAATGCATACGTCGCACTTAACAAGCCACACATTTCCGTGATTCTTTCTTCTTTATTCGCAATCGTAACCATTCCAACAATACTCATCTCAGCAAGATACGGTTTTCAGACAATGTTTGTAGCGCGTACTCTTACAAAACTCTGGCTGCTCTCGTTACACTTAATAACCATATTTCTGCTAATCCGTCTTTCCCCATTCAAAGTCATCGGCAACATTTTGCCCGAATTGATAGGGTGCGGAATAATGGTTGTAATCACCTATTTTTTATCGGAAGTTTGTGATACAATTGTTTTACAAATAGTTTCGATAACAATTTGTTTGACCGCTTATTTTGGATTATTGCTTACAATTAGAAATGAACGGCTGATTATTAAGAATTTATGGGGACAAATGGCAAAAAATATAATTGGCAATTTTCGGCAATGATTGTTCACTCGCCATATTGATATTATTGTTTGCTTTGTAAAAAATGAAAATCGCCATTCATCACCGGCCGGGCTCATATAGAGCATTGGATTGAATACTGCAAACAACACAATATTCAATACAAGATTGTCGACGCGTATGCCAACAACATTTTAGAACAAATTGCCGACTGCGATGTATTTATGTGGCATCATCATTTGTATCAATACAAAGATTATCTGTTTGCCAAACAATTAATTTATGTGATTGAAAAACAGATGGGGAAAATCTGCTACCCGAACTATGACACTTGTTGGCATTATGATGATAAAATCAGTCAAAAATATCTACTTGAATCAATCGGTGCGCCAATTGTCCCGACATATATATTTTACAAACGCGAAGATGCTGTGGATTGGATTATGCAGACTAGCTTTCCTAAAATATTTAAACTGAGCAGTGGCGCCAGTTCAAAAAACGTTATG
>CAMHPA010000122.1 GCA_946186925.1 uncultured Bacteroidota bacterium | reverse complement strand
CAAGTGGCTGCCGGGGTTGTTCTATTTTCTGGCTTCGAGAGTTGATTCAACAAAATAGTGATAAATGACAAAACCGTAGAGACGCGGCGCGCCACGTCTCTACTAAACAATTCAACGATTAACCGATTAAACAATAAAGATATGGCACATCAAATAAATGGTATTCAGCAGATGGGCGTCGGTGTTCCGAACGTTCTGGAAGGCTGGGAATGGTACAACAAGAATTTCGGAATGGACGTGAAGGTGTTCGACGAAGCCGCTGTGGCAAAGCTTATGCTGCCCCACACTGGCGGAAAAGAGCGCGAGCGCCGCGCAATCTTCGCCCTGAATATGCAAGGCGGCGGCGGTTTCGAGATTTGGC
Organism: uncultured Bacteroidota bacterium; assembly: GCA_946186925.1. GTDB lineage: Bacteria > Bacteroidota > Bacteroidia > Bacteroidales > SZUA-534 > RUG13583. Next base: position 5,445 of record CAMHPA010000122.1, on the reverse strand, counting down.
AACACACTGGCAAAACGCCCGAGATGCCAAAATTCGAAATCCAGATTGGCGACCTTGGCGTCTGCATTGCAAAGATGAAGACCACCGACATCCACAAAGCATATAACACCTTCAGCAGCAAAGGCTTGGACCTTCTGACATCGGTTGAGAAAGACCCCGCAGGAACCGAGCACTTCTATATGAAGGACCTGTACGGCAACCTTTGGGAATTTGTGCAGGAATCGTCGATTTTCACAAGCACAAAGGCTGTGAATGGTGGCGTTTTCGGCGGCGTTGTTGGTGTTAAAAACATCGACGAAAGTCTGCCCGTTTACCGCGACATTCTGGGCTACGACAAAGTGGTTTATGACAAGGAAGACGTGTTTGCCGACTGGGGCGGCGTTCCGGGCAGTGGCAACCGCTACCGACGTATGCTGCTTGCGCAGACGAGCGAGGGCCACGGCGCTTTCTCGCCGGTGTTTGGCAAATCGCAGATTGAGCTGGTGCAGGTTCTCGACCGCGAGCCGAAAGGCATTTTCGACGGGCGTATCTGGGGCGACCCGGGCTACATTCAAATCTGCTACGACATTGCCAATATGGACGACCTGCGCGAGTTTGTGAAGTCGAAAGGCTTCCCGTTCACCGTTGACAGCACGCGCGCCGGCAACACCTTCGATATGGGTGAGGCCGCCGGAAGTTTCGCCTACATTCAGGCACCCGAAGGCACGCTCATTGAGTTCGTTGAGACTCACAAAGTGCCCATTGTCAAGAAGTTGGGCTTGGTTATCGACCTTCACAAGCGCGGTATGGACAAGCCGCTTCCGCGATGGCTGCTGAAAGCGTTCGCGCTGAAGAGAGTAAAATTCTGATTGACAGAAATATAAAACCGCAATCCGCGTCTGATTGATTTTCGGACGCGGATTTTTTTTGCAAATATGCGCCAGACGGTAGGGTTGCAGCCCCGAAGATTGTCTTATAAGTGTTGACATTCCAATTCAAATGGCACACTCAATGCTAAAATATTACAAAACAGTCATTTGCTTGTCCGCTTTTATGCTTGCAGCGATTGGCGGATTTGCACACACCGGCAACGAAAAAGCCATAAAGGCTGTGTTTGACGGCATTGAGCTTCCCGATTTTGCCGGCGCTTCCGCGGAAACGCACAACTGCCTGATGCTCAGCAATGCGGACTTCAGAATCTGCACCGAACCGGTAAAACTGCACTTCAGCGCCGACGCCGACATCCGCGCCCACCGCAAACCGAAGGAACAGAACGCACCCGCCTGCACGCATTTCGCCTTGAGCGTACCAACAATTTCAAATGCAGTGCGCGAACGGAAACAACTTGCCGAATCGCAACGGAACGACCTTGAATCGTCGTTTGTTGACGATGGCAAAAAACATCGCGACGGCGAAAAAATCAAAAACGCTTCAATGCTTCTTTTGGGCGGACTTCTCTACTTCACATTAGGTGAGCTGATTGGCGACAATGATGACAACGGCATATACGATTTGTATGAGCAGGACAAATCTTTCTGAAAACCGCCAAAATTGCCCAAAAACTTTTTGTCCAACCCACCTTTATTCCGTTAACTTTGCGCAACAATAAACAAGGTCCGGCCTTGGCTGGACGCAATTTTGTGAGCAATGGATATTCAGATAGAACTGCTGCTTCTGGTGGTTTCGATATTGTTTTTTGTGAGCATTCTGGTGGGGAAAGCCAGCAGCAAGTTCGGCGTGCCCATTCTTCTTCTGTTTCTGGGCGTGGGAATGCTCTTTGGCAGCGATGGCCTGGGAATCAAGTTCGACAACTACAATCTAGCGCAGACCATTGGCACTGTAACTCTCTGTATCATATTGTTTTCGGGCGGAATGGATACCAAAATCAACGACATTCGGCCCGTTATTGCGCCTGGAATTGTGCTAGCCACCGTCGGGGTGCTGCTCACGGCCATTCTCACGGGTTTTGCCGCGTGGCTGATTCTGGGGCTCACAATGAAATCGGTGGGCATTGGCGTGCTTACCGCGATGTTGCTGGCCGCCACAATATCGTCAACCGATTCTGCGTCAGTGTTTTCCATTCTGCGCTCGAAGGGGCTTCTGCTGAAACACAACCTGCGCCCCACGCTCGAACTTGAGAGCGGCAGCAACGACCCGATGGCTTACGTGCTGACAATCACGCTGATAGGTTTGATAAATTCTGACGCCGAGCCGTCCTACCTGATGGCTTTTGTGTCGGTGCTGATGCAGCTGGTGATTGGCGGCGCCGTTGGTTACCTGCTTGGTTCTCTGTTGGTTATCGTTATCAACCGGCTGAAAATGGAAAACGCCACGCTCTACCCCATTCTGGTGCTCACGTTCTGCATTTTCATTTTCTCGTCCACCTACTACCTTAACGGCAACAGCTATCTAGCTGTGTATGTGGGCGGTTTGGTCATTGGCAACTCGCGGTTTGTGCACAAGCGCTCAACGTCGAACTTCTTCGACGGCCTTTCGTGGCTGAGCCAGCTCTGCCTGTTCCTGACGCTCGGCTTGCTCGTCAATCCGTCTGAATTAGAGCCGATTATCGTTCCCGGACTGCTTATCAGCGTGGCAATGATGTTCGTTACGCGGCCCGTCAGCGTTTTTCTGTCGCTGATGCCGTTCCGCAAATTCCAGTTCCGCGACAAGGTTTTCGTGTCGTGGGTTGGTCTGCGCGGCGCGGTGCCAATCATTTTCGCCATTCTCACTCTGGCCAACGATGTGCCGCACGCCCGCCTGATTTTCAATCTGGTATTCTTCTGCACGCTGGTGTCGCTCATTCTGCAGGGCACCACGCTGCCGTTTGTGGCCAAGCGGCTCAAGGTGGCCGAAAAGCCCGACAACACACTCAAACCCAAGAATTTCGACATTGATTTCCCCGAAGAGATTAAATCGGCAACATCCGAAATCCTGCTAACCGACAGCATTTTAAGCAACGGCTCGCGCCTGATGGATTTGGGTATGCCCGAAAAAACGCTGGTGATTATGGTCCGCCGTGGCGACACATTCTTTGTGCCCACCGGCAGCACCCAACTGATGGCCGGCGATAAGTTGCTGGTTATCACCGATAACAACGAAGCACTTGAAGAAACCTACCGCAAAATGGGAATAGTAGAATAAACAACGGACAACAGACTTCAGACAACAGACTTCAGACAACAGACTATGGTCGTAATTCGTAATTCACAATTCGTAATTAACTAATACCTAACACCACAATCACAATGAAAATCTCTGATAATCTGACAATAAACTCATTCGCCGACCTGAAACCATACTACGACGAACTGCTTGAGCGCCCGCTGAAAACCAACAGCGATGTGTGGCAGTGGCTGCTCGACTGGAGCGAAATCGACAGTTTTGTGGAAGAAGATTTCGCCTGGCGATACATAAAAAACAGTTGCAACACCGAAGACGCCGCCGCCAAAGCCGCCTTCGACACGTTTGTGACCGAAATTGAGCCGGAGATTACACTGATTTCCAATAAATTGGAGAAGCGTTTTCTGACGCCCGACGTGCAACTTCATATCGACAAAGCCAAACTTTTCACAATGGTGCGCGCCATTCGCAACAGCAACGAGCTGTTCCGCGAAGAGAACGTGCCCCTTGAAGCCGAACTGCAGCAGGCCGAGCAGGAGTTTGGCGCTATCAGCGCAAAAATGACCGTCGATGTCGATGGCCGCCAGATGACAATGCAGCAGGCGTCGAACTATATGAAAACCGCCAGCCGCGACGTGCGCAAACAGGTGTACGATAAGATGATAGCCCGCCGCCTGGCCGACAAGCCCGCTATCGACAAACTGATGGAAAAACTGATGGGCCTGCGCAACAAAATTGCCGCCAACGCCGGATTCCAGTGCTACACCGACTTCCGTTTCCGCCAGCTGGGTCGCTTCGACTACACCGCCGCCGACTGCCGCGATTTCCACCGCTCGGTGGCCGAAGTGGTTGTGCCGCTTGTCGACGAGATGAACGAGCGCCGCCGCCAGCTGATGGGCCTTGACGTGCTGCGCCCCTACGATTTGGCCGTCGACCTGCCCGTGGGCACGCACCTGAAGCCCTTTGAATCGACTGCCGACCTGGTGCGCAAAACCGCTCTCTGCTTCCGCGATATCGACCCCGAACTGGGGATGATAATGAGCGCGATGTCTCGGATGGGCCGTCTCGACCTTGAGTCGCGCGTGGGCAAGGCGCCCGGCGGCTACAACTATCCGCTCTACCGCAGCAACACCGCCTTCATTTTCGCCAACACCACTGGTAATCTGCACGATATGGTGACGCTGATGCACGAAGGCGGCCACGCCGTTCACGCTTTCCTAACCGCCGACCAGCCGCTTGTGCACTTCAAAGACACGCCCGCCGAAGTTGCCGAGCTGGCCAGTATGAGTATGGAGCTGATTTCGATGTCGCAATGGCACCATTTTTTCAGCAACGAGCGCGAGCTCAAAATAGCCAAAATCAATCAGTTGGAAGATGTTGTGATGGGCCTGCCGTGGATTGCCGCCGTCGATAAGTTCCAGCACTATCTGTATGAGAATAAGGGAAATACAGCCGAACAACGCACCGCCGCCTGGCGCGATATTATGGCCGAGTTCGGCAGCCGCATGGTCGATTACTCGGGTTACGAAGACGCCTATAACAACCGCTGGCAGAGACAGTTGCACATTTTCGAACTGCCATTCTACTACATTGAATACGGCTTTGCCCAGCTGGGCGCCATAAGCATTTGGAAACGCCACACCGAGAACCCGCAACAAGCCATTGCCGACTACAAACGCGCGCTGCGCCTTGGCTACAGCCGCTCAATCCCCGAAATTTACGAAGCCGCCGGCATAAAATTCTGCTTCACAACCGATTACATTGCCGAGCTGATGGATTTTGTAAAGGCCGAGATGCGGAAACTGGAGGAAGAATAGCCATTCCGTTCTGGCTTTTCGGATTTATGTATTAGCGGCGCTGTTGCTTTTGGTTTTGTTTTATCTTTGGAAAAGGGGTTCAAAATAATTATAACTGCAAGCGGAAACGATAGAAGATACTTTATATCAAATCCAAATTACTCAAATACTTTCCACTTTAAATAACCGATTATGAAACAAGTTGAGTATAAATTAGACAATGGTTGGACAGTTACGAAAAATGAAAAAGGTATAGCAATATTGCATGTAACACCAATAGAGGGTTCTTTATTTAGAAAAGAGCAATTTATTAATATACCTAAGGAAATATTTGAAAATATAAAGAATGGCGAAAGGAATATAAATGAACTTTTCCGAAAGCACAAATTACATAATCTTATTTTTCAATGGGATAGAGACCCTGTTATTTCGGAGAGACATGAAAATACTGATAGTATATTTTACGGAACAGATTTTTTAGTTATTCAAGAAGACAACCGTTATTTTATTGAATATGAACTTTCTCAACATGGTGGAGGTCATAGAAAAA
>CAMHPA010000121.1 GCA_946186925.1 uncultured Bacteroidota bacterium | reverse complement strand
ACTAATATATCCTACCGCAGACAAAATTGTTTTTGTAACGAAAGCGGACTGTGAAATATCCAGATTCCACAAAAAAAGCATAGTCATATATAATCCCTTGACATTTCCCATCTACACCAATTACGACAACCGAGAAAAAAACATTATCACAATTGCCCCGACAAACAGATGGTACCAAAAAGGAATTGACCTGCTTATAAAATCTTGGGCATTAATATCAGCAAAACACCCTGATTGGAATTTGGGAATATTAGGCGGAGTTGACAATCGTAGCATTCTCAATATAATAGGATCTGTCAAACAAGAAAGAATTGAATGGTTAGGCTGGAAAGACAATGTCGCGGAAATATTGCGGACTAAAAGCATTTTCATCTTGGCATCGAGATATGAGGGTTGCCCAAACAGCTTGATTGAGGCAATGAGTCAAGGATGCGCCTGCATCGGTACAAACTGTGAAGGAGGCATAAAAGAGATAATTACCGATGGCGTTGACGGTATTATTGCCCAAAGCGAAAACGTCAATGACATTGCCGCTAAAATAGAATTGTTGATTGACAATGAAAATCTTCGCTTACGCCTTTCTGCAAATGCTATTGAAAATGTTAAACGATTCGATAAAAATATTTTTTTTTCGAAATGGGATAATCTGATCGAAGAAATCACCCGAAAATGATACTTAATTATATCGCAAATGCAAAATATCAGTCACTACATATATCATCCCACCCGTATTATAATAGCCTTATATACAAGGCTCTGCAATTGGTTGCCCGATAAGCCTTATTTGCAAATTTTGTTTTTCTTGCATTTCGGCAAATTCATCCATTGGAAAAATCCTAAAACATATTTAGAAAAACTGCAATGGTTGAAATTGTATAATCGGGATACGGAATACACCCAAATGGTTGATAAATATGCAGCGAAACAATATGTCTCAAGTAAAATTGGCTCGGAACACATTAACCCCACAATAGGTGTATGGAACCATCCTGAGGACATTGACTTTTGCAATCTACCCGACAGATTCGTGTTAAAAACAACTCATAGTGGGGGAAGTTCAGGTGTGATCATCTGCAAAGACAAAAGCAAACTCGATATAAAAAAAACAATTAAAAAACTCAATAAATCTCTAAAAACCGACCTTTCGAAATCTGTGCGAGAATGGCCGTATAAAAATGTACAACGCAGAATTATTGCCGAAAAATATATGGAAGATGAAAGCGGAGAACTCATAGATTATAAATTCTATTGTTTTAATGGCGATGTTAAATGCGTACAAGTTGATTATGACAGATTTACCGAACACCATAGAAATATTTACGACACAAAATGGCATCCTTTGCATTTTACTTTTGGCTACCATAGCAAAAGTATTTATGATATAAAAAAACCCGAGAAATTCGGAATGATGCTTGATATAGCAAAAAACTTATCAAAGGACATTCCTCACGTTCGAATCGATTTATACTGCGTAAACAATTGCATTTATTTCGGAGAGTTTACTTTCTTTCCTGAATCTGGCCATAAAAATATGGCGCCGGATGAGTGGAACGATAAATTTGGCGATTGGCTTATTCTGCCATCTAAAACCGTATTGGGAAAATGAATATTCTTTTGTTTGTCGACAAACTATTTGGTGGTGGAGCAGAACGCATCGCGTCAATCCTGCTTAACCACCTATGCGAAAATCATAATGTTACCGCCGTTATCTTCAACGACAAACAACCAACCTATCCTCTGAACACCAAAATAAAAATTCAAAAGATAACTGTAGACGGCAAAATCAGAATTCTGCACCCAATTGAGCGAATAAACAAAATTCAGAAAACAATACAGGATGTTGCACCCGATTTAATAATATCATTTCTTGTAGAAGTCAACAATTACATTTTAATATCAAATATCTTCCAACGAAAGAAAATAATAGTTTCGGAACGAACAACTATTCAAAGGCACCAAACTTTAGGAATTGCAATTCCCCGTCGTTTTTTATACAATATGGCTAATATTGTCGTACTTACATCTTACGATGACTTTCATCATTCCAAATGGTTGAAAAACAAAATCGTAATTCATAATCCTACCATTTTCGAATCATTTTCCAATTACAACAACCGCGATAAGTCAATTGTTGCTATTGGCTCCCAAAACCGATGGTACGTAAAAGGGTTTGATTTACTTATTCAGGCCTGGGCAAAAATCGCCATTTCGCACCCAAATTGGAGCTTATTGTTCATTGGTGCGACAAACAACGACCATATAAGCAAAATGGCGCAATCATTCGGCCTAGAGAAACAAATTGAATTTTTAGGTTGGAAAGACAATATTGATAAGATATTACGTACGAAAAGCATCTATGTGCTGTCTTCGCGCAACGAGGGTTTTCCTAACAGTCTGCTTGATGCTATGAGCCAAGGTTGTGCCTGCGTGGCATTCAACTGCAAAACTGGTCCGAACGAAATCATCACCGATGGTAAAAGCGGACTACTTGCCAATAATGGTGATGTTAACGACCTTACCGCCAAACTTCAAATGCTGATTGATGATGAAAATCTGCGTCAAAGGCTTTCGGCTGGTGCTGTAGAAGAAGCGAAACGATTCGACAAAGAATTGATAATGAAACAGTGGAACAAACTAATTCGTTTGACAATTAGTTGTTAACGATTGCCAATTATTCACAGCCATAAAACAATTGTTTATAGCAGTTTCCACTGCACACTTCATAAACAAAATACAACATTTTGTCAACAATTGCACTTTTATATGGTGGCATAATGTAACTTTAACATCGATTTTTTGTATAAAAAAGTGTTTGGAAATATTGAACATACGTATTGAACAGAAACATAACAAAATAGAATTTAATAACCTTTAAATAATTGAACTATGAAACGCGGATTTACACTTTTAGCTATTGCCGCTTTTATATCGACGACAGTAATGGCGCAGCCTTCCCAAGATGTTAATGGCAAATATCAAATTGCAACAAAAGCCGATTTGGTGTGGTTAGCCAACCAAGTAAATAGTGGTAATAAATTGAGCGAAGAGTATTTTATACAAACCGCTGACATTGATCTTGGCGGAGTTCAAAACGAAAATGGAATATGGAGCGGAACACAATGGACTCCTATTGGAGATACAACAACCCATCTTTTCTCAGGCACATACGATGGCAATGGATATGTAATAAGTAATTTGTATTACAACAACCCATCTGCCCAATATGTTGGTTTGTTCGGATGCATATCTGGAGCAACACTAAAAAATATCACTATAGCAAGCGGATTTGTATCGGGATATATGTATACAGGCGGTATATGTGGCTATGCGACAGGTGCTTCTATCATCGAAAACTGTGCTAACAATGTCACCATATATGGCAAGGGGGAAAGGAACGGCGGAGTTGTTGCTTACATTGAGAAGACTACCACGGTGCGATATTGCATCAATTACGGTTTTATTTCGGTATATAACTTTTCTGGTGGCGTGGTTGGATTCTGCAACAAAAACACCACAAATGTATCTAATTGCATTAATGTAGGGCAGGTTTTCGGTATGCGTAGAACATGCGGCAATCTATATGGCTACAATAAAGACTATAACAGTCCAACAGAAAAATGCTACTACGACAAACAGGTAAACTATTCTGACGGTTGGACTTCGAAAACAGCAATAGAAAACAACACTGACGACCCAAACAAAATGAAGGGATATCCAACTAATGACTTGTTAGGAGAAGGATTATCCGGGAAATTCACCGATGATTCAAAATGGGTATTTGCCGATGGCTTATACCCTCGTTTGAATAATAATAGCAAGGATAATGCACTAATAGTAGCAGCAGCTACTCCTGTTATTTTGCCAGGTGACCAAAATGTCGATAACGTTACTTCTAATTTTACTGTTTCAACATATAATGATATTGTTTGGAGCCAAACTGGGCCAATTTCAATTGACGGTTCATCAGCAACAGTTTCAATTACGGGGGGGCCTGTGCAACTTATTGCGGCAAAAGACGGTAAGATTCTAAAAATATTCTATTTACGAACAAATGCTGATGCCCAATACCCAACATTACACATAAACGATTATGCTGATTTTGTTAAATTCCGCAATGCAGTAAACAACAATACGCCATACAATGAATGCGCCAATTATGATGGTTTTAAAGGTGTAACATTTATATTAGACAACAACATTGACCTTGGCGGCATCTACAATGAATCAACAAAAGAATGGAATGGAACGAATTGGGATCCTATTGGAGCTCACAACTCTTTTAAAGGTCACTTTAATGGAAACAACAAAGAAATAAGCAATCTTTACATCAACCAGCCCAACTGTCCGAACTTAGGTTTGTTTGGAAGTTTGTCGGATGGAACTGTTTCGAATGTGAACATTACAAGCGGGTATATCCACGCATCAATTCAAGGCGGAAGTTTATCGAGTGCCTCATATGATGAAATAATATCGAATTGTGTAACCAATTGTACAGTAAAATCCGAAAGTGAGATTATAGGTGGAATTGTAGGATATGATAAAGGATTCTCAACATTCAATAATTGTACGAACTCAGGAGACATTACGGCATTAAACAATTTTGGCCAAAACGCAGGTGGTGTTGTGGGGAAAAGTGATATGGACATTAATTTATCCCAGTGTAAAAACTATGGAGCTATCACAGCCGATGGAACAGATTCTAAAAAAAATGGGAAAGTTGGCGGACTAATCGGAAGTAATTCAACAAATGCTACACTTTCGAATTGCTATAATTATGGGGAAATTAAAGGATACTCTTCTGTTGGTGGATTCATCGGTTCAAATGGAAATTACGCTGTCATTAATAATGGAGAAAACCAAGGAGCTATTGAGGTAGATTTTGAGATGGGCGGAGGTTTTATTGGTTCATCAACAAAAGCTACAATAACAAATAGTACCAATATAGGTGTAATCAAAGGTCGTGCTATTGGTGGCATAATAGGTAACAATTCTAGTGACTGCACTATTCAGCAATGTATAAACAGCGGTTATGTTAACGGTACTGGCAGCGGTGGCGGCATTATTGGCAATGCTTCTAATAGTACAACAATAAGTAAATGTCTCAATGTTGGAAAAGTTAAGGGTAAAGGTATAGTGGGAAATGGCGAAACAACTATAAGCGAATGCGTAAATGCCGGAGAAATCAGCGGAGCTGCAATCGCTTCATCTGGTACCATTACCAACTGCGTCAATATTGGCAAAGCCACATCTTCCGACAATTGCTTCTATGACAAACAAATGTGTCCTGTTGGCTCGATAGGATTACTAACGTCTGGCATGACAGGCTCAGCATTGCAAAGCGAGTTAGGCACAGAGAACTGGACATTTACCGAAGGTATGTATCCGAGACTTAAGGCTTTAGAAACATCCGATTATATGATTGTTGCAGCAACCCCAATAATATTGGTTGCCGATGATGATATTAACAATATACAAAAAATGTTCCACATTGGAACAGGCAATTCTGTTCAATGGACTTGTGATAATGATGGCTTAATTAAGTTTTCAAATACCGAAGCACAAGTCTATCGTCCAAATTCGAATTCCAATTGCAATATTACAGTCAATTTGGGTAATGCCTCAAAATCCATATCATTAACTATTAAAGCAAAAGCTTTAACCGACCCTGATGTGGATTGGGATTATTCAAACGTTCCATCATCTTTAAATTATAATGTTCCCTTGAAAGGGGAATGGAAAAACAACACCACTTACAGTATAGGTGAAGACTGCCACGGAGAGATTGTGTTTAATTTCAATGATGGTGATATATTAAATGCTGGCACACACACACTTACCGCCAC
>CAMHPA010000120.1 GCA_946186925.1 uncultured Bacteroidota bacterium | reverse complement strand
TAATCTTTAAATTTAATAAATATGAAAAAACATTTAATATTTTTGTTATGAAAATGGGGATTGGGGATTGGGGATTGGGGATTGGGGATTGGGGATTGGGCTTCTGATTGTTTTTGTTTCGCTGCCTTGAGATACCATTTTATTGCCTCATTATAATCCTCCGCAACTTCTTTTCCTTCCTCATAGTATCGTCCCAAACTGTATTGGGCATCCGCATCACCTTGTTCTGCAAGTCGCATATTTTCCAAGAAATCTTGTGAATAATGTATGAATTGTGATTTTTCCAACAAAATACGGTAGTCACAATCATTTTCCTCCACATTGTAAAGCATTGGACAACGTGAAGATTCATCTTTGGTGCTGACAAACATCAAATCTTGTTCGCCTTTGCGTACTTCAAGGTTGAAATAAGAACCAGGCGTGGCTATGCCTTTTTCTTCGTCGAAAAGGAAAATTCGGCATTCCTCTTCGGTCTTTATGTGTAATGTTGAACAACCCATATATGATTGCGTTTTTATAGTTCAGACAAATTTAGTGATAACAACAAAACGCACGAAAAAGACAGAGCGGATTGTTTATAAAAACAAAAATGGCCGCCGTGCTTTACGCCATCGCAACGTTTTGTTTGCTGAAAATGCAAGCCCAGCCAAACTTGTGGCTTAAGTCGCGAAGCAGTTCGCGGTCGCGCACAGGAATGGTGATTGAAACCGTTTCGCGTTGGCTGTTGCGTTCCGCAATGGCCGCTGTGTCAAGGTCGTATTGTGTTTGCAGGTTCATCCAGATGTCGGCAGGAATGTTGAGCGCCTTTTCCAAAGCCATTGCCACACTTAACGACACGCCGCGCTTGCCGTTTATGGTTTCGCTCAAAACCGATGGCTTGATGCCCGTTTCGGCGGCCAGTTGTTTCTGCGTCATACCGCGTTCTTTCAACTCATCCTTAATCATTTCGCCAGGATGTGTTGCCAAAAATGGTGTCAACTCTTTATTTTTCATAGTGTTTCGAAATTTCAATTAATAATGCGTTTACAATTATGCCGTCAGCGTCAGGCGAACTTGTGAATAGCAGGCGGTATTGTTCGTTAATCCACACTGCGTCAACGCCATTAAGGTCGCCTTTCTTTTTCTCGTAGTGCAGCGATTTGATTAGAAACAAGTCCTCAATCCGCCGCGCGGCCTTTATGAAGTTAACCACTTTGATGTAACGCTTGACAATATCTTTCGACAGACGCCTGTATTGTTGGTCTTGCGTTGAGCCAGTGGTGTATAACTCCTCTAATGCTGTATTCCCAAATTCGATATTCATTTGGCAAAAATAGAGTTTTTCTTTTGGATTATCAAATTTGCGAATTTTTCTTATAGAATTTGCGAATTATTCGATGTTTGGTTTTGGGTATTTTGAAAGAAAACAATAAGTTACCAACGCATTGCATTCTCATTTCCCCAATTCTCAAAAAAAAGGGGCACCAATCGCGCCCCTCTTTCCAATTTAATAACTCTGTGCTCTCCGTCTCTCTCTGCGTCCTCTGCGCTATTTCCTCATTTCCCAATCCTCAATCACCATTAAATCCTTCCCCGCGTCGCCTTTGAAGATGAAATACAGGTCGTGGCGGCCCGAAACGGGTTTCAGCGCGGCCTTGAACTGTTTGAATGTCTGCGAGTCCTTTGTCTTTGCAATGCTCACAGTGCCAAGCAGTTCGCCGTCGGCCGAATCAATGCGGACTTCAATTTTCGCCGCACCAGCCGCCGCCGCGCTCACGGTTATCGACTTCGCGCCAGCGCCAAAATCCACGTTGCGCAGTTTCAGGCTCTCGCCGTTGTCGATGTTGTTGAGACAGATTTTGCCCTTGCCGTTGATGGTTGTTTTCAGGCCGTAGCCCCACGCCATTGTGGCGGCAGGCACCTTGCGGAACGGATTGAAAGCGTCAATCGGCTCAAGCGTAGCGTCGTGAAAATAAGGCACTTCCGCAATCGTGCCGTCGGCGTTGTAGTGCATTTCGGCCGCCGACACCGAGCGGCGCTCGTGGTGCTTGTACGTCTCAAGGTGCATAAGGTCGTAATTCAGACCGAAAACAAACGATTTCCCCTTATAATCAATGATTCCAGGGTGGTTGCCGCGTGTGCGCTGCGTGTGGTTCATAATGTGCCCCTTGTATTGCCACGGGCCTGTCGGGCTGTCGCTCATAGCGTAGCCGATGCCCTCGGGGCAGCACGTCGACGCAAACGCCAGATAGTAGTGCCCGTTGCGCTTGTAGAACCACGGACCTTCTTGATAATCAGGGATTTTATAATCCAATTGCACAATCTCGCCCGAGTACGAAATCATATCCTCGTTCAACTTCACGTAATAAACATTCGGGTTGCCCCAATACATATAGGCCTGCCCGTCGTCGTCGATAAATACCGATGGGTCAATGTCATACCAGTGTTCCTTCTGCCAGACGAGCGGCTGCCCCAGCGGGTCGCGGAAGGGCCCGAAAGGCGAATCGGCCACCAGCACGCCAATGCCGTGACCGTGAATCGGGCAGTACATAAACCACTTGCCGTTGCGCTCAACCACGCACTCGGCCCACGCGCCGTTCTTGCCGTCGTAGTACTTGAAATCGTCCAACGAAGCCACCGCGCCGTGGTCGGTCCAGTTCACCATATCGGTCGATGTATATAGCAGCCAATCAAACATTTGGAATCCGTTGGCCGTGTCCTCGTCGTGCGTTGTGTACAGATAGATGGTGTCGCCGTGCACGTACGGTGCGGGGTCGGCGGTGTATTTGGTCTGTATAATTGGTTGGTTTACACCGATATTGAACTTCCACCAGTCAAGGTCGAACAGTTCCTTGTCGCCGCCGCGGAAGAGCAGATAAAGGTCGTGCACGCCGCTCACCTTGCCAGTGATATTTCCGTGAAACACAGCATTTTCGGGCCCCACTTTCACCTGTGCAATGGGGCGGTTGCCAATATTGTCGATATAAAACTCGATTGTGCCAGGATTCTGACAATTAAGTACCTCAACCGTAGCCAGTTGCGGCTGACGGTCGCCAAAATCAACATTGCTCAATTTTATCCAGTCACCGTTGTGAACCGATGTCACAAAATGCCGCCGTCCAGCCCGACGGTCAACCTTCACGCCCCACGAGTCCGACATTGTCTCGGCCTGCGTCACCGCATACGGATTGAGCGTCGCCACCGCCTTCACGCCCGTCTTGGTGAACGGAATGAACGGAATCGACCCGTCGGCCCCGAACTCAAACTCTTCAACGCAAGTTGAGCGCTTGAAGCCGCCGCCGTTGGGCGTTGCGCCGTTGTGGTAGAACATATAGTTGTGCCCCTTGAACTCGATGTTGCCGCCGTGGATGGTGAAACTGTTCTCGGCCTCGTCCATAATGCGCCCGCGGTAGGTCCACGGCCCGTCAATCGATGTGGCCGTTGAGTAGGCCATATGCTCGGGCACGCCGCCAGCAGGGTACGACAGGTAGTAGGTTCCGCCACGCTTCATAAGCCACGGGCCTTCCTCGTAGCCGGTCATCATTTCTTCCTTGCCCTTGCACCAGTTCATTTTTTTCGATTCAGGGCCGAAGCAAGCCGGGTCGGTAAAGCCGGGAATCTCTTTGTAACCGTCAGCAAATGAGACCATATCGTCGTTCAATCGGCCATACCAGCAGCCTTTGTTGCCCCAAATCAGGTAGGCGCTGCCGTCGTCGTCAATAAACACCGACGGGTCGATGAACGAGCAGCCCACAGCCAGTGGTTTTCCCAGTGCGTCGGTGTAAGGCCCTTGCGGATTGTCGGCCACAGCCACCGCCAGAGCGTCTTCGCCCTTGTTGGTGTTGCAGCAGACGTACCAGTACCATTTGCCGCCGCGCTCAACCGCCTGCGAAGCCCACGCACGGTCGCCCTGTGCCGCCCAACTGAACGTCTCGGTCGAGACGGGTGTGCCCAGATAGGTCCAGTTCACCATATCGGTGGTGCTAAACAGCAGCCAGTCCTTCATTTTGAAGTATGTGGCGTCGTCTTCGTCGTGGTCCACAAACAGATAGACCGTGTCGCCGTGCACGTAAGGCGCGGGGTCGGGCGTGAAGACTGTTTTGATAATCGGATTCTGCTGCGCCGATGCGCAAATGGCTGTCGCCAAAAGAGTTGCGGTGGTAAACAAACGGTTCATAAAGTTGTGTTTTAAGTTTTTGTCTGCCAAATATAGGAAAATAAAAGTAAAAAATACTTTTTTTTTAGACAAGGAAAAGATGATAGATTTTGAATATATGCAACTCAGGTGCGGAAACCGCATATTTTACCCCACTTTCCGCACCTGAGTTTGATGGTTTTTGAGAAAAATAGCACTGAATTTCTGTCAAATTTTGCAAAAACCATACCAGTGATAATGTTTTATAAATCATTGTATATCAATAATAATTATATTATTCGGCAAATTTTGTTTTAAAATAATTCGGGCGAAAGTGGTGTAAAAATAGCGCATTTTCGCCCGAATTATTGATATTAAAACCGTTAAATTGTGAGAATTTATGATGGGTTTTGTTGCTAAAAATTGCTTGTTTTATACCATTGAAAAATTTTATTATATTGCTGTATATCAGTAATATGGTAATGCATTTTAAGGGTTTTGAGCTGGCATAATTCGGGCGAAAGTGGCATAAAAATAGTGCATTTTCGCCCGAATTATTTGATATTCCGACATTAATTCATACCTTTGTATTCGGCTGAAAAACAAAATGCTATGGACGAAAAAATCATTGGCCGCGACCGAGAATTTGAACTGCTTTCGAAGTATATGAAAAGTTGCAAAAACGAGTTTGTGGCACTCTATGGCCGCCGCCGCGTGGGCAAGACTTTTTTGGTGCGTAACTTCTTCAATGACAAGTTCGATTTCTACGTTTCAGGCGTTATCGACGGTACAAAAGAAGAGCAGTTTGCTGCATTCAACAATGCTTTGGCCGCATACGGGTACCGTGGCAAGCCACTTTCCAATTGGATAGACGCCTTTGCCGCATTGGGCGGTCTGCTGAAACGAAAAATGAAAGGCAAAAAGCGCCGTTGTGTGGTTTTTATCGACGAACTGCCGTGTTTCGATACGCGTAACTCGCGGTTTGTCAAGGCTTTCGGCTATTTTTGGAACAGCCAGGCCTCGTGGCTCGACAATGTGTTTCTGATTGTATGCGGCTCGGCAACGTCGTGGATGATAAAGAACATTGTCGATAATCGGGGCGGGTTGCACAACCGTATCACGCACCAGATTCACCTGAAGCCCTTCGATTTGAATCAGACCGAACTCTATTTCAAAATCCACCGCGCCAAATGGGACCGATTGTCTATTCTACAGATTTATATGGCGTTAGGCGGAATACCATATTATTTGAGCCTGCTCGATTTCAGCGAGAGCGCCGCCGCCAATATCGACCGACTGTTTTTTGCCGACGATGCCGAACTGCATAAAGAGTACAAGCGGTTGTTCCAATCGCTTTACAGCAACCCCGACCATTATATCGAAATCATAAACCAATTGAGTAAAAGCAAGAAAGGCTTGACACGCAAAGAGATAGCCAAAAACGTGGGAACTGCCGACAACGGGCATTTGGGCGAAACACTCGACAATCTTGTTAACTGCGATTTTGTCAGAACCTACTACAACGGCACCAAGCGCAACCAATGTATTTACCAACTAATGGACTTCTATCTGCTTTTCTATCACCAGTTTTGTCTGCGAGGAACAACTGACACGCGCTTTTGGCAAAACGGAATTGGCACTCCGCAGCAAAACACGTGGTACGGCCTTGCATTTGAGCGGGTGTGTATGTGGCACGTTCACCAGTTGCTGCAAGCCCTGCACCTCGATACCATTCACACCGAATACTACTCTTGGCGAAGCAGCGTGAGCGACCCAAAAACACAGATAGACATTGCCATAGACCGTTCCGACGGCATTGTAACATTGTGTGAAGCAAAATATTCGAAAACGGCTTTTACGCTAACAAAGGCTGAATACGAGCGGATTCTCTACCGCGAAGAAGCCTTTAAAACAGAAACAAAATGCCGAAAAGGTGTGCAAAATATTTTGGTCACAACTAATAGTGTCAATCGTAAT
>CAMHPA010000119.1 GCA_946186925.1 uncultured Bacteroidota bacterium | reverse complement strand
TCTTCTTCTGGTAAGTCAATCTTTTCATATTCAAGTTGTTGCAATGGGGGCAGGTCTTCTTTCGTGAGATATGTAACTTTGTCGGAATTTGATTGTTTGGTGTTGCAAGCCGTCAGCAATGTGACTAAAGCAAGAAATAAAAAGCAGTGCTTCATAATATTAAATTATTAGTGAAGATAAACAAAAATAAACAAATACCTAACTCTCTAACTCCTAACTCCTAAATAACCTTTATTCAGCCTTTTTTGCGCTCACCTTCAGCACGTTCCGTTTGCAGGCGCTCACGCAACGCTCACACAAGATGCACTGTGCGTTTTGTACCTTTTCAACGTTTCGCACCGATTCCTTTACATCGATGAGCATAGGGCAGGCTTGCGAGCAGGCGCCGCATTGGGTGCAGTCGGCTGATTTTACGGGTGTTATCTTGAAAATAGAGAAGCGGTAGAGCAGACTCGAAATGGTCATAAACGGGCAGAGAAGGCGGCAGTAGGCGCGGCTTCCACAGAGCATTGTCAGAAGGTAGCCGCCACCGATAATGAACAGATTTTCTGCCACAATCCATTTTTTGCGTAGCAGTTCGTTCTCATCGCCTGCGGGATTGGTGAAATAGTGCGCCACAGCAAAAGCCATCGCCACAATCAAGAGCAGATAGCCCCACGCCAACCACGGTTTGCGCTTGAAGTTTCGGCCGTTTTTGCGGTTGGTAATCTCAAAGATGGCGCCGTCCCAACAAGCTCGCGAGCAGAAGGCGTTGCCAAAGACAAACGGAATTATCAACCGCGCAATAATGAGTTGGATGAGCGCGCCTGTGACCACGCCTGCTTGAAAATCGAAGAAAATCTGCTCAAACTGGAAGTTGACACTAAAAATAAACCCCAACATTATCAGCAGCATAGCACCGATGAACGCTTGTACAAGGCGGCGCATTGGCTGGCGTAGTTTCGGGTTGTTGATGACCAAAATGCGGGTTACAAGTTCGGTGGTGCCGATGCCGTTGAAGAGCGCAAAGTAGCGCACATCGCGTATTGCCCAAACAATCAGCCCGATAAGCGTGAATATGGCGTAGGTGGCAATCGGAACGCTGTATTTTTTCAGCCAATTTGTTCCGCCGCTACTCTTCGGTGCTGTCAGATTGCTTTTCAATATCTTCAGAATCTTCAGAATCAGACGATTGCGGAACGGCCTTAAGCAGTTCAACTTCGTAAATCACGGTGGTGAACGGCGGCACAATGCCCGTTGATGAGCCTTTCTCGCCCCAAGCAAGGTCCGATGGCAGAATCACCAACGCCCGCTGTCCTTCGCGCATACGGCCAATGGCGTCCTCAAGTCCTGGAATCACTTGAAGTTCAGTGCCATAGACAAATTCGAACGGCTGGTTGCGTTTCACTGTTGAGTCGAAGAATCGGCCGTTCAGGAATCGTCCTTCGTAGTTAACTGTCACAATATCACCATATTCAACAGGCTTTCCCGAACCGTTGACAAGGCTGATGAAGTACATTCCCGACTCGGTCGGTTCAACCTCGATTTTCTCTTTTTCGATGAAATTGTGAAGCACAAGTTTCTCATATTCACCGAAATCCTCAATCCATTTCAGGAATTCCTCTTTATCGCGGCGGTATTGGTCTTCGGTGCGGATGTCATCCATTCGGATGTCAATTTTCATTTTGTCGCCTTTTTTTATGAACGACGGCATCTGGCATTGCAATGTTTTTTGGAAGAAGTTTTCGGCATCGATAATGAACGATGCGCTGTCGCCTGCCGACATCATCAGAAAGCAGACGTCAATCGAGCCATCGAACTCTGGTTCAGTGAGTTGGAACGTGCGGTTACCGACAAAGAACGTCGAGTCGCTCATTGTCGAGTAGCAGAGTTGGCAGGTCACGTAGTCGCCTGCATTGGGCGGGCACACGGTGTCGCCAATCACAATCAACTTGTAGAGCACGCCATTTTTGCGCGAGTAGCCGTCGTGGCCGCCCGAACAAGCGGCAAACACAAGCCCAATGGCTATTGCGGCAATCCATACCGATTTGATTTTCAATTCCTTAAACATTGCAATATGTTTTCAGTTAGTGGTTGGTTAAGTTAAGCAATTCTACTTGATAAACGATAGTCGAACGGGGTGGAATTTTATCATTGTCGCCTGGAAGGCCGTGGGCAAGGTGTGGCGGCATTATGAACCGCGCCTTGTCGCCGCAGCGCATTAGCAAAATTCCCTCTTCAAGTCCCGATTCCACGCCGCCCTGGCCAATCAGGAACGTTTTTTCGCCCGTGCTGTCCGATGAGTAGCAGAGCGTTCCGTCGAGCAGCGATACGGTGTATTTCAGGCTGGCAATCAATCCGTTGCGTGCGCTGTCGCCTGTTCCGTGCTCGTAAATCTGATACCAAAGTCCCGTTTCGGTGGTGCTCATTTCCCATTGGTGGCGTTCGGCGAAAGCCTCAATCCGTTCCTTGTCGATGGTCACGAGCCCCTTGTTGGCCCGAATCAGGCTCTCTTTGCTCATTGGCACGCCCTTCTGGTCGGTTTTGTTGCAGCCCGCCGCAGCGGCCGCCAAAGCAATCAATATGGCGCACGCGGCTCTCATTTTTCCAAATATTGCTCATATTCAGGCAGAACCTTCTCAAAATAGTAGATGGTTTTGCCGATGGTTTTGTGGAACTCGCCGCCTGCCGCGTTCAGGTGGCCGCCGCCGCTGAAACGTTCGGCCGCCACTTTGTTTGCGGGGAACGAGCCGCGCGAGCGGAACGAGCATTTTGTCAGGCCGTCTTTTTCGGTGAAAAGCGCCGAAAAGTTGATGCCGTCAATCGTAAGTGGGTAGTTTACAAGCCCTTCGGTGTCGCCTTGCTGATTGTTGAAATCTTCAAGTTCCTTCTTTGTGAGCCAAATGTAGGCCGTCTGATATTTCGGAATCACCTTCATTTTTTTGTACAGACTGAAGCCCAAAAGCCGCAGTCGTGTTTCAGAGAAGTGATTGAAAACGTGGTCGATAATCTGGTCCTTCTCGATTTTCGACTCGAGCAGGCAGGCAATGATTCGGAACACGTTCGGCGACGACGAGTTGTAGTTGAAGCAGCCCGTGTCGGTCATTATGCCCGTGAAGATGCAGGTGGCCACCGTGGTGTC
The DNA here is from genome assembly GCA_946186925.1 of uncultured Bacteroidota bacterium. Classification (GTDB taxonomy): domain Bacteria; phylum Bacteroidota; class Bacteroidia; order Bacteroidales; family SZUA-534; genus RUG13583. Next base: position 3,138 of record CAMHPA010000119.1, on the reverse strand, counting down.
GAGCACGTCGGTGCCTTCGAGTTCTGTAAGTAGTTCATACACAAGTTCCGACGTGCTGCTCGCCTCGGGGCGGCTGTAGGCCACGTCGGTGCGGATTTCGGGAAACGGATGGTGGTCAATCAGTACGCGTTTGGCCGCGCTGGCGTCGAAACTCTTCACCGCGTCGCCCATTCGGGTGGGGCTGTTGAAGTCGGCCATAATCAGCAGTTCGGCGTCGGCAATAATCTTGTCGGCCTCTTCGGTCTGCGTCTTGTAGGTCACGATTTCGTCCACGCCTGGCAGCCATTTCAGGTTCTGCGGCATAAGGTCGGGCAGAATGAAACGCGCGTCTTTACCTTTGTTTTTCAGATAGTTATATAGCGCCAATCCCGACCCCACAGCGTCGCCGTCGGGGTTTTTGTGCGATGTGATTACAATTCGGTTCGTGCTGTCAATCAGTCGGTTGACCTCATTCACAAAATCGTTGCTAATGTATTTTTCCAAAACAGTTGTTTTTGAGTTTTACAATCTGATGATGTTTCCGCCTAAAGCGTTGATTCGCAGGTCGATGTCCTCATATCCGCGGTCAATTTGGTCGATGTTGTCGATGACCGACGTGCCCTTGGCCGAGAGCGCCGCAATGAGCATTGCCATACCTGCGCGGATGTCGGGGCTGGTCATATTGATGCCCTTCAGGCGGTGCTTGTTGTTCAGTCCGATGACGGTGGCGCGGTGCGGGTCGCAAAGGATTATCTGCGCACCCATATCTATCAGTTTATCAACAAAAAACAGTCGGCTCTCGAACATTTTCTGATGGAAAAGCACGCTGCCGTTGGCCTGTGTTGCCACCACCAAAAGCACGCTTAAAAGGTCGGGCGTCAGGCCTGGCCACGGCGCGTCGTCGATGGTGAGTATCGAGCCGTCGATAAATGTCTCAATTTCATAATGTTCCTGCGCGGGGATGAACAGGTCGTCGCCCCGCAGTTCCATTTGTATGCCCAACCGCTGGAACGCCCGCGGAATGATGCCCAAATTCTGATACGATACATTGTTGATTGTCAGCGCCGAGCGCGTCATTGCAGCCAAGCCGATGAAACTGCCAATCTCAATCATATCGGGCAGGATGGTGTGGTCGCAGCCGTTGAGCGACGTTACTCCCTCAATGGTGAGCAGGTTCGACCCGATGCCCGAAATGCGCGCGCCCATTTTGTTCAGCATTTTGCAAAGTTGCTGAATATAAGGCTCGCAGGCGGCGTTGTAGATGGTGGTTGTGCCTTGCGCCATTACGGCCGTCAGAATAATGTTGGCCGTGCCCGTCACCGACGCCTCGTCGAGCAGCATATATGTGCCTTTCAGGTTTTTACCTTCAACGTTGTAGAATTTTCCGTCGGCGTTGTACTCGAATTTGGCGCCCAAATTCTGCAGTCCGATGAAGTGCGTGTCCAATCGGCGCCGACCGATTTTGTCGCCGCCTGGTTTGGGGATGTACGCCTTGCCGAACCTTGCCAACAGCGGCCCCACAAGCATTACCGAGCCGCGGATTTTGGCTGTTTTTTCGGCAAACTCGCGCGACTGCAGATATTCGGGCTGGATGTTGTCGGCCTTGAATCGGCACGTGTGCTTGTCGATGTGCTCAACGGTGACGCCCATATCGGCAATGATGTCGATGAGCGTGTTCACGTCGCGTATGCAGGGAATGTTGCGGATAATGACTTCCTGGTCGGTGAGCAGAACGGCGCACAATACTTGCAGCGCCTCGTTTTTTGCACCCTGTGGCGTGATTGAGCCGCTGAGTTTGCAACTGCCGTTAATTTGGAATTTATTGACACTCATTTCGAGTCGAGCTTTTCTGATTTTGCGGCAAATTATGCAAAATGGAAAGCGCCCGAAAACGTCGGCTTTTCAACTTTTTAAAAAGTTATGCACAAAATTGAAGGACAGCAGACAACGGACTACAGACAACGGACAACAGATGTTGTTTGACCGGTGGTTGTTGGGAACGCATTTTTTTCTGACCGATTGAATCCGATTTAAACCGATTTTAAATGCATAGGGGCGAATAATTATTCGCCCCTACACATAATCAATATTTTAACCGTTTTTTAATTCACCATAACGCGTTTGGCTACATTGCCAACCTTTACAATGTAAACGCCGGCGCCGTTGACCTGCAATTCTGCACGGACGCGATTAATCGCGTCCCTACATATCAATGCGCCCATTGCGTTGTAAACGCGGATTTCATCGGTGGCGTTTTCAATAACAATAGTGTTGCCGTGGGCGTAGATGTTGATGGCATTGGCGGCTGATTCGGTAACTGCGGTGTTGTCATCCTCTATGGTGACATCAAAGGTGGCGGTAAGGGTAACTTCTTCAACCTTAAGTGTTATGGTAAGTTTTTGTGTACCAAGCTTATCGGTATCGAACCCACTTACCATATCAGCCTTCAAATCAACATCCTGAGTTGTGCCATCGCTGTAGATGACGGTGAGTTTGCCGTCAGTAACATCCAACTGCTCGCCTTTTTTGTAGGTTGTCTTCTTTGGCATTGCGCTAATCTTAACCACCTGTGCCACAACAATCTCTGGCTCTTTTACTGTAACATCGAATGTTCGGGTGTATGGAACACCATCAACCTCAAATGTAATGGTAACTTGTTGAACTCCAACGCTGTCAGGATTAAAGCCTGTGATCATATCGGGTGTGATGACCACTTCGGTGGTGGTGCTGTCGCTGGTGGCAACCACTATTTTGCCTCCATCGAGGTTCAGGTTGTCGCCGATGGTGTATTCCAGCTGACTGACAATCACTTCAGCGTCAATCTGCGGAACAACAAGTTGCGGAACATTAACCGTTGTACGGCTGATTTCAGCATGGCAAACAGAGCAATAGACAACCGAATCGTAAGAGCCTGCTGACACATAGGTTGCGGCCACAACATTCTCGATGGCAATGCTGTCGGCTTTGTGCCCTATAGCAGATATTTCAACCGTTTTGCGGCTGATTTCGGCCTTACAAATGGTGCAGTATGTCACAGAATCAACCGAACCTGCAGAGGTGCAAGTGGCTTCCTTCAGGTTTTCCGCAACGATCTCACCTTCAGAGTGGCCTGTTGCAGGAACAACCTCTTGAGCAACAATCACTTCCTTGCAAACCGAG
>CAMHPA010000118.1 GCA_946186925.1 uncultured Bacteroidota bacterium | reverse complement strand
ACGCTGGCCACCGAATTGTGCTTTACCGCCCAACGGCTGCTGCGTGATGAGTGAGTACGGACCGATTGAACGTGCGTGCATCTTGTCGTCGACCATATGGCCCAGTTTCAGCATATAGATAACGCCCACTGTGGCCGGTTGGTGGAAGCGCTCGCCGGTGCCGCCGTCGTACAGATATGTGCGGCCGAATTCCGGAACGCCTGCCTTGTTGGTCAGTTCGGTAATCTCCTCAAGCGATGCGCCGTCGAAGATTGGTGTGGCGAACTTCAAGCCAAGTTCGCGGCCTGCCCAACCGAGCACGGTCTCGTAAATCTGTCCAAGGTTCATACGTGAAGGCACGCCCAGCGGGTTCAGCACAATGTCAACCAGTGTGCCGTCTTCAAGGAATGGCATATCCTCGTCGCGGACAACCTTTGCCACAATACCCTTGTTACCGTGACGTCCGGCCATCTTGTCACCCACGCGAATCTTACGTTTCTGTGCGATGTAAACCTTGGCAAGTTGAACAATTCCGTTTGGCAGTTCGTCGCCAACCGAGATGTTGAACACCTTGCGTTTGATGTCGCCTTCAATCTCGCGGTTCTTGATTGTATAGTTGTGCAGCAGTTCTGCGATTGTGTCGTTTTTCTCTTTGTCGGTAGTCCACTTGCAAGGATTAACGTTCAGATAATCAACCTCGAGCAAAAGTTTCTGCGAGAATTTTGTTCCTTTCGGGATGATGTCGGTGCCAATCATATCCTTAACACCCTGCGACACCTTGCCGTTCACAATCGAGAAGAGTTTGTCAACCAGACGGGCCTTGAGTTCGCCCAGACGCTGCTGACGCTCCTCCTCAATCTTCTGCAGAAGCGGTTTCTCTGCTGCTTTCAGTTTCTTGTCCTTAACCAGACGTGAGAACAATTTCTTGTCAATCACAACGCCTGTAAGCGACGGACCGGCCTTCAACGAAGCGTCTTTCACGTCACCGGCTTTGTCGCCGAAGATGGCGCGAAGCAACTTCTCCTCCGGCGACGGGTCAGACTCGCCTTTCGGTGTGATTTTACCGATAAGGATGTCGCCCGGCAGCACGTGTGCGCCAATGCGGATAAGACCGTTGTCGTCCAAGTATTTGGTTGCGTCCTCACTAACATTCGGGATGTCGGCTGTGAGTTCCTCCATACCGCGTTTGGTGTCGCGCACCTCAAGCATATATTCGTCGATGTGAAGCGATGTGAACAAATCCTCGCGTACAACACGCTCCGAAAGCACGATGGCGTCCTCGAAGTTGTAACCCTTCCAAGGCATAAAGGCCACCTTAAGGTTGCGTCCCAAAGCGAGTTCGCCGCCTTGTGTTGCGTAACCTTCGGTCATCACCATACCCTTCGTCACCTTGTCGCCTTTCGACACAATCGGACGCTGGTTGATGCACATACTCTGGTTGGTCTTCTGGAATTTGGTCAGTTTGTAGCGGACAACATCGTCATCGAAACTTACAAAACGCTGTGCGTCGGTACGGTTGTAGCGAACGACAATCTCATCGGCGTCAACATATTCAACCACACCGTCGCCTTCGGCACTAATCATATTGCGCGAGTCTTCGGCAACACGTTTCTCAATGCCTGTACCAACAATCGGCGATTCCGATTTCAAAAGCGGAACGGCCTGGCGCATCATATTCGAACCCATCAACGCACGGTTGGCATCGTCGTGCTCAAGGAACGGAATCAGTGATGCTGCTATTGACGAAATCTGGTTCGGCGCAACGTCCATCATCTGAACATCGGCGCGGTCGGTCAACGGGAAGTCGGCCTCCAGACGTGTCTTAACTTTCGGATTCTTGAAGCAACCTTCGGCATCGAGCGGCGCATTGGCCTGCGCGATGATTTTTCCCTCCTCGTCCTCGGCTGTCAGATAAACAACATCGTCGTTGTTCAGGTCAACTTTGCCGTTCTCAACCTTGCGGTACGGGGTTTCGATGAAGCCCAGATTGTTCACTTTCGCAAACACGCAAAGCGATGAAATAAGACCGATGTTCGGGCCTTCAGGTGTCTCAATCGGGCACAAACGGCCGTAGTGTGTGTAGTGAACGTCGCGCACCTCGAAGCCTGCACGCTCACGCGACAGACCGCCAGGTCCCAACGCCGACATACGGCGCTTGTGAGTAAGTTCGGCCAACGGGTTTGTCTGGTCCATAAACTGCGACAAGGCGTTGGTGCCGAAGAACGAGTTGATGACGCTCGACAATGTCTTTGAGTTGATAAGGTCAACTGGTGTAAACACCTCATTGTCGCGGACGTTCATTCGCTCTTTGATTGTTCTTGCCATACGAGCCAGGCCAACTCCGAATTGGTTCTGAAGTTGCTCGCCAACGGTACGCACACGGCGGTTGCTCAAGTGGTCGATATCGTCGACGTCGGCCTTGCTGTTGATAAGTTCAATCAGATATTTGATAATCTCAATAATGTCTTCTTTAGTCAAGACCCTCACGCTCATATCGATGTCAAGGTTCAGTTTCCGGTTGATGCGGAAACGGCCTACGTCTCCCAAGTCATAACGCTTGTCAGAGAAGAACAGTTTGTCGATAACGTCGCGAGCGGTTGCCTCGTCAGGCGGCTCCGCGTTGCGCAACTGCCTATAGATGTAAAGCACCGCCTCTTTTTCAGAGTTGCAGGGGTCTTTCTGCAATGTATTGTAAATGATACCGAATTCTGCCAAATTCACATTCTCCTTGTGCAGAAGGATGGTTTTTGCACCCGAATCGACGATGGCATCAATATGCTCATTTTCGAGAATTGTCTCACGGTCAACGATAACCTCGTTACGCTCGATAGAGACAACCTCGCCGGTATCCTCGTCAACAAAGTCCTCAACCCAGGTCTTCAGGACACGGGCTGCAAGACGGCGGCCGGTAACCTTCTTCAGGCCGGCCTTTGAAACTTTGACTTCATCCGCAAGATCGAATATCTCCAAAATGCTGCGGTCACTCTCGTAACCGATGGCACGCAACAATGTTGTAACCGGCAATTTCTTCTTGCGGTCGATGTAGGCGTACATCACATTGTTGATGTCGGTTGCAAACTCAATCCACGAACCCTTGAACGGGATGATACGTGCCGAATAGAGTTTTGTACCGTTAGCGTGAATGCTCTGACCAAAGAAAACGCCAGGTGAGCGGTGCAACTGCGACACAATGACACGCTCCGCACCATTGATAACAAATGTACCGCGCGGTGTCATATAAGGAATGGTGCCCAGATAAACGTCTTGCACCACTGTGTCGAAATCTTCGTGCTCGGGGTCGGTGCAATACAACTTCAGTTTGGCCTTGAGCGGAATGCTGTAGGTCAGACCACGCTCGATGCACTCCTCAATGGTGTAACGCGGCGGGTCGATGTTGTAGTCCAGAAACTCCAGAACGAAATTGTTGCGGGTGTCAGAGATAGGAAAGTTCTCGTTGAACACCTCATACAAGCCCTCATTTTTTCTCTGATCAGGCGTTGTGTTGATATTGAAAAAGTCGTTGAAAGATTTCAATTGGATGTCCAGAAAATCAGGATATTCCAATTGGTTTTTATTCGATGCGAAGTTTATTCTTTCTTGATAACCAGTTGAAGCCATTGTCTTAAAAAATAGGTGAACTTAAAAAAAACAACAAAAAGGCTTAGTGTTGGAGACCAACACTAAACCTTATCTTTATCCTAATATGGAATCCTATTTAAGCTCAACTTCAGCTCCAGCTTCTTCCAATTTAGCCTTTAATGATTCAGCTTCTTCTTTAGATACGCCTGTCTTAAGTTCTTTCGGAGCGCCGTCAACTACTTCCTTAGCCTCTTTCAAGCCAAGACCAGTAAGTTCCTTAACAAGTTTCACAACTTGCAATTTCTGAGCGCCAGCCGACTTAAGGATTACGTCGAACTCAGTTTTTTCTGCAGCGGCAGCCTCACCAGCTCCAGCAGCTGGAGCGGCAACAGCAACAGCGGCAGCAGCCGGTTCAATACCATATTCGTCTTTGAGTATTGCAGCCAACTCATTTACCTCTTTTACAGTCAAGTTAACCAACTCTTCTGCAAACTTTTTCAAATCTGCCATTTTAAATCTATTTTTAAAAAATGTTTACAAATAATGTTTATTTCTCTGATAATGTTTTTAAGATACCTGTCAAGTTCTGACCACTCGATTGCAGAGCAGAAACAACGTTCTTGGCAGGCGATTGCAACAGTGCGATAACATCGGCAATAAGCTCGCTCTTCGACTTGATGTGGATCAAAGCCTCGAGCTGGTTGTCGCCAATGTAGAACGACTCCTCAACGTATGCGCCCTTAAGAATCGGTTTGTCACCTTTTGCACGGAACTCCTTGATCAGTTTACCAGGCACATTGCCTACTTCTGTAAACATGATTGAAGTTGAGCCCTTAAGTTCGCCAAACAGTTCCGAAAAGTCGGTGCCTGTTTTTTCCATAGCTTTTTTAAGCAGGGTATTCTTGACAACCACAAGCTCGATATCTTTTTCGAAGCATTTTCTTCTCAACAGACTGGTCTGCTCTGCGTTCAGATCAGAAATGTCAGTCAGGTAGAAGTGGTTAGCCTCTTTCAGACGAGCGGCCAGATTGTCAATAATAACAGCCTTATCTTCGCGCCTCATAACTCTAATTTTTTACTCTACTGATTTAACATCAACTGGAATACCAGGGCTCATTGTGCTCGATAAGCTGATACTCTTAACGTAAGTACCCTTTGCTGTCGAAGGTTTCAGCTTGATAATTGTGCTCAGAATTTCCTGTGCGTTCTCCTGGATTTGCTCCGGTGTGAAGGATACCTTGCCAATACCAGCGTGGATAATACCGAATTTGTCAACTTTAAAATCGATCTTACCTTGTTTTACTTCTTTAACAGCTGAACCAATTTCCATGGTAACCGTACCACTTTTCGGGTTAGGCATCAAACCACGAGGTCCCAAAACTTTACCAAGTGCACCGACTTTTGCCATGATTGAAGGCATAGTAATAATGACATCAACGTCAGTCCAACCACCTTTAATCTTATCGATGTACTCATCAAGACCCACATAGTCAGCACCAGCAGCCTTTGCATCAGCCTCCTTATCGGGAGTACAAAGTACCAAGACTCTGGTTTGTTTACCTGTACCGTGAGGTAAAGAAACGACACCACGTACCATTTGATTCGCCTTGCGGGGATCAACGCCCAAACGGACATCAATATCCACAGACGCATCAAACTTTGTGGTAGTAACCTCTTTTACCAAATGCGCAGCCTCAGACAAAGTGTATACCTTTAACGGCTCGATTTTGTCTGCTACTAATTTTCTGTTCTTTGTTAGCTTTGCCATTTTTACACGAGGTGTTTAATTAATTATTTACCTGGGAACTCACCAGTAACTGAAACTCCCATACTGCGCGCCGTACCTGCAACCAGACGCATTGCTGACTCAACCGTAAATGCGTTCAAGTCAGGCATTTTGTCTTCAGCAATTTCTTTAACTTGATCCCAAGTCAAAGAAGCCACCTTTTTACGATTAGGCTCCGCAGAACCGCTCTTAACCTTAGCGGCCTCCAGAATCTGTACAGCAACGGGCGGACGTTTAACTATAAAGTCAAACGATTTGTCGGAATAAACAGTAATGACAACTGGAAGCACTTTACCAGCGCTGTTTTGTGTCCGGGCATTAAATTGCTTGCAAAAATCCATGATGTTCACGCCCTTAGAACCTAAGGCCGGTCCAACCGGAGGAGAAGGGTTGGCTGCCCCTCCCTTGATTTGCAGCTTGATCATTCCTGTAACTTCTTTTGCCATAACAAGTTTTTTACTCTTTTACTACCTGCATAAAACTCAGTTCAACCGGAGTTTTTCTGCCAAAAATTTTGACACTCACCTTGAGTTTCTTCTTCTCTTCGTTAACTTCCTCAATGATTCCGCTAAATGTATTGAACGGACCATCGATGACTTTAACCGATTCGCCAACAACAAAAGGAACGTTGATTTCCTCGTCGCTATCAGCGAGTTCATCAACCTTGCCTAATATTCTATTGACTTCCGAAACTCTCAATGGTGTCGGATCACCATTTCCCTCAGTTAAGAAACCAAGGACACCTGGTATATTCCTAAGAAAATGAGGAACCTCGCCGACTAAAGCTGCCTCGACTAGCACGTAACCGGGAAAGAAATTTCTTTCCTTACTAATCTTCTTACCATTACGGATTTGATAAATCTTTTCTGTAGGAATCAAGACTTGGGAAACATATTCCTGCAGATTCAGGTGAGCAGCTTCACTCTCGATTTGCTCCTTTACTTTCTTTTCCTGGCCACTCAAGGCTTTCAGAACATACCACTTCTTTTCCATCTGACTATAATTGAATTA
>CAMHPA010000117.1 GCA_946186925.1 uncultured Bacteroidota bacterium | reverse complement strand
CTCGAACCCACGACATTCAGAACCACAATCTGACGCTCTAACCAACTGAACTACGCGCACCATTTGGTGCGGCAAAAGTAGCATAAAATTTTATTCTGCTGAGATTTTTCGCTTTTTTTTGAAAAAATCGTACAAATGACTCAATGTCAGTGCTATGTGGGGGCGGGTAGGGGCGTTTCAGGCGTTTGAACGCAGTGCGCATTGCAGCCTTTGCGCTCTTTTAGAACTGAAAATAGATGAACGGCTGCAGCCCTGATTGGCTGAACTGCACAAGCACAAACACCGCCACAACCGTCACGGCCACCTGCAGCCACATTGGCATTATGGCAAACTGACCGCGGTACCAGTTTTTGAAACTATTTGGCAACCAGTGAATTACGTAAGCAACAACCATTATGGCGACTATCTGCCAATAGGCTGCCAAATATTCGCCAATATGGTTGGCGTTGAAGGCTGTAAATATCTGATTCAGAATTTCATTGGCTGTGGCGAGCGAGTCGGCGCGGAACACAATCCACGTGAAGGCCACCACATTGAATGTCAGGAATATTTTGAGCGGACGCAGACGGCTGTTTGTCCCGAATATCGATTTAAATAACTTATCGACAATAAGATACAATCCGTGTAGCGCGCCCCAAATTACAAATTTCAGGTTAGCGCCGTGCCAGAGTCCGCCAATCAGCATAACCAGAAACAGGTTGACGTAGGTGCGCACGCGGCCTTTGCGGTTGCCGCCGAGCGGAATGTAAAGGTAGTCGCGCAACCACGACGACAGCGAGATGTGCCAGCGCCGCCAGAAATCGGTGGGGCAGTCGGCTTTGTAGGGCGAATTGAAGTTCACGCTCAGGCGGAAACCCAGCCATAGCGCAATGCCGATGGCAATGTCGGTGTAGCCCGAGAAATCGCAGTAAATCTGTATGGCATAGCCATATACGCCCAGCAGATTCTCGAATCCGGAGTAGAGCGTTGGCGAGTCGAAAATGCGGTCGACAAAGTTCACCGAGATGTAGTCGGCAACAATTATCTTCTTGACTAAACCATTGATAATGAAAAACAAACCTTGCCCGAACTCTTCGCGGTAGATGAAGAACGGGCGGCTGATTTGCGGTACAAAATCGGCGGCGCGGACAATGGGGCCGGCAACAAGTTGCGGAAAGAACGTCAGGTAGAATCCGAAGTCGAAAATGCTTGTAAGTGGCTCAATCTTACGGCGATAGATGTCGGTCACGTAACTGATGGCCTGAAAAGTGAAAAACGAGATTCCAACGGGCAGCACAATGTCGGTCACCTGCGGGTGGCCGCTGACAATGGCTTGCAGGCTGTCGCCCAGCCAGTCGTGAACGCTGACACTCACGCCCGTGAGTTGTGTGAACCAGCCCGCGAACAGATACACATATTTATAATAGACGAGCCACGCAAGGTTGAAAACAACGGCCACGGCCAGCCAGCGCTTGCCTGCGTTGCGGTTGGCGGCAATGGCGCGTCCAAAACCGTAGTTGGCTAACACCGACAGTATCAGCAAGATAAAGTAAAAACCGCTCGATTTGTAATAGAAGAACAGACTCGCAAGCAAAAGCCACACGCTGCGCCATTTCAACCTTTTGTGAATCAAGCAGAAAACAGCAAAAACCACCACAAAGAAAATCCAGAATGACGGCCTTGTGAAAAGCAGCGGCTGATTAGCGTCGAACTGTAACCAATTAATCATTGCGGTGCGGTTTAATCGTCAGTGAATGAGTTTGTTGGCCAAAACGCACCCGACAAGAGCGCGTCAATCAGCAAGTGAGCCTGAAATTTGTAACCAGAGCGCGTAAGGTGCACGTAATCAGACGTTATCAGCCCGGCGTCGTACCAAAGACCGATTTTTTCAGGCGCACCCATAACGGCGTTGAAATTCCAGACGCTGCAGTTAAGCCGTTTGGCTTCGCGGCAGATTGTTTCGGTGCAAATCACGGCGTTTTGATTCGGCTTGCCCGACAGTTTGTTGTTGCCGGGCGTGGTGAGCAGAATGGCGCAATCGGGCTGTGCGACACGGATTTCCGCCACAAGTTTTTCGAGTTGCGCGGCAAAAGCAGTGCTGTCGAATCGCGGCATATACGAGTCGTTGGTACCCAACGAAACTATCACTAAATCAGGGTGTAATGCTGTGAGTTGGGCCGCAAAGCGCTCGCATTTCAAGTATGACGAAACCCGAGCGCCATTCACGCCGGCAGCGTGATATTCAACACCTTCGGCGTCGAATAAATTGAGTCCGTAAAGGGTAAATGATTGTTTGTCAGCGTTTTTCCGGCGGAAGCCGATGGCCACCGAGTCGGTGTGGCAGTGCAGATTCCAGACAATGCTTTGCGACAGAATGTTAACGCTCTCAATTTCAGCGCCTTCGGGATAAAGAATCTGCGGTTCAAGACTTGCAGCGCCAACTTCGGCAAACATTTGCAAATGCGTTCCGCCGTAAACGCCAAACTCGCTATCGTCAACTTTGACAATTAGATACGCCGTGTCGCTGTTTACGGTGGCGCTCATTCCGGTCAGGCCTAAAGTGCCGCACTCTTTTTCGGTCGACTTGTGGCAAGTCCACTCGCCGCGCCACGTCACGCGATAGTTGGTTGGGTTGTTGGTCCCGGCCACTGCGTAAGGGAAAATCAGCCCGCGCGACGGTTGCAGGCGCCCCGTCATTTTGTGCAGACAGCGCCGCATTTCGCCCGAGAAAAAATCGGCCTGAAGGTGCGAGTCGCCGATGTGGACAATGCTCACGCGGGCAGTATCGCTTTCGGCGCAAGCCGCCAGTTTGCCGCCAAACCGCTGCCACGCGGCTGTGTCGTGCAACTCAATCAGGTTACGGCTGCGGTCGGCAGCGGCGAAGGTGTCGGGGCTGAACGGCGCAACCGTAAACTGCGCGGCTGCCGCCAGACTACCGATGACGAAAATCGATGATAAAACCAATCGGCGCATAAATCGGCGCTAAAGTAGCGTTTTTGGGGGATTGTGTTTAAATATTTTGTTGGGAACACGATGGTGGGTTCTCGCGTAGCCCCGATTGCAATCGGGGACACTGACGACACTGTCCCTTCAATATTTGCCTTGCAGCATAAACGCCGTGTAGAAAGGCGGCCCTTTCTATTTAATTTCGGATTGAAATCTGTTTAAATCGGTTAGAAAAAAATACGACAAACGAAATGGTTACAAATTGTAACCAGTTGAAACTTCGTTCGGAAGATGGCAAAATGTGTCTTACAGATGTCGCTGATACTGAGCAACTTTTCCACATTATTCAATCCATTCCGTCGCCAAAAGCAGAGCCAATTAAGTAAATCCGTTCCCCCGATAGTTATCGGGACTGTGTTCTAAAATCCACAAAATCAGCGCAAAATCCCCAATCCCTTCAATATTTGCCTTACTGCATAGCCGCCGTGTAAAAAGGCAGCCCTTCGTGTTTAAATTCGGATTATAATCTGTTTAAATCGGTTAGAGAAGAATCAGTGAAAATCAGTGTTCTATGTGTTCCCGACAGCTGTCGGGACTGTGCGAATGATATCTGCGCAAATCCATTCAATCTGCGTTATCTGCGTTCAATTCCGAATCCCACAACCGATAAAATTAGTTTTTTCTCTTTCAATTTCAGATATAATTGCCGTTTCAGCCCGTTCGGCGGGTTGGCGCGCTTTTGAAACGTGGAATTTAGCGTTACATTAGCGCCGTAAACACACAGTGCAACTCTGTCGGAATAAAAGTCAAACAATTAAAATTATACAAAATGTTAAGAATGAATCATTTATCAAGTGCGTTGGTGGCAAGGCGACTGTTGCTGATGGTGGCTTTTGTAGCAGCTGTGCCATTGAAATCGAACTCGCAAATCGCCTTCCAACAGAATGGCAAGGCCGATTTCTGCCTGAACAACACAACCATAATCGCCGATGAGAGCGACTATCCAGGCGTGCGCCGCGTGGCGGAAATCTTTGCCGACGACGTCAACCGCGTTACAGGCCAGCGCCCGACGGTGGCAACCGCCGTTTCGGCAATGCCGCAGGCCGTGATTGTGGGCACTATCGGCAAAAGCCCGATTATCGACAAATTGGTGAAAAGCAAGAAGATAGACGTTAAAGGCGTGGTCAATCAGTGGGAAGCCACTCTGATTCAGGTGGTTGACAACCCGACGAAGGAAATCGGCCGCGCGCTTGTGATTGCTGGCGCCGACAAGCGCGGAACCATATACGGAATGTTCCACCTCTCAAGGCTGATGGGCGTTTCGCCGTGGTATTTTTGGGCCGATGTGCCCACCGTGCACCACGACAGCGTCTTCCTGACCACACAGAAAATCGTGCTCGAATCGCCGAAAGTCAAATATCGCGGAATCTTCCTGAACGACGAAGCGCCGTGCCTAACCACTTGGGTTAAAAATACTTACGGCACCGATTTTGGCGGCAATAAGTTCTATGCCGATGTGTTCGAACTGATTCTTCGCCTGCGCGGAAACTTTATGTGGCCTGCAATGTGGGGTTGGGCTTTCTACGCCGATGACCCCGAAAACAGCCGCACCGCCGACGAGTTCGGCATTGTGATGGGCACGTCGCACCACGAGCCGATGGCGCGCAACCACCAGGAATGGGCGCGTCACCGCGACGAGTATGGCGTGTGGGATTATCCTAGCAATCAGGCGGTTATCGATAAGTTCTTCCGTGAAGGAATTGAGCGTTCGAAGGACAACGAAGACCTGATTACCATTGGTATGCGCGGCGACGGCGACACTGCGATGGGCGGCAAGGAAGGCCACGACGACGAGTATATCTCTGACGATGAGAAAAACAAGCGCTTGCTTGAGAAAATTATTGATAATCAGCGACAAATCATTGCCGATGTCACGGGCCGCCCAGCCAGCGAGCGGCAGCAGGTTTGGGCGCTCTACAAAGAAGTGCAGACCTATTACGATTTGGGCCTGCGCGTGCCCGATGACGTCATTATTCTTTTGAGCGACGACAATTGGGGCGATGTCCGCAAACTGCCCACGGCCGCCGAGCGCAATCGCAAGGGCGGTTGGGGAATCTACTATCACGTTGATTATGTGGGTGCGCCTAGAAACTCTAAATGGCTGAATGTTACACCGATACAAAATATGTGGGAACAGTTGCAGTTGACCTACGCATACGGCGTCGACAAATTGTGGGTGCTCAACGTAGGTGACTTAAAACCAATGGAATACCCCATTACGTTGTTCCTTGATATGGCAATCAATCCCGAGAGTTTCAATGCCGAAAACTTGCTCAACCATACGCTCAAGTTCTGCGCCGAGCAATTTGGTGAAAATCAGGCCGTTGAAGCCGCACGAATCCTTAATCTTTACAGCAAATACAACGGTCGCACCACCGCCGAGATGATGGACCACCGCACCTACGACCTTGCCAGCGGCGAGTTCAAGCAGGTGACCGACGAGTATCTGAAACTTGAGGCCGAGGCTCTGCGCCAGTATATTTCGTTGCCCGATGAATATCGCGACGCGTATAAACAGTTGATACTCTTCCCTGTACAGGCAATGGCCAACATTTACGAGATGTATTACGCCCAGGCGATGAACCTTGATTTGTATAAGCGTGGCGATGCCGCCGCCAACCAGTGGGCCGACAAGGTAGAGGCCTGCTTTGCCCGCGACGCCGCTCTGCACCACGATTTCAACAAGGTGATGGCCAACGGCAAATGGGACGGAATGATGATTCAGAAGCACATTGGCTACACCAATTGGAACGACAATTTCCCCGCCGACCGTCTGCCGCGTGTGCAACGTATTGAAAAACCGACAATTGGCGGCTTCTCGTTCAAGGCCGACAAGCGCGGCTACACGGCAATTGAGGCCGAGCACTATTTCGATGCCCAAAAGAACGCACAAACCAATTGGACCACAATTGATTATATGGGCCGCACGTTGAGTGGCGTAGCCCTGATGCCGTACACCGCCGCAACCGACGGCGCTGCCCTGACCTACAAGGTTGAGTTGCCCGCGGGCGTTAGCAAGGTGAAGGTTCACGTTGTGGTGAAATCGACGCTTGCCTTCAATGGCACGGGCCACCACTATCAGGTTGGTTTTGAAGGCGGTAACACCGAAACCGTATTCTTCAACGAGTTCCTGAACGAGGACCCGAAAAACATTTATTCGATTTATTATCCGACAGTTTCGCGCCGCGTTGCCGAAAACACCGTCGAACTGTCGGCTGCCGAAGGTTGGAACACGCTAACAATCAAACCGATGGACCCAGGAATCGTCTTTGAGAAGATTGTTGTCGATTACGGCGGCTACACGCAGCAGTTCCTGTTTGGAACGGAGTCGGTATATGAAAGAAAGTAAGATGAAAACAATATTTCGAATCTTTGTTTGTGTTGTTTTACTTGTATTGTCAATTACAGTCAAGGCTCAAATCACAAACCGCGTTCCTGAGAATGTTGCCCGTTCAGGGGAATTGGTAATGGATGGTTCTGCCATATTATTTGTTGTTGACGGTTGTCTTTGGATGTCG
>CAMHPA010000116.1 GCA_946186925.1 uncultured Bacteroidota bacterium | reverse complement strand
TTATTCCTTTTCATGGTTGAAAAACACCATAATTGATAGAAACGGATTATGTTGTCCTAAAGGAGCAATGATGTTTTTAAGCTTTTATGACACACAAAAGTTAAAGACTATTTTAACAAACATTAGAACAGAGCCTAAAATGTTCTGTGGATTATCCGTGGAAGAAATCAATATTGAAGAGACACCTGATTTAAGCAAGTTTGAGCTGTTTAATTTGGCAAGTCCAATTCTAATAAAAAGAATAATCAACAACAAAGTTACAGAGTTCTACTATGACAATCCTGAAAGCGGAAGATTAATGGAAGACACTTTGCGAACAAAAATGAGAATTGCTGGTTTACCTGATGACAGCACGTTACATATTGTATTTGATTTGTCATATGCTAAAAAGAAAACGAAACTGGTTTGGTATGGTGATATTAGTAACAAAGCAAATATGTGTCCAGTAATAATTCAGGGTACCAATCTAACCAAGCAATTTGCTTGGAATGTTGGATTGGGCAATTGCACAGGTATAGGTTTTGGTTCAATTTATTAATCAAGAAGCTATGTTATACATTGTTAAATACTCAGGAATGTTTGGATTCATAAAGCCTTGGACAGCCGTCAGAGATGGTGAAACTTTCAGCCAACAGTTTTTGACACCTTCTATAATTGAAGGTATGGAGAAAAAACTGTTTCCAGAATTGTTGAATTGTAATGGAGAAATCAAAAAAATCGTTCGGCATAAATTGAGTTATGATGCCATAGATTCACAGCAAGAAGTCACTCAAACCAGAGGAATTACAAAACTACCGAATTCGAATCTCGGAACAAGAGGAACTTGGAAGAACGGCAAAATCAATTTTACACCAATTACCAGAGGTGTTATGCTCAATCCTGTTTTATACTTGGCATTTGCAGAAAAACCAGATGCAGAAACCGCTGCAAAACAACATATCTGCCTTTGCCGAAACGAAGATGTTATGCTGCCAGATACAGAAATATATGAATTTACCGACGAAGAATTTGCAGAACTTGACGGATTTGAATTGCGTTTTGGCGAGTCGGAACAATCATTTCTTGTTGGCTACAACAGATTTGACAACGGGAAACCAATGTATGGATGGATAGAATACAACGGAAACAAACTTTTATAAAATGGCGGGTAAGTACGACTACATATTGGCAAAACACGAAGACAGCGGGGGTATGCCGTTGACTACACATTTAAAAAGTGTGGCCGACGCTGCTGATGTCATTGCCCGCCATTCGGGACTTGATGAAGATATTGCCCGAAATGGTGCAATTCTGCACGATATTGGCAAAGTCAGTCCGCTGTTTCAAAGCACATTGAAACACGGCTATGTGCGGCAGCCTGGCTTTTGTTTCCGTCACGAGATTGCTTCCATTTTGTTTCTTTCGTTGTTCGCTGAAAATGAAAGAAATGCAATTCTTGATATGATAATCGCCCACCATAAATCGCTCAAAAACGATGTGTCTGAAAAAGGCTTTTTGGATTTGGACGACAATATGGACAGTTTTGCCAGACACGCCGACAAATTTGAGGAGTGGAGTCCGATTGCGTTGGAAATATTGAACGAAATGGGAATTGAAACTCATTCGATTGACATTGACGAAGCCGAAGAAAACTACGAATATGCGATTGACTATTGCTCGCGGAAACCACTGAATTACTCACGTTGGAAAGGTTTGCTGATGGCCGCCGATCATTTTGCTTCGGCATTGGAGGAAAAGGCGGAAAGTTCGCTTGACAAACTATTTATCAAGCCTGATTTGAGTTTTTACAACCGCACACACCATCTTTATCCGTTATCGTTTGTAGATACCACTGACGAACGAAAAAACACATTGGTTACAGCCCCGACAGGCGCAGGAAAAACTGATTTCCTTTTGCGCCGTTGCAAAGGACGAGTGTTCTACACTCTGCCGTTTCAAGCATCTATTAACGCAATGTATGACAGGATAAAGAGTGATTTGAAAAACACTGACGCACAAGTATATCTGTTACACGCGGCATCGGGTTTGAAAGTGCGTGACAAAGGCATTGAAGAAAGCATTTTGCAACACCACTTGGGTGCGTCGGTGAAGGTTCTCACACCGCATCAAATGGCGTCCATCGTGTTCGGAATCAAAGGATATGAGGCAATGCTACTCGATTTGGAAGGCTGCGATGTGATTCTGGACGAGATTCATACATATTCAAGTGAAATTCAAGCAATTGTCTTAAAGATAATTGAAATACTCAAAGCGGTTGGTTGCAGAATACACGTTGGAACAGCAACTATGCCAACTGTGCTTTACAACAAGATTCTAGAACTGTTGGGCGGCAAAGACGAAGTTTATGAAGTTTCGCTGCCGAATAACATTTTGGCAACATTTAATCGGCACATTATTCATAAAGTGGCTGATTTCGGTAGTTGTGGCGACATTATAAAAAATGCAGTTGCCGAAAACAAGAAAATACTTATTGTCTGCAATCAGGTGAAACGCTCACAAATGCTTTACAACGAAATTGGTGAGAAATATCCTGATGTTGATCGAATGCTGATTCACAGTCATTTCAAACGTTGCGACCGCGCACGGCTTGAAACTTCGTTGAAAGCCGATTTCAACACATCGAAAAAGGCTTGCATTGTTGTTTCAACGCAAGTTGTGGAGGTCAGTCTTGACATTAGTTTTGATGTGATGATAACCGAATGCGCGCCGATTGATGCAATGATTCAGCGTTTTGGACGAATCAACCGCAAGCGCACCGATGAAACCATTGGCAAATACAAAGATATTTATGTGATTCAACCGCCAGAGGGAAAAAACGACGCACTGCCATACGATTTAGAAGTTCTGCACAATAGTTTCGATGTTCTACCCAATGATGCTTTGATCGAAGAAGCAACTCTGCAAACAATGATAGATAAGGTTTATCCTGACACGAAGTTTATGAGTCTTGATTATTCGGGCGCAGTTTTCGTTGACGGACGTTGGATGATTACTGAATTGTGCCACAATGCCAAATCGGCTTTGCTCGATGTGCTTGACATCAATTCGGCAGTGTGCATAAAAGAAGATGACAAGGAAGAATACTTGAATAATCCGACCGTAAGGATGGATTTGGAAATACCTTCCAGTTACAAAAGCATTGCATACAGAAAATTGGATCAACTTGATGCTGGCTCACGACCGTTTGTGATACCAAACAAAGCCTACGATGATGAGATGGGACTTCTGATTGAGTATGCAAAGCCAGAGTTTTTTACCAAATATGAAATATTATAAAATACTGATTATATGATTACGGCAACAATTGGAAAGATATTTTTGGAAGCCTATAACAAAAAGTTCGGCACAAAATACGATGCCAAAACATTTTTCGTTGAGGTGTATCATCCGTTGTTTTTCGACAGCAACAAATATCTGCAATGGGTTCAGAGCTCGCCTTTTGTGCAAATGAAAAAAGGTCAAAATGTGGAAATCCTGACAGCGGAGGAACGGAAAGAAAAACTACATGATTTTTTCGCAAAAGTTGATGAATGCAAGACGCCTGACGCTAGTATTGCTCCTGGTTTTCCCGCTTCGGAAGAAAAGGAATTTGCAACCACTTCGGGGCAGGTTACCAACCTGAATCTTGCAACAGGCAAGGATGATATTTTCCTTTCGTGGATTGGCTCAAGTTTGGGTGTGGGGCTTCAAGGCGGATTGTCGATTCTGTTTCCTGAACCAGTGATTCTTTTGGATTTGTTTGAAGGCTGGAAGTTGTACAGAAAAATTATTGGCGAAAACGATAATTTGCGTGGAAATCAGGTTAACACATGGAATGGTCAGTGGCTTGCACACCGCTATAGCAAGGATTTTCGTCAGGAACAGCCTATGGCTGATTTTTCCCCTTTTGAAACCACAAACGACGGCATGAGCGTAGCAACCCAATCGTGGACAAAAGTTCTGATTGGCATTTCTCGGCAGTTCGAGAATCCTAAAATGATGGGGTATGTTTATAATTTGGGACAAACCAACACCACAATCGGTTTTATCCCATTCTGTCTTGAACACATTCGACGGCCAATCCAACTTTATGTGAAACTGTTTAATGCCGATGAAGGAAAGAAGGCAGAAGATTTATGGGGAACAGAGAATGGACTAAGGGTTTGTTGCCAACGTGGTGCAATAGGCATTGAGGCTATGCAACCCAAAGGGTTGCAACAATATATGAAGGCAGGAAAAGACAAAACAGTCAGACTGCCTAAATACGATGATAAACAAATAATTAATTTTCATTCATATCAAATTTGGTTATTGGCTATGTTAAACAACGATGAATTATGGGCAAAGTCCATAGAATTTGCACAGACGTTGCAATCGCACACAGAAAAAAGCAAAAATGGTAAAACAACAAATTCGCGACAGATTGATGCAGTGCTTGCAGCTACGAACAAAAAAACGTTTATAGAAGCACTCACAGCTATAGCATCAGAATCTGATAAAATTGACGGAATTGTGGAGATGGCACAGATTATAAATCAAATGCCAAACGATAACGTTCCGTATCTGTTAACACTGATCAGATTTCAGTTTGCAACATTACAAAAGAAATAACAAATGTTTAACGATAAAATTATTTAACAATGAATTCATACATTTATTTAAGAGCATTAAAACATGCTGAACACACGGTGTTTTGTGTTCAAGACGGACAGAAAACTTATTTTGACCCGCAGTTTAACAGATTTGTTGCCTATTCGAGCGGACAGCAAGTGAAAAGGTCGATTCTTCAATCGTTGACCGATGAATTGGGTGTACAAATCGCTCCAGTAACATTTAATTACAACATTAATGCAAAGAAAGAGTTGGAGAACAAAGAACCATGGTCGCCTTGTGACCCTAATTATGTCGACCAACTACTAGGAGGTTGGATGCGTGCAGGCGATGGTCCAACAAAAAAACGCCGTAGTCCACTTTCTATTTCTGCGATGCGCCCAATTCACCCGTTGCTAGCAGGTGTTGACAAGGAAAACCTAACTTTTGATCGTAGCGACCGTCCCGACCAACATCCTGTAAATGTAAGAATGGGTGATAAATTACTGACAGAAGAAGAGATAGAGGCTTTTCTTCAGGAAAACGATCGTACTTTGCCAAGACGTAACTGGATAGCCGACAACGCTCGCACATCAGGTCTGTTTGTATATGACGTTGCTATCGATTTACGCACATTGTTCTGTGTGTCAACCAATCAACATGAGCCAGAAATATCAAAAGAAATGATAGAAACCTTGAAATCCAAAGGTTGGATGGAAAGTAAGAATGTGTTTGGCAAGTGCCTTGTTATGCCAAAAGCAGAACGTGACAAGGTGATTCCCGCTTTAGCCAAAGCTCTCATCAATTGGCGAATCACATCGAACCAAGCACGCACTTTCAGTTTGATGGAAACGCTGGCAGTTGCCATAAGCGACAATGCCAACACGTTAGCCGCTGCAATCCGTGCCAAATTGATAGACGATGGAGAAAAACCAAAAGCCAAACCCATCGTTGATGAAACTGCTGGTGCAGACTTGTTTGTAACTCTACCGTGTTCAAACTATATTGTCACGGAAAACGAATCTGTCGATGCTTTACAAAAAGCAGAAGAGAAACTTGTTTCCTTGATGATGGATTTCGATTACGAGAACCAACTTTAATAGATTATTTGAAAGGCAAAGATTCTATTGTTCTTTGCCTTTATTAACTTTGCACCATGCCTACCTCAGACTCCAACATCATCATCTACAACACCCTTGACGGAAAGTCTGCCGTTGCCTTATATGCAGTTGACGGAAAAATCTGGTTGAATCAAAAACAGATGGCGGAACTTTTTGCCACCTCTGTACCAAATATTAACATTCATATATCTAACATACTGAAAGAAAAAGAGTTAGATAAAGATTCAGTTATTAAGGATTATTTAATAACTGCCTCAGATGGCAAAAACTATAACGTCACTTTCTACTCGCTCGAAATGATCTTGGCAGTCGGCTACAGAGTGAAAGGCAAAAGAGGGACTCAGTTCCGGCAATGGGCTACACGACACCTTTCTGAATATCTGGTCAAAGGCTTTACTATGGACGACGAACGGCTGAAAAATCCAAATGGACAGCCAGATTATTTCGATGAACTTCTGGAACGCATCCGAGACATTCGAGCTTCAGAAAAACGTTTCTATCAAAAACTTAGAGACTTGTTCGCCTTGAGTAGCGATTACGAAGCTCGGGAAAAAGCCACCCAAATGTTCTTTGCCGAAACGCAAAATAAACTTCTATACGCTGTCACTCATCAAACGGCCGCTGAAATCATCACCTCTCGCGCTGATGCTGAAAAACCAAATATGGGTCTTACATCTTGGAAAGGAGCCATCGTCAGAAAACAAGACATCATCATCGCAAAGAATTATTTAAACAAAGATGAAATTGACATCTTGAATCGATTGACAACTCTGTTTTTGGAATCAGCAGAATTAAGGGTAAAAGAGCGCAAAGACCTTACCCTTGATTATTGGAGATCAACTGCCGACGGCCTCCTCTCCTTTCACGGGAAAGATGTTTTAAAAAGGAAAGGCAGTGTTTCAAATGCACAAATGGAA
>CAMHPA010000115.1 GCA_946186925.1 uncultured Bacteroidota bacterium | reverse complement strand
ATCACCTTTAGTTGGCGGTTATAATTATAAAAAGGGAGAATGCAATATCGCAAAACTAAGATTTAAGATTGACATTCCAAGAAACACAAAACCATCGGTTTCATTTTTGAATGCGTTTTTAGATGTGTCATACAAAGAAACGAATGATACGGACATTCCAATATCTCAATATTGTTTTGGAATCACAATTGTGGGACAAAATGAAAATGGTACGGTGAAATCAGCTTGGCATTTGGATTATGATGATAGTGAGGGGCAAGACTATATTCATCCACATTTTCATTTGACTTGGGGTGGAAATACAATAAAAGATATGAACTTGGGTGATATATTACTTTTGCCCGCACCTCGTATTTCGTATCCACCTATGGATGTTGTATTAGGAATTGATTTTGTGCTTTCCAATTTCGTTAAATCTGGTATATATAAGCAAATACAAAGTGATTCCCAATATAAAGCTGCCGTGAAAAGTGCTCAAGAAAAGTATTGGAAACCCTATATGTTATCATTGGCGCATCATTGGTGCAATAATAGTTGTTATCAAGCTAAATTTCAGACAATTAATGCAAAATGCTTTCATCCAACATTAGTAGAATGATTGTTTATGCTCAAAGAAGTCCAATTTCCGTCACATCGCCGATTTAAATCGGGAACCGATTGGGAACCAATCGGTTTCTTCTCTGACTGCTTGTGCAATGCATCGCAGTTCGATTTGATGTTGGGCTTCTTCTCATCTTCCGCTATCAACATTTTGGCAGATGGTTTCGCTTCGTTCCTTTATAATGGAGGACGAATGAATCTGATTGTAAACGACATTCTTACTGAGCAAGATAAAATCGCAATCGCCAACGGTGAACTTGATACACCCATCCCTTTTTTTGATATTACCGACATTGAGAAACTAAAAACCACACTGTCAGAGCGGGATACACACTTTTTCGAGTGCCTTACGTGGCTAATTCGTAACAATCGGCTTGATATAAAAATCATTGCGCCCAAAGTAGGTGTTGGCATTTCGCACACAAAAACTGGTGTTTTTAGCGACGGTGTGAACAAGGTCGGTTTTGATGGTTCTTGCAATTTCTCTCGTTCGGCATTGATTGACAATATTGAGAGTTTTACTGTTTCCTGCGATTGGGATGGCAACACATCTGCCGCAACAATCAATGAAATCAAAAACGAGTTTGACCTTGTGTTCACAGGCAAAGACGAGAATGTTGTTTTTGTCCCGACCGACAAGGTGAAAACTCACATTGCCGATTCGTTCAAAAACAAAGAACTGAAAGATTTGTTGGAAGATGAATGTCGGTTCATACAGCAGGATATTGCTGATAAAGCGTTACCTAAATCTGTGATTAAGGCGCTGGAGAAAGCCAAAAACAAAGTTGAGGCTGAAATTGAAAAAATCAAAACCAAAGGCGAGGAAGTCACCCCAATCGATTTTGGCAAACCAAGATTCCCTTATGAATCAGGGCCGCGCGATTATCAGAAACAAGCGTTCGAGAATTGGAAAGCCAATGGTCAGAAAGGCTTGTTCGCAATGGCAACAGGAACAGGTAAAACAATCACTTCGCTGAATTGCTTATTAGAGATTAACAATAGGTTAGGCTATTATAAAGCCATAATACTTGTACCTACTATCACACTTGTAGAGCAATGGGAAATTGAATGTAAAAAATTCAATTTCAGCACCATAATCAAGGTGTGCTCAAAATATAATAGTTGGAAATCGGCAGTTGCCAATCTTCGGTTGCTCGAAATGACAAATCCCGACAACAAACTGTCATACATAGTCATTTCCACATATGCTTCGTTTGTCCGCTCAAATGTTTTTATTGAACTGAATCAGTTTCCACAAAAGAAGTTGCTACTTATAGCCGACGAAGCACACAATATGGGCAGTGGCTTGATGGCTGGCAGAATGTCTGACATTAAGTATTTGCGCCGAATTGGCTTGTCGGCTACGCCCGAGCGTCAGTTTGACGAAGAAGGCAACCGCAAACTAATGGATTTCTTTGGTTGCGCCGATAGTTACACATTTGAGTACTCAATGGCTCAAGCCATTGAGAATGGTGCTTTGTGCCGTTATTACTACTATCCGCACATTGTCAAACTCACCGACAACGAGATGGCCGATTATGTTCAGTTGTCGAAAAAGATAGTCAAGATAATGGGCTTTCACGATGCCGAAAGCCAGGAACGTTTGAAAATGCTTTTGCTGAAACGCAAACGCATTATCCACAAAGCCGCCAATAAGTTGTCCGCTTTTCAGCAGATTGTTGAGCAGCGTATGGCCGAAAAAGGCAATCTTAAATACACTTTGGTTTATGTTCCCGAAGGCAACAAGCCCGATAATTATGAGGCTGATATTTTCGACCAGTCCGACACGCTTGCTTCCGACCCCGAGACAGAACACTTGATTGACGATTTCACTCGCATTGTTCGTGATGTGGATTCGCACATTATTGTCCGTCAGTTCACTTCCGAATCTACCGACCGTGATGCAATGCTCAAAGGCTTTGCCGACGGCAGCATCGATGTACTCACTTCAATGAAGTGTTTGGATGAAGGTGTTGATGTGCCACGTAGCGAATTGGCAATTTTCTGCGCAAGCACAGGGAACCCGCGTCAATTCATACAACGCCGAGGCCGTGTCTTGCGAACACATAAAGACAAACGTTTTGCCATTATTCACGACCTTATCGTCATACCCGACAACGTGTTTGACGAGGAATGTTATGCATTGGAAAGAAGTCTTGTACAAAGCGAGTTGAGGCGTGTTCGCGATTTTGCATTGTTGTCAGAAAATCTGAATGATACAGACAGCGAGCTGCAAGATGTTTTGAATCATTATAATCTATCCATATTTAATTAGTGTAATATGAGTATGTATCAAACAAATAGCGATAGGCTGTTGCACGCAGTGATTGCTGATGAGCGTCTGATAAACTTTTATGGTTACAACCCTGACGATTACAATTCAATATCAGATGCGTTGAATTCTGATATTGCAGTAATTCAGGCTATTGCCCAAATTATCAACCGAAATGAGCAAAAAGCCACCGAAAGAGAAATCTACAATGAAGTTAGCAACTTTCTAAAAACAAATATATGATTATCAAAGATATAAGAATTAATAACTTCCGTAGTTATTATGGCAGTAATCACCTTTCGTTATCTGACCGTTTGACTTTGATAATCGGTGATAATGGTGATGGTAAAACAACCTTGTTTGAAGCGTTGGAATGGTTGTTCGACACAACTGGCGAAAATCGCAAAGAATCACACATTTCAGAAAAACGCAAATCAGAATTGGAAATTGGTGAGTCCGATGAGGTTTCTGTCAGCATAACGTTTGAGCACGATGGCGAGAAAGAGATTGAGAAAAGTTTCACCTTTGAAAGAATATCGGAATCGGAATACCGTACAAGGGATTACAAATTTGCAGGTTATCTCATAGAAGGAGCCGAACGTCGTTTCACCGCAGGCGACAGGCTGTTGAATATATGTTTCGAGCCTGTCATTCGTAAGTATTGTTTGTTCAAGGGAGAAAATGAACTCAATGTATTCGACAATGATACGGCATTGAAAACTTTGGTTGATACTTTCTCGGGCATCAGGCAATTTGATGAGTTGGTTGAAATGACATCAAGTTTCGAACAGAAATCAGCCAATGCCGCAAACCGAGAATTACAAAACGATAAGAAAGTATCTAATCAGGCAAAAGAACTGAATGCACAACTGAATGATGTTACAAACGATATTCAGAACATCAAGACAGAGCTCAATCAAAAGAAAGTTTCTATCAGTGAGTTTTCCTCGAAATTGGAATTGCTTGAAAAGAATCAAGAAACATCGGAACGTTATCAGAACATAAAAGAACGCATTAAAGGTCAAAAAGATAAGCGAGCAAAACTCTCCGCTCTGTCAATGTGCGATTACAGCACTAATTTGTTGGACGAATATTGGATTCTGCGTTCTTTTCCTGCAATTATAAAAGAGTTTTCCACAAAAGTCTCAGCATTTAGCAAAGAGAAACGCCGTCTTGACAAGCAGGAAACAGAACGTCGCGCGAAAGAGGAGGGAGAACGCGAGGCTATATCAAAAATACAGAAACTTGCCAACGATGCCGTTCCTTTGCCGTGGAATTTACCCGACGAGGCGACAATGAAAGAAATGATTGACGATGAGATTTGCAAAGTCTGCGGTCGCCCTGCCCCCAAAGGGTCGGAGGCTTACGAGTTTATGTGCAATAAACTGAATGAATATCTTGCCCATATAGCAGCAGAGGCCAATAAAAATGCCGAAATGAAAGAAGATGAGACCCCTCTATTTCCCAATTCGTTCATCAACGAACTTCATTCTCGCCAAATCAAATTAAGTGGCGACACTGAGCAGGAGATTTCAAAAATTGCGACAAACATTTCTGACCGTTTGGAATTTGTAACCAAAAGAAAGGCGGAGTTAGCAGAAGTCGAAAAGCAGTTACAAGATTTGGAAACAGAGCAAAACGATTTGCTTATGCAGTCGGGATTAAGTGCAGAACTTCTTGACAAGAGCATATCCGATTTGAGAGGTTTCTTTGATGCCAAAAGCCGTGCCGAGAACCGTGTTTCAGAATTGGAAACCACATTGAAATTCAAAGAGAGTACAAAGGCTGAAATACAAGAGAAGTTGTCGCAACTTGAACCAACAAGTTCAATGACACAGGTTTATCAGCGTGTTCACACAGCATTTGAGCGAATAAATAAAGCCTTTACAAACGCAAAAGAGCAGAATATCAACAACTTCCTGCAAATGCTTGAAACCGAATCAAACAAATATTTACAGAAGTTGAACAAGAACGATTTCTATGGAATAATCCGCATCCGAAAAACCGTCAGCAATTCGGCTCGTATCGAACTCTATAGCGACAACGGTACACGCATCGAGAATCCCAATGGCGCATTGAAAACAACAATGTATATGTCGGTGTTGTTTGCCATTTCACAAATCACAACTTTAAAGCGAGACCAGGATTATCCGTTGATTTTCGATGCACCAACATCATCATTCGGCGGTTTCAAAGAAGACACCTTCTACAATGTTGTTGATACGATTGATAAGCAATGTATTATCGTTACGAAAGATTTGCTTAACATAGACAAGGCAACAGGGCAAAAGGCATTGGATTTCGATACAATCAACAAACTGTCTTGTTCTGTTTATAGGATTGAAAAAGCGGAACCGTTCAACGACAAAGATTTGTCAACCATTCAAACCGTTGTTAAACCAGTAAAATGACAAGTTATGGCAGTAGAAAAACTATATGATTTGTGGGCGGCCCGAAACCCGCAATGGGAAAAAAGATACGAAGACAGCATCATCAAGAACTTTTGTGACTACGGTCGTGGAGCAACATCTTTGCGCGAGGACAGAGGTAAGGTTTTTGGCGCGGGATACGAGATATTCATTGTCGCTTTTTTCATTGGGTTGTATTTCAATCAAAAACGGCCGCTTATTGAAGACACACAAAAGCGTAAGACTTTAGGCCAACCCATTCAGTATTGGGGTAATATCGAACAAAGAGGAACGAGAAAATCTTATCCGAAACTTCGCGAGTACATTTTCACCGCCCTTGTCGCCCGCACCGATATTGATTTCATCGCTCTTGAAAAAGGCGAGATGACATCGCGCAAAGCCGTTGATATGCTGATGCAGACAATGGAGGAATACGCCAATTGGGGCTTTCATTTTATGGAGGACAAACTCACCGACGACCACAACTATTTCTACCGCGAGACTGCTTTCCTTGAAATATTTTTGGCCTTCGATGCTTCGCCCATAGAAAGTATTGAAGACGATGAGCCAGACCCGTTAGATTAGAAAATAAGCAAACACAATCGGGGCGGAATCGGCTAAAAAATCATCGATTCCGCCCGTTGCAGAGATGCGCGATTTGCCGGAGCAGGAGGATGAATGCAAAGAAGATTTGAGAAAGCTTTTTAAGGAGTGGGATACGACCTTTGAAATGAAATTTGAGGCAATCTTCCCTAAAATTCATCTTCTTTCCCATCTTTTTCAATTATTCACGTTTATTTTAACTATTTTTAAATCGAATAGAGATGTGTTAATGAACTATCAGCGTTTAGGCGACTATATCAGAGATGTGAATGCACGTAATCGGGATTTGAAAGTTACGAAACCAATGGACATAAATATCGACAAGCATTTTATGTCTTCGGTTGCAAATGTCATTGGAACAGATTTGTCCACATACAAACTTGTTTCAAAAAATCAGTTTGCTTGTAACCTAATGCACGTTGGATGGAATAAGAAGATTCTTATGGCGATACAGACTGATACAACCATAAAGGGCATCTGTCATTGACAAACAAATTGGAATAAAATAAAAGAATCAATTATTTAATTGAATTACAGTCTTTGCTGTTGGCGAGGATGGGGCAATAAAATATAATGAATTATGAAACTTATAAAATTTGCTTTTGGAATAAGATTCTGTAAGGGATTCCATGTTGAAGATAATCTGGGAGCTATTGTTGATGAAATTTTATATTCAAGAGATTCAAAATTTAACGAGAATTTATTTCCTGAATTGCAGCGTGCAA
>CAMHPA010000114.1 GCA_946186925.1 uncultured Bacteroidota bacterium | reverse complement strand
CCGTTCAGTTTTGCAACAATTTTGATTGGGTGCAATGCTGAGTCGGGTGCCGAAACAAGCAACATCAAACCCGTTTGATTGTTGCGCACAACTCTGAGCGTCAGTCCGTTGCGCTCGATTTTTGGAAAATCAAATTCTCGTCCGTCGGACAGAACAATCTTGTATTTTCTGCCCAATTGCGGCGTAACAGAAAACTGTCCCATTCCATCGTGCAGACATTGAATCTCAGCAATTTCGCGGTCATCTTCCAGCACTTTTCCCGTAACTTCTTCGGGAAAGCCGTTGCCATAAGTCGCTTTGAAAGCCACCACCGAGTTGACGCCATAAATCAGGCTGCCGCCTTCGGGGAACAAATCGAAACGGTGCGTGGCGGTGCGCCGCTGAACGGAATCGTCGCGGACGGCCTTGGCTGAAATTGCGTCCATCTGCGCCACGCGCTCCACAACCCGAATCCGCCGCGGACGAAGAGCCTGAGCCGTGTCGGCGGTGAACGACGAGCGGGTGTAGCCTTCCAGGAAATACTCGCCCTGCGGCCAATCGGTGCCAACATAAATATGGCCGTCGCCGCATCCGCCCAATAGCGGGTACTTCTCGCTCCAGACAACGCTGTCGGCCGCCGAACGCACCTGAAGGTAGAGCGTTTGGCTTCGGTCGGACAAGGCAAATGTCTGACGGTCCATCAGATAGGCCTTGAACCACAAATCCTCGCCAGTTTCGGCAATCTCCTTGCTCGGCAGAATGTAGACGAAGTCTTGCGTTTGCGCCGCGGCTGGCATTGCAATTTTAGCCAACAGCAGAGCGAATATGATTTGGAGGGATTTCATAATTGTATAGTGTTGGATGTTAGTGGGTTGTTAGTATTTATTGTTATCTCTTGTTAAAGCAATCGCAAAGTGAGTGCGTTTCCAAAAATAATCATTTGAAATTCAGATAATTGCCGTTTTTCATACAATTTATTTCTTAATAACCCGTGGATGATACTCGAATAGCGATTGGTTTGCGCGTAGTTCGCTGACATTCAGGTTTGATAATACTTCGAATTTATTATTAATATAATAAGAGAATACGGAAACATCTTCTGGCAATGGTTCAAAAACCATTACATAAGCGAAATAGTCGCCAGAATAACCATTAACCCCGAAAATTTTGTCAGTAGGAAATCCAATAACCTTCAATAGCTTGTAATAACCACCGTTTTTATCAGAAAGATGGCGTTCAAGGGGATTGCCGGAAATATAATTATAATATTGCTGCATCCTGTTCAGCTTTTGTGCTATTGCCAAATAAGTGGCATCCTTGGTTCGCCATAGAGCAAATGTGCTATTATTAACTGGCTTAATTAGATGAACGTCAGCATATATTGGCCACGTTTCACTGTCATCTTCATTATAATCTTTTTCTTCGCTTACAAGACGTGCCCTTTTGAATTGCGGAGCATCGTCATATGGTTTGTTCAAATCTTTGGTAATTGGGCGATTATCAATTTGGATTTGGTCTCCGCGAAGATTCCACATGGGAACTCCGTATATGGCGATTTCTTTAGTGTTTGCCGATAGTTTGGGGAAGATAATCTGAAAATCGACTAAATCATCGTATTTTGATAGCACTTTATTAGTCTCCATGGAATTGTTCACTGTTCTATCCATTATGGTAATATGCCTTCCCATACAACTATCAGGGAAAGTTCGTCTGGCACGATACTGGTCGCCGGTTTCCATATCCACAATGGCAGTTTCTTCAGATGCGAGCCAAATATTAGTTATCACATTGGCAGACAGTGGGAGATAGCAATGCAGCACTGTTTCGTCGCCCCTATTGGTCAGCATACAATTCATACTTAACGTAATATTTTTCTTAAGTGTCAACGTCGTCCATCCGAATCCAAGGCTGTCACATTTGATAATTGGTGGATTATACAACCAATACATCGTGTCTTTAGTCCAACTATTCTCCACATTTGTCATAATAGCAGTTGTTTGCTTGTTTTTTTTCTCAACAATGAATTGTGCCCGTTCAATACCTGAATTCCACTTTTTCAAAATAATCTCTTCCGCTGGTTGAGCCACAGCATTGGCACAAAACAATGCCATAATGCTTAAAATCATTATTCTTTTCATTTCTGTGCAGTTTTAGAATTAATAATATGTATTGAAGTTTGAGAACGTCAAATCATCGTAGAATTGCTGGTAGCAGTCCGATTCATACTCGATATCGATTGGTGCGTGAACGCTGTAAATCATTATTTTAGAATCATCTATGCGCTCGGCTATCCAAAGATAGTTCAGTCCGTTTTGTTCATCGTCAATACTGAAGAATACTTGTCGTCCGGAATTGTTGAAGATGTAACCTGGTGAAGTTTTGGAATAGTTTCCAACCATCCACGCAAATTGTTCAAGCACGTTGTATTCTTTTTTGACGGGGAAGACATAGAAAGTTTCAACAAAGCTGGTGTCGTTGGCAACCGAACATTCTGAATGTATTTTGTTTACGCCTTGTATTTCGGCTAGCATTTCAATAAATTCATCCAGCATTGCAGGTGCAAAATTCGTTTCGTCGTTTTTGGACTGATTTTCGGCATAATTGATGTTGGCTTCATCTTGTGAAGTCGCGTTGTCAATAGTTGCGCTGTCGGCGGCAACGGTTGTTGGCTCGTTTTCAGCATATTGCGGCCTCTCAATTCTCAAATTCGGATTCGGTGCCGGCTGAGTCGCGGGTTTCGGCTTTGCGGCAGGTGCTGCCTTTGTTTCTGGCGCCTCGATTTTTGGTTCGGGAGCAACAACGGGGTCAGCCACCGAGTCGGTCTCGGCAATGTCAGTTAGCTGTTTCTCAGTGTTTTCCGGAACAATGTTTTCAACAACCGATGCCGATTCCACAACTGTCTTGTCGGCAAACAGAATCGCACTTCCAATGCCTGCCATAAGCGCAATGCAGGCCGCAGCGGCCACCCAACGCCACAGTTTTATGGTTTTGGGTTCGGTCTCAATCCTGCCCATAACGCTGTCGAAGAAGTCGTCGGGCACCGTTGGCGCCGTCCGTTTTTCCTCGCTTCGGCGCAAGGCCTCGCGAATGTCGTTATCGTTAAACTTGTTCATTTTCTTTATGTTTTATCATCATCAATAATTTCTTTCTAATCCGGTGCAGCCTGACTGCCAGTGCGTTGGCTTCGGCATCCATTATGAAGGCAATCTCTTGCAGGGGCTTGTCTTCGTAATAGTAGAGCTGCACCAGCATCCGCTCGTCGGGAGGCAGACAGTCGAGAGCATTTTCCATCAGACTGATGCGTTCCTCGCGGCCTGTCGAGAGTTCGTCGTCGGCAATGTCGCTGTCGGCAATCTGCGCATCGTCAATGTTAACCCAACATAACTTGCGGCGTCTCAGGTGGTTAATCGACTCGTTGTAGGCAATGCGGCTAATCCAAGTCAGAAACGACGCCCGACCTTCAAAAGTCTCGAACCGGTTGAATGCCTTGACGAAAGCGTTTTGCGCCAGTTCTTCGGCATCGGCCCGGTTGCTTACCATTCGTGCCGTAAAATCAAGAACCTGTTGCGAATAGCGCCTCACAAAATACGCGTACTCAGCAGCCGCGGCCTTGCGGTCGCCCTCGCTTAAAAGGTCGGCTATCGCGCTGACGCGCCTTTGTTCGTCATTATTCGCTTTTTGAATCATTCTGCCTTTTAGACAACGGTGTTTGCAAAATATTACACACAAAAAACGATTTTTTTGCGGAATTTGAAAATATGGCTACGGATATAACCTTGGCGGGGAACCAAGGTCTATGGAAAAAAACGCCAGGCTTCCGAAATGATTGAAATTCAGAGGTCTGGCGCTATGCGGTAAAAGCAGATTTGTCCGTTTTTCCAACAAAAATTATAGGGCTTTTGTCCGTTTTTCCAACTTTTTCCGTGAGACAAAGCAATAAAAGTTAATTGGTGTTAGGTGTTGGAAGCGGACTACAAACCACGTCATTGTTAATTGTTAAAAGTTTAGGGTTTAGTCGCTTTGCTATTTAGAAGGTTTAGAAAGTTTAGACGTAGGGACGTGGCGCGCCGCGTCCGTACAAAATTGTCCGAAGGACAAAATCTGCATAACCGCGGGTAAGCGAAGCGTAACCCACGGAAAAACAAAACTATGGGAACCAGTCTGAAAGACTGAACCTTTATAAAGTTCAATCTTCCAGATTGTTGCCTCGGTTGCGTTGAAACCGGCGGCTGCGCTACGCTTGCGGCCGGTTATGCAAATCACGTCTTTCAGACGTTTATATATATTGTGTTTGTTAGTCATTTTCAAATTTCTAATTCCTAAATCCTAACTAATCACTCCTTCTTCAACTCCACCGCAGGGTTGGCCTTTGCAGCCTTGAGTGTTTGCGAGAGAACGGCAAGGAACGATATTGCAAGGGCAATAAGGGCCGCCACTGCGAACACCCAGCCATAGCCGTCAATCCGGTAGTAGAACTGCATTAAATACTTATTAGCAAAATAGATAGCAACCGGAACACCTATCAATACAGCGATTCCGACAAGCACCATATACTCACGCACGGCGCGGCGCGCCTCGGTTGCCACGGTGCCGCCGAAAACCTTGCGCACGGCAATGTTGCGCGTCTGCAGGCCGACGTAGTAGGCGCTCATTGCCACCAAGCCCAAAAGCGAGATAAGCGTTGCAAGTAGCATAAACACCTCTATCAGGCTGACAAAATTGCGAGTCTCCGTCAAACTCTTTTCAATCAGTTCGGGAATATAGCCGTACCAATCGGCACTTCTTGTATCGCCATAGCGGCGGATACTTTCCTCTTCTGCAAGTTTCCGTAAATCAGCACGCACTTCGGTGTCAAATCGGTTTAGTTTCAATATGGCCCGGGGTGTATAATCAACAAAATCGCAGACATCTACTATTCCAAAATGATTTCCATCCATTTCCGACAGTTTGCATACAGCGTAATCTTTAATAATACCGGCAACTAGCGAATCGCTATTGAACCAAGGCAATTCCTTCGGTTTTACCGGGTTTTCCCGGTCAATTGCAAAGATATTTGCTGTCGACTCGGTGAGCCACATACCTTTACCGCCCGGTACTTGGTAATCTCTAACTATTTCGAAACCGAATAAATCGAACGCATTTTTGTCGCAACTGAATGTGTTGATATATATACTACGGCCGTCAACGGCTGTTTGCATTTGCATATGCATACGACCAGGGTAACTGTCAGAAAGTCCAATCTTATCAACGTAAGGCTTTGCGGCAAGTTGGTCGGCACCCACATCGCCACACTGTATGAAATAAAGTCCGTCAACATTTGCACCTAACGGCATATTAATCAAATGGTTGTATTGTAATTCCATCACTATTGCAAGCGATATGAGCGCGACGGTGATAATGTTCTGAATGACAATGAAAACGCGCGAGAAAACGGTTTTGGTCTGCCGGCGCTGCTCACCTTTGATAACGGCTACCGGATTGTAACTCAATGTAATAGCAGCAGGAATGGCGCCCGATACAAGTCCGACAATCAGCGCCAACAAAGCATAGAGCACAATGTAGGCCGGCGAGAAAGCGATATCGAGCCCTATGTCGCCAGCAACATATCGGTTGAAAACAGGAACAAACGCTTTGGCAAGCACTGCGGACAGCACAATGCACACGCCAGTAAACAGCACAGCCTCAACAATGTATCGACGGAAAACCGCACCGCGCTGTTCGCCCAAAGCCGTGCGGATAGCCATTTCTTTGGCCCGTTTGCCGGCAAGTGCCACGCTCAAATTGATATAATTGAAAAGTGCTGACGCAAGAAGTAAGATTCCGACGGCTATCAGCACGTAAACCATTGTCAGATTGCCGCGTTTGAGAGCGTTGCAGCGGCCTCGCGGTGAAAAATAGATTTCCTTGTATGGAATGGTCAGGCTGAACGGCGAATACTGACTGTTGATATTCATTTCACGCCGCAAAACGGTGTCAATCAGCGTACGAACGGCCTCGTGGTCGGCGCCTTCGCGAAAGCGTATAAAAACCGCATCCATAAAAAAGTTGAAACCGTCGGAAGCAACATCGGGGTCGGCGATTGCCATATAAATATCGTGTTTTTTTAAAATGAAATGGTTGTTGGCGCGAACAATGCCGCCTACTATGCAAGTGTCTCTACTAATAATTATAGTCCGGCCTACAGGGTCGATATCGGGCGATATTTTTCTTGCAAAATCCTCGTCAAGAATAACTTGGTTTTTATCGTTTAACACATCTTTTGTGCCCTCGACAAAATCGAACTGAAAGAAATCACATATCTCGGGGTCGATTTCGCAAGTATAAGAATATCCCGGAAGTTCATTGCCTTCATATACAATTTTTTGTGATATGCAAAAAATTCGTCCGGCAGTTTCAACATCAGGTATGCGGTCGAGAGCCAAAGCCATTTCGCCGGGTTTAGCCTCTAGACCAACCTCGAAGCCCAAATTCAGCGAATAGAGCCGCTGATAGTCGTTGGCCTCGCGCGTGACGGCAAACTGCTGCCAGGTGTAGCACGAAATGACTATCACAAACGCCAGACTCACAACAAGCCCCAAGGCCTCGATTGCGGTGTACAACTTGTTGCGCGATAGGAATTTCAGGTACGATTTCATTGTGTAAAGTTTT
>CAMHPA010000113.1 GCA_946186925.1 uncultured Bacteroidota bacterium | reverse complement strand
AAAAAGTTTATACGATAATGCTGTTGCCAGAATAATGGTAAACCGATGTGTGAAATGATTATCGAAATCGACTGTTCCATTAAGAAAATTTGCTGCTATCTCGGCATACTCCATATCGTCGTAACCGAAATGCCCGGTATATCCAAATACGCGGTAAATAATTACAAATACGACGAAAAACACTAAAGCCCAAATCGGTTTAACTTTCATTTTGCGTTTTTTTGATTTTGCGCAAAAGTATTACAATTTGAAGTTTAGCTGCTTCGATTTATGAATTGTTTACTTTAGCATTTTCTAAAATTATGGCCGGTGTTTATATTCACGTTCCTTTCTGCAAGCGCCGATGCGGCTACTGCAACTTCTATTCCACTACGCGTCTGGGATTGAAGGACAGCTATTTGCAAGCCATAAAAAAGGAACTGACCGGGCGGCGCAACTATCTTAACAATGAACCGGTGCAGACCATTTATTTCGGCGGCGGAACACCATCGCTGCTTGAACCCGCCGAAATTCAGCAGATTATCGGCACAATCAAACAACTGCACAGTGTGGCTGCCGATGCTGAAATCACAATTGAAGCCAACCCCGACGATTTGACACCAGCGTATATCAGTCAACTTTCTGAAACTGATGCAAATAGACTGAGCATTGGTATTCAGTCGTTCGATGATGCAATGCTGGCGCTGATGAACAGACGTCACAACGCGCAACAAGCCATTGAAGCCGTACAAAACTGCCAGATGGCCGGCTTTAGCAACATCAGCGTGGATTTGATATATGGTCTGCCGCAGATGAATACCGACAATTGGCGGCAACAGCTTGAAAACGTTGTCCGTTTGGGCGTACAGCACCTGTCGGCCTACCACCTGTCGTATGAAGAAGGCACGGCTTTCGGTTTAAAACTCAAACGCGGCCAACTTACGGAAGTTTCGGAAGATGAGAGTCTTGCACAATTCGACACCCTTACCGACTGGGCACAAAAGACAGGATTTGAACATTACGAAATATCAAACTTCGCTCTGCCGGGATTCCGTTCGCAACATAACTCAAGTTATTGGAACAGAACGGTTTATCTGGGTGTTGGCCCGGCAGCGCACTCGTACAACCGCACCACCCGAAGCTGGAACACAAACAACATTATTGAATACATAAACGGCATTGTATCAGATAATTGCGTGAGCGAAACGGAATCATTGTCTCCGTCCGACATTTTCAACGATTATGTTATTACAGCTCTGCGCACATCGTCGGGCATTGATATGGATTATCTTGAACGCGAGCATCCGCGCAAAATGGTTGATTATCTGCGCCACCAAGCCGAAAGTTTTGTCCGCGACGGCCGTCTTGAATACACAACCAACCACTTGAAACTCACCCATAGCGGCATTTTTATTTCCGACGAGATTATGGAAGCACTGATTGTTATGTAAAAACAACAAGAATCAACAATTTTTTATACCTTTCTCAATCAAAAGATACAACTATGGCAAAACCAAAATTAGTGGCACTTACGGGTGCTGGAATAAGTGTTGAGAGCGGGCTTAGCACCTTCCGCGATTCAGGCGGATACTGGGATAATTACCGGGTTGAGGATGTAGCCACACCCGAAGGTCTGTCGCGTAACCCTCAAATGGTACTGGATTTTTATAACGGACTGCGCGCAAAGCTGGCCGACATCAAACCCAACGAAGGACATAATGTGCTTGTGCGCCTTGAACAATATTTCGATGTTCATGTGGTGACACAAAATGTTGACAATCTGCACGAACAAGCCGGCAGCAAACAAGTAGTACACCTGCACGGAGAACTGACCAAAGTTCGCAGTATAGCCAACGAAAACCTCCTATACGATATCGGTTACAAAGCCATTCACTTAGGCG
The DNA here is from genome assembly GCA_946186925.1 of uncultured Bacteroidota bacterium. Classification (GTDB taxonomy): domain Bacteria; phylum Bacteroidota; class Bacteroidia; order Bacteroidales; family SZUA-534; genus RUG13583. Next base: position 4,892 of record CAMHPA010000113.1, on the reverse strand, counting down.
ACAAGGCCGAAGATGGACAGCAGCTGCGTCCGCACATTGTCTTCTTCGGCGAAGGAGTTCCTGAGATGGAACGTGCTATTCCGCTTGCTGAGCAAGCTGATGTTTTTGTAGTTATTGGCACATCACTCAACGTTTATCCAGCTGCCGGCTTACTGCGCTACACACGCCGCGAGATTCCAAAATTCATTATCGACCCAAAGATGGTGCCATACCCTACCGATGAAAATTACACTTTCATTCAAAAATCGGCTGGTGAAGGAGGACGTATTCTGGAGCAGAAACTTAAGGAACTTTACAACTTAAAATAATGCGTCTGTGGCTGATACTGATTGCTTTGGTCATTCCGTTTTTATCTAATGCACAAGATTTTGGTGCTGGCATTGAAACCTGTTTAACAGCATCGCAACTTGATGGCGACCGATATGCTGGCTATCATAAAATCGGGTTCGGTTTTGGAGCTCATGTTACTCGTATGCTTTTAACTGACCGCATTGGTATGCGCATCGGACTACGCTACATCCGCAAAGGAAGTCACCAAGAGGCCACTGAAAGTACTCCGTACTATAAATCGGAACTTCACTATGCCGAAAATCCGTTGACCATCTTTTACCATTGGCAAAAATTAAATTTTGAAGTTGGTGCAACAGTTGGCTATCTGATTAAATCAAAAGAGGATACTGATGGATATGGTCTGCGCGAACCAAACATAAATTTTAATAAAATTGAGATTGGTGCTATTGCTGGTTTGCGCTATCGGCTTGTTGGATCGCTATGGGCGCATGCCTCACTTTGTTATTCGGTGCTTCCAATCAGACAACATCATGCCGTACAAGACGGACATAAAATATCTGGACAACACAATAATGTGATCATTATTGGAGCCTGCTGGGTTTTAAAATAATATCATTTTGATATATGTTTCTGATTTTCAGGTAGATATATTTGTTTTAAAAACGGCATTGCCTATATTGAAGTCTGGTTATGTATTATAAATAGTTGATTTATAAGTGTTTAAATGGTATTACTTGAATATGGTGTTCCACGTGAAACATTACCGGCCGAAATAAACCAGTAGCACATTGATGTCGTTCGGACTCACACCAGAAATGCGGGCAGCCTGGCCGATTGTGGTCGGAGCGTACTTGGTCAGTTTGCTGCGCGCCTCCATAGTTATGGATTGAAGCTTCGAGTAATCAAACCCTTCGGGGATGCGTAGGTTCTCAAGCTTTTTCAGTTTGTCGGCATTGTTTTTCTCGCGCTCAATATATCCGGCGTACTTGATTGTGAACTCAGCTCCTTCTCTAACCTCACGACTGGTTTGCTTATAAGATTCCAGAGCCGCAATGTTTTCAATCATATCATCGAGTTTGATGTCGGGACGGGAAAGAATCTGTGCAAATTTGACGCTTTCGGTTATTGGCGAACTCTCTCGTTCCGCAAGGAACTTGTTGGCTTGTTCAGCGCGGATGTTGGTTTTTGAAAGATGTTCAACCAAGTTGTTTATCTGGTCCCGTTTTTCATAATAACGGTCAAGCTGCTCACGACTGGCAAGACCGATATTATATGATTTTTCAGTCAGGCGTTCGTCTGCATTGTCCTGACGCAACAACATACGGTACTCTGCCCTGCTGGTGAACATACGATAAGGCTCATCAACACCTTTGCAGATAAGGTCATCAATCAAAACGCCAATATATGCCTCGTTGCGGGCCAAGACGAAAGGTTCGGCGCCCACACATTGCAAATGAGCATTTATGCCAGCCATCAAGCCTTGTGCCGCGGCCTCCTCATAACCTGTCGTTCCATTAATCTGTCCGGCAAAGAACAACCCTTTGATAATTTTTGTTTCAAGTGTTGCTTTCAGTTGGGTTGGCTGGAAGTAGTCATATTCAATAGCATAACCCGGGCGGTAAATCTTTGCGTTCTCAAGTCCTGGTATTTTGTGAATGGCATTGAATTGCACATTCCACGGCAACGATGATGAAAAACCGTTGATGTAATACTCGTGAGTATTGAAACCCTCTGGCTCCAAAAACAATTGGTGCGAGTCCTTATCAGCAAATGTAACCAGTTTGCTCTCGATACTTGGGCAATAACGCGGACCTATTCCAATTATAGTGTGATTGAAAATGGGAGAATCAACAAAACCTTTACGTAATTCGTCGTGAACAGCAGAGTTTGTGCGTGTTATATAACACGGAATCTGATGGTCGTGATATGGTTTCAACGTTGAATAGCTGAAGAAATACGGATCTTCATCGCCATTCTGAATGGCACATTTGCTGAAATCGATAGTGCGCCCGTCGATACGCGCAGGCGTTCCTGTTTTCATTCGGCCCGTTTCAAAACCAAGGTTGACGAGATTTTCAGTAAGACCTGTTGATGGCAATTCCGAATAGCGTCCGCCAACAAACTGTGTGCGGCCGACGTGCATAACACCATTCAAAAAAGTACCATTGGTAAGAACCACGGTTTGCGATTTAAACTCAAATCCAAGCTGTGTTTTTACTCCTATAACGTGGTCGCCATCGGTTGAAAGTGCAACTACACTGTCTTGAAACAAATCAAGATTGTCGATGTTCTCCAAAACTTCGCGCCAAGCCAATGAAAACAAAGCACGGTCGCATTGGGCACGCGGGCTCCACATCGCCGGACCTTTTGAGCGGTTGAGCATACGATATTGAATAGCCGAGCGGTCGGTCACAATACCGGTGTATCCGCCCATAGCGTCAATTTCCTTGACAATTTGACCTTTTGCAATACCACCGATAGCCGGATTGCACGACATACAACCAAACTTGGTCATATCCATCGTTATCAGAAGTGTTCGCGAACCCATATTCGCGGCAGCGGCAGCAGCCTCACAGCCTGCGTGACCGCCACCTACAACAATCACATCATACTCGGGGAGCATCGCTATTCAAATAATTTGAGGTACTGATTTTCTTTTGCGCGCATAATCGGAATTTCATCCTCGGCTTTGTCGTTGTAACCGACAAAATGCAAAACACCGTGAATCATTACACGCTCAAGTTCCTTTTCAAAACTAACACCATACTCCTTTGCATTGGAGGCAACAGTATCGACGCTTATGAAAATATCGCCTGAAATAACATTATCCTCGCAATAATCGAACGAGATAACATCAGTATAATAATCGTGTTTGAGATATTGGCGGTTGATTTCGAGCAGATAAGGGTCAGAACACAGAATATAATTGACCTCGCCAAGTGTCCGGTTTTCGTTTTCTATCAGTTTTTCGATGTTCTCCTCAACGTGCAGATTATCGAGTTTGAACTCGTCAATCTCTTCAAAAAAAATGTTAATCACTTTAAATATTGAATGTTAATGTAACAATTGAACCGTTTTTGTCAAAGACAACCTTATCAGCAAGGTTTTTCATAAGAAATATTCCCCGGCCATCTGGTTTTTCAATAAGATCTGGTTTGGTTGGATCTGGAACCACATTAATATTGAAACCATCACCTTCATCAGCAACTTTGACATTAATCGAATTAGCATCGCTATAAACATTTATACGAACGAGCTTATCCGGATTATTTTTATTTCCGTGCACTATTGCGTTCGTAACAGCTTCAATTGTTGAAATCAAAAGGTTTCCATACAAGTCGGAAACAACAGAAAGATTAATCGATACTTCATCGACGAAGTGTTCGACGAGTGACATGTTTTCCAATTTCGACTTAATGACCAATTCCTTATTCATTGTTCATCTTATTTACATCATCAAGGTATTCTTCAAATTTTGTTTTGTAAAACGAATTAAGCCTCAAATCAGTTTGTTTCAAAACATCAATATTTTTTTCAAATGTAATGTCTTCTTGCCAATTTTCATGTATTTTTCGTGTAATATTTTTTCCAGACGTCGATTCACGCTTTTCTTCTTTGTCACGTTCTAACTCGGCATTTTCGGCTTCAAGTAGTTTAGTAACAATGCTTTGCTGACGCATAACAGTCTGTATTGAAAGCTTTTTATGCGATATTTCGTTGTGTGTTTTTTCCATCAACTGTTTCACTTCTTTCAAAAGCTTTGCTGTTTGACTATCGATGTCAGCATTATACATCATTTGTTCAAGCATTTGCTGATATATTTCATTTTGCATAAGAGTTTTTACCAACTCACGATTGGTTTTACCGGTGTCGCCGTTCTTCATTTGGTTCAGAAGGTCACGCATTTGGTTTTTCAATGATTCCTGTGCCCCCCGCATATCAGACAATGACTGTTTCTGTTCTGATGGTTTCTTCTTTCGTTTCGACGGCTTTCCGCCAGAACCAGACGCTGCATTATCAATATTTTTAAGAGACTCTGAAAGTATGAGGATCAAATCGTTTGAATTTTTTAATGACTCTCGCTGATTTTGATTTGCTTTATATTCATTTCGTTCTTGTAATTGAAGACATGACTTCATCATACCATCTTCGATTAAAAAAGCAGCTTTTGAAATATGATTACCTAGATAAACTGTCCGTCGGGAAAGATTGTACAAGCTGTCGCGCAAAATTTTAAAATTTTCAACAAGCTTAGACTGTTCTAAAATTCGGTTTTGATAAAGCGGGTTTGTATAATTGACATTTTCATACTCTGTTATTATACGTTCCTGATTAAAAGAAATTTCGAAAAGGTTATCTAAAATCTGGCGTAACTCATCTGCGTCTTCTGCATCAGAATTAGATGTATTCATATCAAGCATACTTTTGATAGAATCAGACAATTGCTTGATTTGATCGGCGTTTTCTTTTGATTTTATATTGAATTTGTCTATGCTATTATCGTTAATATATTGTTTTTCAATATCAAAATTAGACTTTATCTGAATAAATTGTTCAGTAAAGTCACCTATATTCATTGGACGCTCAAGCGATTGATTGTC
>CAMHPA010000112.1 GCA_946186925.1 uncultured Bacteroidota bacterium | reverse complement strand
GCATGTCGATGACCGCATTCATTTGTTTCTTAAACTGGCTGTCGTTGACGATGGTCAGCCGTCGGTTATCTGGTTTCGGTGTTACAATGGCGCAACCAGCGGTTTGATTGTTTATTTCCATCATAATTTGTTGGTTTTGAGTGTTTTTTTATTCAATTTTTATATGTTTTCGCGCATAATCTCAATCTCAGCAAGTACGTCGGTGCTTACAGAAATAAAATTGGTAACTATTCGTTTGTAGCATTCCTCATCCTCGCCAACTTTCGCTTTTTGTTCAAGTTCGGCCATATCGGCTCGCAACGATTCAATTCCCATCAGCGCAACTGAAGATTTTGTCTTATGTGCGATAGCCGAAAGTTGTTTGTAATCATTGTCTTGTAAGGCTTTTTCAAGACCAACAAGCAGGGTGGGCAACTGCTGTACGAATACGGTTATCAGCTCCTGTTTGAACTTCTCGTCGCCACCTGTTACCGAGTCAATGTGTGTCGGGTTGATGAATTTGAAATTTGTTTTCGGAGTCTGGCTAGGTTTATTGGCCAGTCCGGTTTCTGCATTTTGCTCCTTTGTCACATTATTGCTCCCGATATGCTTGTAAATCATATCGATAAGATCTTGCGTCTCAAATGGTTTCGATATGTAGTCGTCCATTCCGGCGGCAATGCATTTCTCTTTCTCGCCCTTGATGGCGGCGGCTGTCAGTGCGATAATCGGAGTGGTGCGTTTCTCTTGGTCGTTCATCTTGCGGATAACCGAAGTAGCTGTGTATCCGTCCATTTCGGGCATATGAAGGTCCATCAGAATCAAGTCGAAATGCTCTTTGTTTAGCAGGTCAATTACAACTTTACCATTAGGAGCAATCATCAAGTTGAATTGTTTTTTCAGTATTGTTTTGACAAACAACTGGTTAATTTCATTGTCCTCAGCCAGTAGAATGCTCGGCATGTAACCGGTTTGGTTGGTGGTTACCGTTGCGCGCGACTCTGTTGTTGTTTGTACCGATGCCGCAGTGCCATGCAAATAGGTGATGTCGAGGCTGAAGGTGCTGCCTTTGCCGTCCTCGCTGTTGAGGCTGATGCTGCCGCCTTGCATCTCAGCCAGTTGTTTCGAAATGGTCAGTCCCAGACCAGTGCCTCCATATTTGCGCGTGGTGTCGTTGCTGGCTTGCGAGAAGCTCGAGAATATAAGTTCCTGCTTTTCCTTCGGGATGCCAATGCCTGTGTCGTGGACGATGAAGCACAGTTTGCTCGATTCGGCGTCTTGATGCAGCACCTTCACCGAGAATGTTACACCGCCGTATTCGGTGAATTTCAACGCGTTGCTGAGCAGGTTGTTCAGAATCTGGTTCAGTCGGGTGGGGTCGCCGACAACCACGTTTGGCATCCGCGGGTCGATATCGGCATTGAAATAAAGCCCCTTGCTCTCAGTAGAAAGTTTGTATGTGACTGTCAGATTGTTGATTATGTTGCGCAAATTGAAGTCGATGTTTTCAATTTCCATCTTTCCGGCCTCAATTTTCGAGAAATCCAAAATGTCATTGATGATGACCAGCAAGTTGTTGGCTGAAATGGTGATGTTGTCGAGGAATGTCTTTTGGTCGGGTGTTAAATCAGTGTCGTTTAGTAACTTGGCCATGCCAATCACACCGTTCATAGGGGTGCGGATTTCGTGGCTCATATTGGCAAGGAACTGGTCTTTGATTTTTGCCAGATTCTCGGCCTGCTCTTTTGCAATGGTAAGATCGATGTTCTGCCGCTTTATTTGCTTGATCATCGAGTTGAAGCCTCGCATCAGCTCGCCAATCTCGTCTCGGCGGGTCTCTGTTTCTTTTATCTGATAATCAGTCACATCCGACATTTCGCGCATTGTCTGAGTGAGTTCGATTATCGGCCTTGAAACAATGTTCTGCATACCCTTCGATAGCAGCAGTGTGATGGCCATAGTCACCAAAAGCATTATCAGGTACACTTTGATGAATTGCAACAAGCGGTCGCTGTAGTTCTCGAGGCTGGTTTGCAAGTATATCGATCCGATTTTCTCATTGTCGAGCACAATGTTCCGGCTCACCAGCAGATCGTTGTTGTCGAAGGCGAAAGTGTCGCGCTCCGATATGAAATCGAGGTGTGAGTTGCTGAACTCGGGACTTTGTGCGTATTCGGCAAAAAGGCTGTGGTTGGTGTCGTAGATGCGGACAACGCGGATGTTTTTGTCTACTGCCAGCGTCTGCAGCACCGTCTGTGCGTCGAGCGGATAGTCGAACATAATGTTGGCCGTGTTGTTGTCGCCAACAATGTCGGCCAGTATTGTCATATTGTTGAGTGCCTGGTTGTTATACTGCACCTTATCGAACCGTCCGAAAATCAGTCCGGCCGGAATCAGTGCCGCCAGGCTGATGACCATCACCAATACGGTGACTTTGGTTTGTACCGATAAGTCCTTAAAATTCATCTTCTTTCGTTGATATTATTTTGGCCAGCAGCAGCAGCTTCGGGCTGATTTTTATGCCTATGTCGTTAGCTACATCCTTGTTGATTTCGAACTGCCGCTCAGAGTATTGCGGCAAAAAGTTGATGACTCCGCCGATGGTGCAGAAGTTGTTCAGCTCGTCGCCAATGGTCACAATCGGCTTGCTGCCGATGTTCTTTAGCACTTGCATGGCCTCATGCTGTTTGATTCCCGACACTATCAGGAAATGGCATTCTCCGGCCTCGTTCAGGTTCGATATGCGCTTTATCTTCCAATCCTTGCCGTTAGCCTTGCGGCCTATCATTGTCTTTTCCAAAATGATGCCAAACGGGTCGTTCTTATACACGCAAAGGTAGAGTGTATCTCCCTCGATGTAGTCGGCAGGCCACTCAATGAATTTTGCAAAATTGAAGATGTATGCGGCTTTTACCTCATATTCGGAGTATTGCGCGTGTGTTTTGCCGGCAGTCAGACTTAAAGCGACTGTCGCAGAGGCTATCAGTATTTTTTTCAGGCTCTTCATCTTCGTCAGTCTTTAAGTTCGAACAGGGTTATTTCAACACGGCGGTAGTTCATCTCGCGGGTGCGGCTGTCGTATTTGCCGCGCTCGGTCGATTCTCCGTGACCTTGGGTTATTATCTTGCGTCCGTCCACATTGTTCTCTTGTAAGTATTTGAGTACGTTCTGCGCTCTCAGTTGTGAGAGGTTCATATTGTGGGTGCGTTCGCCTTGAGTGTCAGCGTAACCGTCGATTTCGGCGCCAACTGATGCGTTGTCTATCAACAGGTTGATTATCTGTTGCAACTCTTTCTTTGCGCTTGCCGTCAGCTCGCTCTCGTTGAGTTTGTAGTAGAGAGTGTGTTTATAGATGATTTTGCGCTGGCTTGGTTGCGATACCTTGAACATCACCGGATTTGTGTTCTCCTGTTTGTTGATGTTGCTGCGGTTGCGTGTCGGAATCTCGAACCGGCTCAGGTCGATGGGCGCGGCTGTATAGAACGTGTCTTGCCCGATTACCTGCATCGTCACCGATTTACTCATGCTGCCGTCGGTGTAGAAGTGCGTTTCGGTCACCTTGTCCTTCTGCTTGGTGTTGGCGTCAAGAATGCTCAGTGTCACAGAGTCCTGGGTGTTGATGGCGTCCTCAATCAGCGACAGAAGGTCGTCAGTGCTTTTTTTCAGTTGCGCTTTCTCGTTTTTCGATTGCGTGTTGTAGCTCAGTTTGTTGATGGTGTCCGATGTCTGGATAATATTTTCCACCAATTCCAGCAGATGCTCATAGTATTGAGGCTGCTGCGGCGTATTGTTGTTGGTTATCGAGTCGGCTTCTGCTGTCTTGTAGATGTCGTAGAACACGTTGTTCACCATCACTTCTTCGCCAATATCATTGTTATTCAACTTGATAGGCTGTAGAGTTATCTCTTGATACAACTCGTAGAAATAGTTCTGGTAGGGGATTGTGTGTAGATTTGTGTGAGATGAAGGCTATTAATTTAGATTCATTGAAAGCAAAGATAAACCCCCGTTATTGTTGTGGCTGTCTTATGTGTGTTGAGAACTGCCCAACAAAATCAATTGAAATTTTGGAGGTAAAAAATGGTTAACGTTAAAGAAATTGAAGGCAAAGACTTCAATATAAAAAGATCAGCAGAAGAAGACAGAATTTTGTCCTTTAAAGATCACGTTTGTATTGGTTGCGGCCTTTGTGAAGCAACTTGTCCTGTAGAAGCTATTTGTCTTGATGAAGTAGCTCCTATTGAACGTAAATACACCGAAACCTATTTCAGTGGTCATGAAAAGATTGCTCAAAATTATGCTCTTTTCAAAAACGACAATGAAGTCAAAGCAAAATTATGCATTGATGAAAACAAATGTGTTCTCTGTGGTATGTGTAGTGGAGTATGTCCAGCAGGCGCATTAGACCTTACTATTGGCGGCGTCTCTATTAAAGAAAATGAAGCTTATCCAACTCTCATCGCTTCAGCTGAAATCGATGAAGACAAATGTTTATTCTGTAAAAAATGTGAAGCAGCTTGTCCTAGAGCTTCCATCACTATTGACAGAACCTTACCTAACAGAGCTGACTTAGTAACTGGTGAAATCGAAGTATGTGAAGACGACTGTATTTACTGTGGTGCTTGTGCTGAATTATGTCCTGCAGAAGCTATTGTAGTAGACAAAACCACCGGTGAAGAAAGCATTGTTATTGACAAAGAAAAATGTGTATACTGTCTCGTATGTAAAAAAGCATGTCCTGTTAACGCTATTAAAGCAGTATGTAGATCCTGTTCCTACGGTGAATATGACCTCGACCCTGCTAAAGCAGCTATTACCGGTAATGCAATTATTGACAAAGAAACCTGTATTAAATGTGGATGGTGTGAAGGAGTCTGTCCTGCAGACGCAGCTACTGTAAAACAAGCATTTAAAGGTACTCTCGAAATCGATGAAGAAAAATGTGGTACCTGTGGTGCATGTATTGATGTATGTCCATGTAATGTTTTATCCTTCCCTAAATCATCTGGTCCTGGAGACAGAGGAACTCACTTAGTTAAAGAAGAAGATTACTGTATCCACTGTGGTGCATGTGCTAAAGCATGTCCTAACGGAGCATTAACCGTAACTAGAACTGACATCGATTACACCCCAACTAGTTCTAAATCTTGGATTGCAGCATTCGAAGCTTTAAAAAATTAATTTGATTGGTGATTATTTATGGAACTTAAAGTAGATCAAGATAAATGTTTAGGTTGTGGAGTATGTGTTATCGCATGTCCAGTAAACGCTTCTATCAGTCCAGAAAATGCTGGTGGACATGGTTCCAAAACAACCGAAACTATTATGATGGTTGAAAACGGATTTATTAAATTATTCAGTGTGGACAAATGTGATAAATGTGGTACTTGCCAAATGTTCTGTCCTACTGAAGCTATATGGTTAGAATAGGAGTGATAACATGCATTACGCAAATACTTATTTAGAAAGACCAGTAGTTGGAGATTTAGAAAACGTAGCTCAAGAAGGTACTACCAAAGTACTCAAATGTATGTTAAACACTGGTTCTGACATATATCAAGGAGCTTGTAAGAAAAGAGGTTCTACCTTAAAAGAAGAATATAAAAACGCTTCCGGTACCTGTTACATGGATCCTCGTGACATGGTAAAATTAGGTGTAAAAAACTGGGACACTGTACTTGTAAAAACCGACTATGGTGAAGTTGTTTTAAACGCAGCAAAATCCAGAGATGCTCCTCACGAAGGTACTGTTTTTGTATGTAAAGGTCCATGGGCTAACACTATTGTAAGCCACGAAACCTACTGTTGTTCAGACCCTACCTACAAAGGTATCCACGCTACCGTTGAAAAAACTGACAGAAAAGTTTTATTAATGGCAGACTTAATGAGATGGGTATACAAAAAATATGTTGACGAAGAAGATGATGATGTTGTAGAAAACATGGAATCATTAGGTGAAAGACCAGTTTATAACGGACGTAAATGGGAGGAGTTGATTGATCATGACATATGAACCACCTGTAACTGATTACGATCACATTGTAGAAAATTGTACTTGTGCATTTTGTGGATGTAACTGTGACGACTTAGACTTCTTAGTAAAAGACGGTCACGTAGTTGCTGTAAGACACGCATGCAGATTAGGTGCAAGTAAAGTTATGGAAGATATGGACCAAAGATTACTTGTACCAATGGTAAGAAACGAAGAAGGAGTTCTTGAAGAAGTAGACTGGGATACTGCTTTAGACACTGCAGCTGAATATATTGCAAACTCTATTAGACCAGTATTCTACGGTTGGTCTGAAACTTCTACTGAATGTATGAAAGAAGGTGTAGAATTAGGTGAATATATTGGTGCTGTTTTAGATAACCAAGCAACTATCTGTCACGGTCCAAGTTTACAAGCTATGCAAAACGCAGGTTACCCTATCCAAACCTTAGGGGAAGTTAAAAACAGAGCTGACGTTATTGCATACTCTGGTAGTAACGCTATGAACTCTCACCCAAGACACTTAGCAAGATATGCAGCATTCCCTAGAGGATACTTCAGACAAAGAGGTAGATTCGACAGAACCGTTATTACTATGGATCCAAAATTCTCAGACACTGCAAAAATGTCTGACAAATGGATTGGATTTGAACAAAACGGAGACTACGGTTTCTACAACGCTTTAAGAGCTGTATTAAAAGGTAAAAAATTACAATCTGAATCTGTTTCCGGTATTCCAGCTGAAGACATTTATGAATTAGCTGCTGAAATGGAAGCTGCAGAATTCGGTGTTCTCTTCTTCGGTTTAGGTTTAACCCACACCTTAGGTAAACAAAGAAACATTGACATCGCAATTAAATTAGTACAAGACTTAAACACCAACAGTAAATGGGGACTTACTCCAATGAGAGGTCACTTTAACGTAAACGGTTTCAACATTTTCATGGCTTACGAAACCGGTTGGGCATTCGGTGTAGACTTCTGTAGAGGATACGGAAGATATATGATGGGTGAAACCAACACTATTGACTTACTCGTAAGAAAAGAACCTGACTGTTTCATGGTAATTGCAGCAGACCCTGGTGCTCACTTCCCTAACGGAGCAAACCAACACTTAGCAAACATTCCAG
>CAMHPA010000111.1 GCA_946186925.1 uncultured Bacteroidota bacterium | reverse complement strand
ATTGCTCTTCCTCATAATAAACCTTTTCTGGAATCGCAATTACTTTGGCTGCACTACCTGAACAACTTGTAATTGTTGCGGTTCGAGCGTCTACATCGTAATCATATTCAAAATCATAATTTTTCCTCCACATACCCTCAGTATATGCACCACTATATACGTCGCTAGGGTTAATTGACATACTATAATCTTCATCAGAATACCACGCGACAGTAAATATAACATCTAATATGTTAGTATTAGATCTATCGCACACATTAGGACCTAGATAGCCGACACTGAGTGGCAATTCAAGCGATTGGAGATTAGTGCAACCAGAAAACGCTTCCTCGCCAATTGAGAAAACCTGACTGTCGTCAGCAAAGGTTACAGTTTCCAAGCTGGTATTACCTTTGAATGCCTCGTCGCCAATAGCTGTTACGGTATACATTTCTCCATCGTTTTCTATTGTTCCCGGAATCTCCACACTACTTTCATCGCTTCCTAAGTATTCAATAATAGTCGCTATAAAATTATCTTCATCAAAGTCAAAAAGGAAATTAGAACTGCTGGGGTCAGTTCCGCCATTATCGTGAGACTTCCACATCTCGTTACCACTATTGAACTGAGCAAATTTTGTCGCATCAACAACATCTTCAATCATATATTCTTCCGGGTCGATGGGATCTGTACAATCCTCGTCATAATACCAAGTGCTCTCAGTATCGAATGTCAGATTCATGGTGCTCAGAGTTTCTTCGGAGCAACCGTTCAAAATACTCTGGTCTATATGGTAAACGCTTTCCGGAATGTCAAGACTTGTAAGTTTTGTTCGACAGAAAGCATCTTTTCCGATTTCCTCAAGCCCATCGTGCAATGTTATGGTTGTAAGATTCGTGCAATCCCAGAATTCCGACAGTCCTATCACCTTCACCGATGCCGGGATCTCGATGCTCGTAAATTTGCAAGATATAAATGTGTTACCATTCAATTGGGTCACTCCTTCAGGAATGTTAATGCTTTCAATACTCGAGCAGCCATCGAAAGCCCCCATACCTATATTAGTAACCGTACTTGGGATTTCAACTGACTTGAATTTATTGTTAGAACATCTACTGAAAGCCGATTTTCCAATCTGCACAAGCCCTGTTGCGTCCGACATATCGATGCTGGCAAGATTAGAGCTTTCAAAAGCATAATCACCTATCTCGGTAACGTTTGATGGCAACGTGTAATCTAACTCCGTTTGCTTATTAAAACACATAACAAGTTTAGTTCCATCGGCCGAGTACAAGATAGAGTTGTCAGACATTGTGAAATGCTCATTGCCATCGGCTATAGTAGCATTCTGAAGGCTCTTGCACAAATAGAATGCCGAGCCTTCAATTTCTTCAACTGTTGAAGGAATGTGAATCTCCTCAAGGTTCTCGCACATCCTAAATGCTTCGCTTGTAATGGCTGTAACTCCTTCGGGAATAATAACCTTTCTCAATGTCGGAACCTCGCTGAAAGCATTAAAACTCAGCGATGTTACTTGATAATCCACGCCATTGATCGCTATTGTTGAAGGAATTGTGTATTCGCTTGCCGTGCCATAGTACGGGCCGAATTCAACTTCATGGTTTTCATTATCAGTTATCCTGTAACCATACTCAGGCTTTTCGGACACGTTCCATGTCACATTGCATTCATACGCCCAATCCTCAGCCCAACCATCAGGCTTTTCTTCTTCAGCCACCTCACAGAACAATGTTGTATACTGAAAGGCTTGCGCATCTATTTCTGTCACACTGCTTGGAATAAACACCGCCTGCAAACGGGTAGATTGGAACGCGCCAGAACCGATGCTGGTAACACCTTCGGGAATGTTTACATCGCGCAACCAATAGTTGTTCGCGAACGCTGATACACCAATAGTTGTGATGGTAGACGGCAAGCTTGCTCCTGTCAGGTCTTTCTCAGAAAACGCATAATCGCCAATGGCAGTAACCGTGAGTTTTTGGCCATACTTAACTATGTACGAAGGAACTGTTACATCGTTGCCAACACCAGGGTTATTAAAGCTGGTAATGGTGACTGTCTCTTGGTCATCGTTAATCGTATATTCATACTCGCTGCCTGTTTGCGGCTTAACGCTTATGAGCTCATTGTTAGAATCGCCAATGTTGATGTTATCCCAATCGGCATCAGAGCCGCGATAGTTAACTTCCTGCAAATCAGTGCCACTAAACGCATATTCACCAATAACAGATATATTTTTTGACATGCCAATGGTTGTCAGACCGGTGCAACCGTCAAATGCTCGGGCACCTATAGTGGTAATCGTTTGGGGGAGAAGTATTGATGTCAAATTCTGGCAACCACCAAACGCGCTAATTCCAATAGATGCAACAGAGCTGTTCTCGGCAAATTTCAAGGTTTCAATTTCGGCATTGTAAAGGAATGCCTCGTCGCCAATAGCTGTTACGGTATATTCGTCATCATCGCCAACTGTTGCCGGAATTATCAGGGTAGCAATATCATCACCATTGTATCCGGTGATGGTTGCAGTTTGATTGCTTTCATCAACAGTGTATGTGAATCCAAGATCACCACCATCATCTGCAATCTTTCTGAACTCATTTGCGCAACTGCCAGCGGTCAGTGTACCAGCATTCATTTCATCAACATCAACTTCCTTGCCATCTTCGCCAACCATACACCATCTGCCATCACCCTCTATTTCCAAACCTCCAAGCCATACCCCACAGAACGCGCCCTGGCCAATAAGCCGCAAATAGCTGTCGCCTTCAGTGCCAATAGAGAGTTCGTTGATATTCTCATTGAGGAAGGCATAGCGCGCTATGGCAACGACATTGCTTTCGACAATCATGTACGGAATGACAATCTGAGGATAATCTTCAGCATTGACGGCACGATTACCACGGTAACCAATCACAATGGCGTCATTGTCTTCAAATTCCGCGTCTTCGCTAGTCAGATGACGCAGAACGTCCTCACTGATATTGCTAATTTCTTCAAATTCATCATACTTATAGATTAAGTAAAGAATGTCTTCGTCGCGCTCAATGTTCGGATTGTCATCGTTTATATGTTCGTAGATAATGTTCTCTTCCTCCTCATATGCATTATCATCATCTTTGGCCGACCAATCCGAGTTCCAAACGCCGAAACGATCCTCATCATTATCACCCGACTCCAGACAGAAAATTGCCAAATAATCATTATTATTTAAGAACACTTTCTCGCCCATTGATGTAACCGACTCGGGGATTACAACAGAGACAAGGTTTTCGCAACTAGCGAAAGCGTTGCTGCCGATGGTTGTCAACGAGTTAGGAAGTTTGATTGCCGCGAAACCACAACTGTTGAATGCATTATCGCCAATTACCTCCACGCCCTCGGCAATTGTCACATTACTAAGATTGGTACAATTGTCAAACGCATTTCTGCTGATGATTCCGACATTTGACGGTATTTCCACACTCGTCAGCTGTCGGCTGTTGAAGAAGGCATACTGTCCAACGGAATCAACATCTGTCGGTATGCTGATTGACTGTTGGGCTTTACCATTCAAATACAAGGTAACGCCATCGTCACCAATGCCCGGATTAGCCATAGGATTGGAATATTGATTGACGAACTCGGTTTGGCACATACCGGCAATGCTTGAGAATGTCACAGACTCCAGATTGTTGCAGTTTTTGAACGCATCCGCACCGATTTTAGTAACCGAACTTGGAATTGACAGACGTTGAAGCGACTGGCAACCATTAAAAGCGTTTTGGCCAATTGAAGCCACCTGGCTTTCATCGGCAAAGATTACTGATTCAATATCAGATTTATTTTGGAATGCGCCTTCGGCAATGGAAGCAACTGTGTAATCGCCTATTGCTGCGGGGATCACAATCTCACTCTCCTCACCTTCATAGCCGGTGATGGTTGCAGTTGAGTTATTATAATCAATTTCGTATGTAAAATCAGAAGTTGGTAGTTCTTCAAAAATAGCCACAAAGTGGTGATCGTCTTCCACACCAAACGAATAATCCGGGAAATAATATAAACCGTTATCATTATTGATAGCACTTTTTAACACACCATTCTCATACCAACCAAAGAATTTTCCTTTCACAGCTTCCAACCAAACACCGTCGTTCATAGCGCAATCAAATGTGTAAGTTGGGTTACCCCCCTCCTGCTGCGAGAACGTATAATCATCTTCTGTCAGCTCTACATTATTCACCTTGAAAATCACCTGGCCCGAGCCTTGCACTTCAACGGTAATTGTAGCTTTTTCATCAATCGGAGATTCTGAATCTTTGGTGAACATGGCAATGTAGTGGATATCGCCTTCCTCACCCGCTGCCTCAATCATCACTTTCAAAACAGTGTCGGCGGAGAAAATATCATCCTCGCCAACGTGTTTCCATCCAACAAACGAGTAGCCCGAGTCGGCTTTGGCTCTGAGTGTTGCAGTAGATCCTTTTTCATAGAACCCATAACCAGTGACAGTACCCATCGGCATCCAGCCATGCACATCGTCATCGTTCACAGGCTGTATGTCGATTGATACAAGTGCATCATGGATTTGGCCGAACATGATCTTATCGACATTGCAAGCCTGGTTTGTAAAATTCAGCCTCAGGCTGTAGGTGCCGGTAGGTAGGGCCTCATCAGTATTACCGAAAACCATATTGTAAACCCACCAGCCCGGAGTGGTTGGTGCTTCCACTTCGCCTGTAACCTGAATGTCGTCGCCACGGGTGATGGAGAATTCGGCACTCTTATTATCGAGGTTTGCATACCTTACAGCCCAACGCATCTGCTGTGCCTCCTCAACCTTCACTGGATAGTCGTACCAGTCGCCTTCATCGCCGAAGCTGAGGGCATACTCACCAACAAAGATGCTGTCGATGCCAACGTAGTTGTCTTCATAGTCACGATACAATTCTTTATATGTATAAGGCTGGTCTTGGACTGTTGTGTTCCACGATGTACCACTTTTGCTGTTATAGAAAGAAACCGAATCGAAATCCTCAGCCTCAATTGTTCCTGGCAGAGCTGGAGTTATACCCTTAAACGGATGCATATCATCGGTTTGGCAGAGCGGCCAAATTTGTCTGTTGCCGTCAGCAATAAATGTGTAGGTAAGATCAGTTGCACCATCAATAATATCTTCGCCGTTTTCAGTCCATCCCTGAAATTTAGTTTTTAGATTATCGTCTGCGTCGAACTCAAGTGTAACCTCATCGCCCTTCATATAGTAGTTAGCTCCCGAAACCAGAGATTTGTATTCGAAATCTTCGGGCACTGTAATTTTGCACAACTCAGCCTCGGGCTCGAAAAAGTATCGTGCGGCCTTGTTTCGTCCGAATGTCAATGTCAAGTTTCTGAAGCTGAAAGTTCCGCTGTTGTTATTATTCTCAAGATCAACAAGATTGATTTGAATGCCGAGGGTATCGGCGCCCAATTTGCTAATGGTTCCACCCCACGTAATTGTTGTCCATTCACCCGCTTTTATTTTTCTTGATTCGTTTTCATCATTCAGAAATGATTCATCGTTCTCAAAATTGAGCTCGTTATGATCATTGAACTGGTCGTAACTGGTCCAATAAGCACCTCTCTTTCCTGTCCAGATTGTAATTACCGCCTCTGTAGCCGCATTGTTTAAACCTGTCCACATGGCTTCGAAGGTAAGCCTGAACTCTGCGTTCTCGACTTGCCCGTCGAATCCGGTAAGAACATTACAGAACTGCACGGCCCAAGTGTCAAACATACCATCCCTTTGCGGAATCATAATATTAACCGTTCCGGATTCGTCAATATCCAAATCGCACATTTCTTTCATGAAACCATCGACATACCACTCATTTTCAGTATTATAACCCATTTTCACTATGCTTTTTGTATCGGCATAGTCAATCTTGCCAAAGTTTGCGATCAGTTTAAGATTCTCAGTCACAATCAAAACAATACTCGGGTTGTCTTGCTGCGCACTATCGAGCTCAACACCACTCCAGTTGTTGAAATAGTAACCCGGACTGGCAATTGCCTCAAGAAAAGCCTTTTCACCATAAAAATATGCGCCACCACCATCAACGGTTCCATAAGCGCTTCTGTTAGGCTTGGCGTTCAATATATATCGCAGCGTATCAAACTCAGCTTCAATCTCAAAGTCATCATAAATAGTCACCGAATGGCGCGGCCGGGTGCTTCCGTCGGTCCAGCGAACAAACATAAACCCATTGTCGGGTATGGCTGTAAATGTAGGTTTGTCGCCATATGCCATTGTGCCATCAATTTCCACAGTGCCACCGTTGTTGTGAGTTGCTGTAACCCTATATGGCACACCTGCCGAGGCCTCAATCTCAGCCGAAACATTTACATATTTGTACGGCTCGATGGCATTTTTCTTCATCAAGCCAAAGTTGATAGTTTGGTTTGTGGCCTTCAATGGTCTGATGTACAATTGGTTGTCGCCTTCAGGCATCAGCACGGCTACAGTGGCGCTCTTGGCTTTCTTTGTCACAAAACCCGACGCGTCGAGTAGAAGCACATGGTTGTTAAGTGCATCGGTGTTGTCGACAACGGCGTACGAACCTTTGGAGTAAATGCCCAGCATTGCGTATCCATCTTCATCGCTCTCGTCGCCGTAGATGAAGGGCTTGTAGATTGAGCAGTCGATGGTATCGGCACGGTTCACAATCTTAGCAATCTGCGGGAATTCGACCTCTGTAGTATCAATTGCGATGGTGTCGGCATCCACTTTTTGGGTCACATCACCAGTGAGCGACACGTCGCCGCCAACATGCACGTTTCCTCCTCGGATGGAAAAAGCACTCATACGCGGATATTCGATTTGTGACTGTCCTCCAGGCACGACGGCAATATCATCTGGCCCAGGTGTTTGAATCACAGTCATCTCAGATGTAACCATATCAACGCTCTTGCCATTGACTGACATATAGTCTATCGAATTGTTATTTTTGGTTGCCGAGCGGCCGGTGACAACAAATCCGCTGCGGCGGACTGCCTTGTCATCCTCATTATCGTCGACGTATACACGGGTGTATCCGCCCTCAATGGCGAACATCGTTTCGTCGGCTTTGGTTGCCGAGCGGCCGGTAACAACGAATCCGCTGCGGCGGGCTGCCTTGTCGCTCTCTTCGTCAGCTCCGTCGATGAACACTTGCGTGCCCTCGCCGCCAACGGCCAGATAGTCGGCCTGCTCGCCGTCTTTGGTTGCCGAGCGGCCGGTGACAACAAATCCGCTGCGGCGGGCTGCCTTGTCGGCGGCATCGTCGACATATACGGTTGTGCCGTCGGCTGTGGCGGCAAAGTATTGCTGCTCTGCGCTGTCTTTGGTTGCCGAGCGGCCGGTAACAACGAATCCGCTGCGGCGGGCTGCCTTGTC
>CAMHPA010000110.1 GCA_946186925.1 uncultured Bacteroidota bacterium | reverse complement strand
CGATCTAAGTTGGCGCACCAAATCTTTATGTAGTTCCCGTTCCAGAGTTTCGGTTTTGCGGTGTTTGTATCTTGTTGTTCCATTGATATTTGCTGATGAGGCGAGCCGATGTTGCGGCAAGCGCTTTGGCGATGCAAAGGTGGGGAAATCAAATGAGAAAAATCCAAATTACTAATGTATTTTGCCACCAAACCCAATCGCAGCAGTTTAAATCTTACTTCCCCCACCATTTATCGATAAAAAAATCATTTAATCGGATAAATAAACTGTGTCAATCTGCAAAAAATAGTGGCGGCTGTTTTCAGTTTTCATATATTTGACCAAAATTGAAAACTATGGCTAACGACGTAACAATCAGCCGCCGCCAGTTCTTGAAGACCTTGGGCGGGGGCATAGCGGCAGCGGCGGCAGTTTCGGCTTGCGGCAGCGGCAATCAAAAATCAGCGGCTTCGAAAGGCGCTAACGGTGATTCTGAAGGTCAGATGACCTACCGCACCGGCAAGCACGGCGAGAAGGTGTCCATTTTGGGCTACGGATGTATGCGCTTCCCCACAAAAAGTGGCGCGAGCGGCCGCGAAGACCGCAACGGCGAGCTCGACCAGGACCAGATTGACCGCCTGATTGGTTACGCCATTGAGCACGGAGTCAACCTTTTCGACACGTCGCCGGCCTATTGCCGCGGACAGTCGGAAGGCGCGTTGGGCAAGGCTTTGAGCCGTTTCCCGCGCGACAAGTTTATGATTTCCACCAAGATGTCGAACTTCGGCAATTGGTCACGCGAGGCTTCTATCGAGATGTATCACAACTCAATGCGTGAGTTGCAGGTCGATTATATCGATTTCTACCTTCTGCACGCCATTGGCGGCGATTGGAAGGGTTTCGAAGACCGCTTTATCAGCAACGGAATACTTGATTTTCTGCTTGAGGAGCGGGCTGCCGGTCGAATCAAGAATCTCGGATTCTCGTTTCACGGCGACGTGAAAGTGTTCGACCGTGTTTTGGCGATGGACGACACCTGCCATTGGGATTTTGCTCTTATTCAGCATAGTTACGTCGATTGGCACCATGCCCAGCTGATGAATCCGCGCAATGTCAATTCCGAATATCTCTACGGCGAACTTGCCAAACACGACATTCAGGCGTTTGTGATGGAGCCGTTGCTCGGCGGCCGTTTGGCCAAACTCAGCGCCCACGCCGAGGAGTTGCTCAAAGCCCGCGACCCCGAGGCCAGCATTGCTTCGTGGGCGTTCCGTTTCTCGGGCTCGCAGCCGAAAATCCTGACTGTTTTGAGTGGAATGACATATATGGAGCACTTGCAGGACAACGTGAAGACATATTCGCCACTTAAGCCGCTCAACGACAGCGAGTTCGAACTTTTGGAGCAGATTGCCGACATAATCGCCAATTTCCCGGCCGTGCCCTGCAACACTTGCCAGTACTGTATGCCGTGCCCCTACGGACTCGACATTCCGGGCATTTTCAGCCATTACAACAAATGTCTGAACGAGGGCAATGTGATTGAAGATTTGAAGAATCCCGAATACAAGAAAGCCCGCAAGGCGTTCCTTGTCGGCTACGACCGCAGCGTGCCGCGCCTGCGCCAGGCCAGCCACTGCATTAGCTGCAACCACTGCATACCCGAGTGTCCGCAGCGAATCAACATTCCGCAGGAGATGCACCGAATCGACCGTTTTGTTGAGGCTTTGAAGATAGGCGATGCCGATTTGGGCGAAATCACAACGCTTGCCACGCTCTTGAAGCAGCTCGATGCCGGCCGCCTGTCGTGCGTCATAAGCAACAACGGCGAGGTGAGCACCTACCGCCAGAGCGGCGTTCAGGACCTTTACGATTTGCTGAGCGAGGGCGGCGAAAAACTCAAAGGCGCGCTCGTTGCCGACAAAATCATTGGCCGTGGCGCTGCCGCGATGATGGTTCTTGGCGGCGTTAAGGCAGTCAACACGCACACAATCAGCACCCCGGCGCTGCAGATGCTTTGCAACGGCGGAGTCAAAGTTTATTTCGATACCGAAGTCGATTACATTGAAAACCGCCGCAAAACGGGCCAGTGCCCGCTCGACAGCCGCCTGCAGAACCTGACCGACCCCAAAGAGTGTTGGCCGGTCATTCAGCAGTTCGTGGCCGATTTGAGAGCCGGCGTCGATGTGATGCAGTAGTTTGTAAAGAGTTAGTCAAAAGGCAAAATAAAAAACGTAACAATCGGTGATGGTAGACTTTATTCAAAGCACTCTGTAGTCTGTTGTCCGTAGTCTTAAGTCTAAAAACTAGCATTCTAAACCTTCTAAACAGCGAAGCGACTCAACTTCTAAACTCTCACCACCAAAATGGACGACGAGAAATATATGCGCAAAGCCCTTGAGCAGGCCAAGTTAGCGCTTGAGAAAGACGAAGTGCCCATTGGAGCCGTGGTTGTCTGCAACGGGCAGATAATCGCCCGCGCCTGCAACCTGACCGAGACGCTCAACGATGTTACCGCCCACGCCGAGATGCAGGCCATAACGTCAGCGGCGGGTTATATCGGCGGCAAATATCTCACCGATTGCACATTGTATGTCACCGTTGAGCCGTGCCCGATGTGCGCCGGTGCGCTTGCTTGGGCGCAGGTGAGCCGCATTGTCTATGGCGCCACCGATGAGAAACGCGGCTGCCACCATTTCAGCGGAATCCACCACCCAAAAACAGTTGTAGTCGGCGGAGTGCTTGAATCGGAATGCGCTGCGTTGATGAAAGAATTTTTTGCCAAAAAACGTGGCAGAGGATAGATTGGAGAGGCGAGAGGTAAGAGGTGAGAAGTAAGCGGTAAGAGGTAAGAGAGGATGGATTTCTAAACCTTCTAACTCCTTAACTCTAAACTTTAAACTCTCCCCTCTAACCTTTAAACTCTAAACCCTTATTCCAATCAACAGTTGGTCGTCGGTTTGCGAGCAGACTTGGCCGAGTCCCGAAGTGCGCCATTTCATCATAGCCTCTTCAATGATTGTCTTCTGTTCGGCAAAAGGCTTGTCGCTGTTGGCTCGCAACAGTTTCTTGAACCTGTCAGATGTGTATTTCATTCCGCGTTCCTCGTTGCTGAACTGGTTGCTGAACCCGTCGGTATATAGGTAGATTGTGTCGCCTGGTTGTAAGTTGACGGTTCTGTTTGTGAATGGTTCTGATTTTCGAGGCTCGTAGCATAGGTGCATTTTGTCGGGACCATAGTCGAGTAAATCGCCGTTGCGCACCACAAGCAGAGGGCGATAGGCTCCGGCATATTGCATTTTTAGTGTCTGGCTGTCAATGATGCATAGAGCAATATCTATTCCATCGAGAGATAGTTGGTCACTTTCAGGCTGACGAAGGGCGGTTATGATCTTTTCGCGCATTTTGTCCAGAATGCCAGATGCGGTAGTGGTTTCCATATTGGAGGCGGCCACAATGTCGTTGAGCGACGTCATTCCAAGCATGCTCATGAACGCTCCCGGTATACCGTGTCCGGTGCAGTCGGCTACGGCCAGCATTTTGTAACGGCCTTTCTGTTTTGTCCAATAAAAGTCGCCCGATATAATATCTACAGGATTCCAGATTATGAGAGTGTCGCCAAATGTCGAGTTCATGATTTTGGCTGTCGGAATAATGGCTGTCTGGATACTTTTGGCGTAGACAATGCTTGATGTTGCCTCGTAGTTGGCGTTGGCCAGCATGCTTCGTTGCAGTTTGTAGTTCTCGCGTTTCCGCATCAGCACTTTGTTCGAGTTATGGCGCCGGCGGTTGTTACGGTAGATGTTGAATGCAAGCCCCGTCAGTAGCAGAGTGAACAAGCTAATAGCAAATATTCCCAGCCTCATCTGCTTTTTTCGCTCTTCATAAGTGATTTTTTGCCGTTTTGCTTCTATATCGCGGTTGTGCATTTCAATGTCGAACTGGTCTTTGGCGTTCGATTTTATTGATTTGGCTAGGAACTCGTTGTCATAGTTTCTTTTCTGTGTGTACGACAGTTTGTCTTGGTATTCGATGGCTTTTTTGTAGTTGCCAGTAGTAGTGTATATATCGACAAACGATTTGTAGATGTGAAGCAAGTAGCTTTCTGCGTTGGCAATGTCGTTTGTGGCCTTTTTCTCAATCTCACACAGTGTTTTTTCGCATTCGTCATATTGCATTGTCGCCATCAGGTATTTGGCTTTACAAAGGTCGAAATCATAGATGTAGCCTCCCATTAACCCGTTTTTGTCGGCAATGTTGAGGGCTTCGTTGTAGAGTAGTAGACTGCTGTCGATGAGCTGTTGCTTGACCGTCGGTTTTTGGACTTTTGCATAGTCAATGTAAATATGCATTTGGCACAAATCAGTGGTCATAATATGAAATTCGATATTCAATTCTTTGAATATCCGGCTCGATTTTTCTATCAGTCGTTTAGCCTCATGTATAGTTGCCAAATCGTTCTGCTCCTCAAAATGGTTGAGGTGAGTGAATGCCATATAGTAATAATCGAGCGCCAACTGCCGGCGGTTGTTGTTGGCAATGTCGATTTTCATCGCCTCTTTGAAATAGCTCATCGCCTCGTCGTACAGTTTATAGTTGATGTAGATTATGCCAAGATTGCGGTATGTGTAAGTTATTGTTGTTGTGTTGTTTGTCTCGGTTAGTATCGATAGCGCTCTGTGAAAATAGTCGCTGGCGGTGGTGTAGTCGCCAAAATTAACAATACACTCGCCCAATGCGTTGTAGTTTAGAGCTATTTCGTTTTTTAAATTTAACGAATCGTTGATTTTCAGTGATTTGTATCCGTAGTTGATAGCGTTTTCATAGTCACCTGTCGATTGGCAGTACCAGCATAAATAGCGGTAGGCCATTCCTAGCCATTTATCACCAGTCTTGAATGAGAGTGAGTAAAGTTCTTGGGTGTATTTCAGTGTAGAATCGGCGCTGGGGTGGTTGCTGCAGATCAGTGATAGCGCGTATGCTTTTGTGCTGTCATCGGGCAGTGTCGGCAACAAGTTGATTATGCTATCCACCTGCTCCAACGACAGTTTGTCGGCTTGCGCGTGCAGTTGTCGCGGCAATGCGCTCAATATAGTCGCCGTTATTATTGATAATAAGGTTATATGTCTAATTCTCATTGTGTTCTATATTCTAAAGCCAATTATTAGCATATCGTCGGTTTGAGCGTATTGTTTCAGACTCGATGGATTGCGCCACATACTGATGTTTTTTTCTATAGCTATCTTTTGAGCCTGCATCGGTTTCGCATAATTGTTTGCCAGTATGTTTATGAGCCGGCGTGTTGAAAATTTCGTTTCTTTGCCTTTTTCGTTGCATCCGAATTGGTCGCTTATGCCGTCTGAAAACAGATAAACACAATCTCCTTCATGAATTGTCAGAGTGTTGTTCCTGAACCGTTTTGGTATTTCAGACAGGTAGCCAACCGGCATTTTGTCGGCCTTAATCCGCATAACTTCGCCGTTGCGGATGATCACCAATGGACGGAATGCGCCGGCGAACTGCAGTTCCATTGCCATTTCATCAATGATGCAGAGCGCCATGTCCATGCCATCGAGTGCCATGCTGCTCTGCGCAGTCTGCCGCAGGGATTCTACAACCTTGGCGCGCATCATGTCAAGTACGTCGGCAGCAGACATGAGGCCTGATTTGAATTGCGGCAGGTTTGTTATATCGCACAATGTCGACATTCCAAGCATGCTCATGAACGCGCCCGGGACACCGTGCCCCGTGCAGTCGACAACAGTTACCAGTTTGCGGCAGCCATGCCTGATGCCCCAGTAGAAATCGCCCGACACAATGTTCATCGGTTTCCAAATAATGAAAGACTCGCCCATGATATCAGTCATTTGCTCAGGAGTGGGCATCATGGAGCTTTGTATTTTTTGCGCGTAGTTCATACCCGACGTGATCTGCTGGTTGATTTTCGCCAGTTGGTCACGTTGGCGTTCAATTTCGCGGTTGTGTAGCTCTAGGATTCGTCCCAGACGGCGTTTACGCTTCGTATTATGACGAGCTAATATGATGAATGCCAGCACAAAAAGAAGTCCTCCGATGACAACTAACCCGAAAATTCTCTGTTTGGTTATCTGCATTTGTTGCAGCAGTTTAGCCTCTTCGTCCTTCAATTTCCGTTTGTATCGAAGATTGTCGAATTCAGTCTGCACAGCCGAACGGTTCGATTTTATGGCAAAGTCAAGATTGAAATTGTCGTTCCGCATTTTTATAGCCTTGCACTGGTAGTCATATGCCTTTTTGTAATCGCCTATGGCCATATAGTATTCGGTATATACATCGTAAAGATCGATGAAGAAAAGCATGTATGCCGAGTCACGCTGTAGGGTGGCTTCAACTTCATTCAGCATTTTGCCTGCCTTGGCGTAGTCTTTATCCTCAATGGCGTATTGTATCTCTATAATCCTGAAATCGTGAGAATTGTCAAGTAACCCGTTTTTTGTCGCCAGACTGATTCCTTCCTTGTAGAATATTTTACTGCTGTCGACTAACTGTTGATGTCTGTGGCCGTGTTGCGTTTTTGCGTATTTTAGCATGATGCTCATCATGTCCTGGCATGCGAGAAGTAGGTCGAGTTCTTCGCCTGTCGGCTTCAGAAGATCGTATGCCATCATTGTATGCTCTTTTGCCTTGACAATCAAACTGTTGATCTTGGTTTCATCGAATTCGCTGCGTTCGGCCGCCCCAATGTACAGATAGTCATTGGCGATATTCGCTTGGTTGCGGCGTTTCAGGTCGATTTTGAGCGCATTAGAGAAATGTTTTTTTGCGGTTTTGTACATGCTGAAATCGATACAAGTCTGCCCGAGAGAGCGGTATATATAACTTATATTGGCAGAATCGTTCAATTCTATAAATAGTTTCAGGGCTTTTTGGTCGTAGTTGTCAGCTTCGGTGTACCGAGCCATCATTGCCATGGTATTTGCAATGGTGTGGTAACAAAGTGCAAGACTCCGTTTGTCGCCGACGGAGTCGCTGATTCGCATGGCATTGAAATAGAAAATGTTGGCGGCACTGTAGTCGTATCTAACATAATTGCACCAGCCAAGTATCATATTTGCCGAAATGACTAGCCGCTGACTGTCAAGTTTCTGTGCAAGTTCAAGTTCGAGTTTGGCATATTTTTCAACGGTATCGACATTATTGTGCCTTAATCCGATGTATTCAAAAGCCTTAAGACGCTTGATGCCATCGGGTAGCGTTTTCGCCATCATTAGGACACTATCCATGCGTCTGTCGTCGGAGCTGATGCTGTCTTGCGCCTTGGTATTTGAAATGCACAGTCCTATTATGCTTATTACTAATAATATATACCTGTTAAGATTTTTCAAATTGTTTACTCTTTCCCGATTACTATACTTTGTAAATATGATATTTTTTTACGGCAATATCAAAATAGGGTTAGTGTTTTACCCACAAAAGCCTTTAATTGAAGTGGGAGTATTATGTGACATTAATCATATTATTTTATGTTTACTGTCATGGTCTAAAATAGAACAAAATGTAACCGTCAGCGTTTAACTACTCAAAACTAGTTAGTT
>CAMHPA010000109.1 GCA_946186925.1 uncultured Bacteroidota bacterium | reverse complement strand
AACGGTGTCGAGGTCGAGGTCGTTGGTGGGCTCGTCGAGCAGCAGATTGTCGGGCTTGCCGAAAAGCGCCTGTGCCAGCAGCACCTTCACCTTCTCTTTACCGCTCAACTCGCGCATATATTTTTGGTGCAAATCTTCTTTGATGCCCAGTCCGCTCAGTAGCGTTGCGGCGTCGCTCTCGGCGTTCCAACCGTCCATCTCGGCAAATTTCTCTTCAAGTTCCGACGCCTTGATGCCATCTTCTTCGCTGAAATCGGGCTTGGCGTAGAGAGCGTCCTTCTCGTTCATCACGCGCCACAGTTCGGCGTGGCCCATCAGCACGGTGTTGAGCACTGTGCAGTCGTCGAATTCAAAGTGGTTCTGCTTCAGCACCGACAGCCGTTCGTGCGGTCCAATGGTGACGGTTCCGCGAGTGGCGTCGATTCCGCCGTAGAGCGTCTTCAGAAAAGTGGATTTTCCGGCACCGTTTGCGCCAATGATGCCGTAGCAGTTACCAGGTGTGAACTTAAGATTAACATCCTGAAAAAGAATGCGTTTGCCAAACTGAACGCAAAGATTTGATACTGTAATCATCGTTAAAAATTTTGAGCCGCAAAGGTAGTCAATTAGCGACAATAAAAACAGTGTTTATTTCTGCGACAAATCCGTCAAATAAACCACAAATCTGTGCGAACAGCAACCGACTTAGTTACCTCGAAATCAATACAATTCTGCCTACTCCCCTATAATAGTACTATCAGCGCAAGCAGCCGGTGCTTCTGCGGCCGGTGCGGGCGCTTCGGTGCATGTGTCAACCTTTTCAGCGCACTCTTTCTTGCCAAACGGCAAGCCGAAACGTTCCAGCTTGTTGGTGAAATAGAGTCCGGCAAAGATTGCGGCAAGCAAGATAACAATCCAAAGAATCCGCTTCCAGACAACGCCCTTTTCGGCAAACGGGTCTTTCACTCTCACTTTCGGGAATTTGGCGATTTTGGTAAGCGTAGCGCCGAAGATGATGTTCACCAGAATATCGGCGTTCACTGCCCAGCCGTTGGCGTTGAGCACCTGCGCCAGGTTGCGCTTACGCAGTTTGAGCCACGCCATAATCATCGACGGACCGGAAATAACAGCCAGAATACCTATCAGAATACCTAAATACTGATACCAGGTGAATCCTTCGAGTCCTTTGGCCACACTCACACATGCCGAACCCAACATGCCCAAAGCCATACCAAAGGCGGCAAAAATACCAGCGAATTTGGCAATGTCGAACGGTGGTTTGGCAGCCGGCTTCTCGCCTTCGGCCGGCACTTTGGCGTCGGCCAGCTTGGCGGTGGTGTCTTCCATCATTTTTGCATCCTTTTCGGCGGCGCGCTTGTTAATCATGTTCTCAATCCAAACCGAAATGCGGCGGTAGGGCGACCAGAACGCCTGCCGGATGCTTATCGGGTTGTCGATGATTTTCACCACGGTGGCATCCCAATCCAAACCGCTGCGGTCGTAGAAGACTGCGTTTTTGCCCACTGTCAGGTTGTTCACTTCGCCATTGGTCATCACGGCCACAATCTTCATTGTTGTGCCCTTGGTTTTCGAAACGCAATCGCAGTAAATCAGGAACATACCGCTGAAACTTGCCATCGCGTTGTGCTTGTCCATATCGCTGACTTTGATGCAAAGGTCGCAGCTGCGTTGGTCGATATAGAGCGTTCCGGCTTGGAAAATGGCCTTTGTATCAGGACTTTTCGTGTAGAAATCGGTTAGCGTGACGAAGTTTTTGAGCAGCGTGAAGAAGTCGCGGCACAAGTGCAGCAGCTTGTCAACTTCGCTGATGCTATTGGCTTCGCTCTCGAGCGCCTTGTCCTGCTCAACCAGCGCCAAAAGGTCGGCCTTGCGGTTGTCGGCCAATATTTTGCCAATCAGTTCGGCGCCCAACGACTCAACATCAGCGCCTTTTTTGGCAGCCAGCCATGTGGTGTACGGTGCGAGTTTCTCACCAATACTCTTCCAGTCGGCTTCGCTGATGGCTTTCTTTTTGGCGAAATCGGCCTTAAAGCAAGTGTTTTTCAGCGCTTCGAACTGTGCCTGCCAAGCGGGATTGATGATTGCAGTATCAAGCGGCAACAAGCCATCGGTGGAAATACGGGCCAGCGGATAAGCTGAAATTTCATCGGTACCGGCAGTCAGATTCTTACTGCTAATGGTCGCAAACTGCTCTGCCGACACGTTGAGCGCGGCTGTTGCGTTGCTGTCGAAGGCCGACAGTTTGCAACGCATGAAATAATCGGTAACCTTCTCGTTAAGAGCCTGATAGTTTGCCAAAACAGTTGCAGTGTCATCGCCATAAGGCAAATTGGCCTGCGCCTGCCAAGCCGTTAGGTCGGCGCAATTGGCGTAGAATGCTTCAATTTTATCGGCGTCAACACCATCGGCGCCGCTGCGGTCGGGCAGCGCGCCCATTGCCTTGATGCACGCCTCGATGGTGGCACGCAGATCGGCATCGTCAGTTGAGTCAGGCGTGATAATGCCATCGCCATTGAAGCGCGTTTTTGAGAAAATGGCCATGCTATCGGCCGTATTCTCGATGGTTATCGTATTGTCTTTCAAGCCCAAATTCTCAACAATCCGTTTTGCGGAAGCGTAGAGCCGCTTGCCGTTTTCAGTTTCCTGATTAATGTCGTCGAGAGTTATTGAGCCGGTTTGTTTCAGCAACAAATTATTGTCTTTCAGTATCGATGTCAGCCAGTCGGCGGTCTTCACCACTTCCTGCACGCGTATTTTGCCGTCATTGTCATAGTCCATAAGTGCCAGGGTTTTCTCATCAAGCTCAAGCCCCTTGACCGGGCAACTCAACACTGTCCACATCTTTTGGTCGAGCTCGGCCAGGTGAGCGATGTCTTCGCCTTTATCAATGCACACGCGCGGCACGCCGCCAACGTTGGCAAACCGCCATTTGTAGTTCTTTTGCTTTTCCATTTTTTTAGTTTTTAATGCGCCAATGTATATAAATTATAGGTACGCGGTTCAAAAACCTTTCTTTTCCAATGTCAGATACGTGTAACTGAAATCGGTCTTCTCGTCATTCTCAATGTCGATACGCTCAAGCTCGCGCCACTGTGAGAAATCAATTTCGGGGAAGAACGTGTCGGCTTCAAACTTCTTGTGAATCAGTGTCAAATAAAGTTTTGTGGTCAGCGGAAACATCTGGCGGTAGATGCTCGCGCCGCCAATCACAAACGACTCTTCGCCATCGGGCAGCAAAGCCACCGCTTCGTCGATTGAGCGGGCCAGCACAGCGCCTTCAAATTCTGCACCGGTGCGACTTGTAATCACAATGTTGCGGCGCTCGGGCAGCGGACGGCGCGGCAACGAGAGCCATGTGTTGCTACCCATTATAATGTTGTGCCCGGTGGTTATGGCCTTAAAGCGTTTCAAATCGGCCGGAATGTAAGCCAAAAGATTGTTTTTCAGTCCGATGCCGCCGTTCTCGTCAATGGCGACAATCATCGAAATCTGTTTGTCAGTCATACATATTATATTATGGGTGCAAGGTAGGAATTTTGGGGGATTGATGAATCTGTTTTTTCTTGTCCTGTCGGATAATGGCGCACGAATTGTTTTTGGCTCGCAAAAATCATTTTCTTTTCACAATGAACTTTGTATTTTTGCAAGAAACAGCAACAGTATGACAACAGCACAACTTAGCACTGAAATCTGGCATAGTATGAGCATTATTGCTGAAGACGAAGGACTTATGCGCCGTGCCGCAAAGTATTTGCGCAATCTGGCTGCCGAAAAAACGGCTGACCCGACAGAAATGAGCCGCGAAGATTTTTTTGCGCGCGTTGATGCCGCCAAAAAAGGCAAATCAAAAGCATTTTCAAATGTTGCCGAACTCGACGACTATATCCGCAGCCTATGAGCCAGTATAGTTGAGATTATGGAGCAGGCCCAAGCCGACCTAAACAACTATTGAAAAACGAGCCTAATGCTTATAAGAAGGCATTAAAATTAATTGGTGAATTATACGAACACCCACGCACAGGAACCGGACACCCCGAACCATTGAGCAGTGACCGTGCTGGACAATGGAGTCGTCACATCACAAAGAAACACAGACTGATATATGAAATCCACGACAGTGATGTGGTTGTTTTAGTTCTCACCGCTTACGGCCATTACGGCGACAAATAGCCCCATTCTGAAATCAACAATCATCGATTTGGTGTTTTTTGACGATTTAAACAACAGGGTGTTTGATTATTCAAAAAAATACCGATATTTGCGGTTCGAAATTCGAAAGGAAATATTAACAGATTTATAAAAAAATAGATATGTATCTAACAGCAGAAAAAAAACAAGAGTTTTTCTCAACTTACGGAAAATCAGCAAAAGACACCGGTTCGACTGAAGGCCAGATTGCAATGTTCAGCTACAAAATCAACCACTTGACTGAACATATGAAGAACAACAAGAAAGACGTTGGCACACAACGCTCACTGCTTCAGATGGTTGGTAAACGTCGTAATTTGCTGGCATACCTTAAAAAACAGGATATTGAAAAATATCGTGAACTAATTAAGGCTCTGAACTTGAGGAAGTAACAAAAAGAGGCACTTCGGTTGCCTTTTTTTGTTTATTACAAGTGCAAAGGTTTGCAATAAATTGTATAGTGTGTTTTCAATGCACAAAATCTTGTAAATCATTACATTTGTAAAATGAGTGGCGTATTTTACGTCCAATAACCCATCGAAAACTTCGGTTTAAAACAATAATATGAATTTGTCTGCCGGACGAAAGATGAAACCGACAGACGCAAAAAGAAGCTTTTATGAACATAGTAAAGAAAGAAATCAAATTGCCCGACGGTAGGGTGATTGAAATTGAAACCGGCAAGCTGGCCAAACAGGCCGACGGAGCCGTTATGGTAAAATGCGGCAGCACAATGCTGCTTGCAACAGTTTGCTCGGCGCAAGATGCAGTACCCGGCACCGACTTTATGCCGCTGACCGTTGAGTACAAAGAGAAATTCGCATCGAACGGCCGCTTCCCCGGCGGATTCACTCGCCGCGAGGGCAAAGCATCGGACTACGAGATTCTGATTGCCCGACTGATTGACCGCGCTCTGCGCCCACTCTTCCCGTCGAACTATCACGCTGAAACATTTGTAAACGTAACACTTTACTCATCGGACGGCATTGATATGCCCGACAACTTCGCCGGTCTTGCCGCTTCGGCCGCACTGGCAGTGTCTGACATTCCGTTCGAAGGCCCGATTTCAGAGGTCCGCGTGGCCCGCGTCAATGGCGAGTTCATCATCGACCCGACATTCGAGCAAGCAGAAAATGCTGATATCGAGTTGGTTGTAGCTGCAACACTCGACAACATAATGATGGTTGAAGGCGAAATGAACGAAGTTAGCGAGCACGATATGCTCGAAGCCATCAAAGCCGCTCACGAGGCCATCAAACCGCAATGCCAGGCTCAGCTTGAGTTGATGGAAGCTGCTGGCAAGACCGTTAAACGCGAATATTGCCACGAGGAGAACGACGAAGAACTTCGCCAGCAGGTTCACGATGCCTGCTACGCAAAAGCATACGCTCAGGCAACCGCCGCCGACACCGACAAACATCACCGCGAGGCGATGTTCACCGCTATCCGCGACGAGTTCAAGGCACAATTCACCGAAGAGGAGCTTGAAACCAAAGGCGCTCTCATCGACCGCTACTATCACGATGTGGAGAAAGAGGCTATGCGCCGCGCCGTTCTGGACGAGGGCAAACGTCTCGACGGCCGCAAGACCAACGAAATCCGTCCAATCTGGTCGGAGGTTGGTTACCTGCCAGGCCCCCACGGCTCATCAATCTTTACCCGCGGTGAGACTCAATCGCTCTGCACCGTTACTCTGGGAACAAAACTCGACGAGAAGATTATCGACGAGGCTCTTATCCAAGGCCGCGACAGATTCCTTCTCCACTATAACTTCCCGCCGTTCTCGACCGGTGAGGCCAAGGCACAGCGTGGTGTTGGCCGCCGCGAGATTGGTCACGGAAACCTTGCCTGCCGCGCCCTGAAGAAAATGATTCCGGCAGACTACCCGTATGTGGTTCGTGTTGTTTCTGACATTCTTGAGTCGAACGGCTCATCATCGATGGCGACAGTTTGCGCTGGTACTCTGGCACTTATGGACGCTGGCGTGAAGATTAAGAAACCTGTTTCGGGTATTGCAATGGGCTTGATTTCGGAGAACAAGGGTACCAACTACGCTGTTCTTTCCGACATCCTTGGCGATGAGGACCACCTTGGCGATATGGACTTCAAGACCACTGGCACACGCGACGGTCTGACCGCTTGCCAGATGGATATCAAGGTTGACGGTCTGTCGTACGAGATTCTTGAAAACGCACTTGCACAGGCTCACGAGGGCCGTATGTATATCCTGGACAAGATTCAGGAGACAATCGCAGAGCCACGTGCCGACCTGAAACCGCACGCACCGCGCATCGTCACAATGTCGATTCCGAAAGACTGCATTGGCGCTGTTATCGGCCCCGGCGGAAAGATTATTCAGGAAATCCAAGCATCAACTGGCACCATCATCACAATCGATGAGGTTGACAACGAGGGCAAGGTTGAGGTTGTTGCAGCCAACAAGGATTCGATTGATGCAGCAATCGCACGCATCAAGGGAATTGTTGCTGTACCTGAGGTTGGCGAGATTTACAAAGGCAAAATCAAGTCGGTAGTAACCTTCGGCGTGTTTGTCGAGATTCTGCCTGGCAAAGAAGGTCTGCTGCACATCTCGGAGATTGAATGGCGCCGCTTTGAGAAGATTGAAGACGCTGGTCTGAAGGAAGGCGACGAGATTGAAGTCAAGTTGCTCGAAATTGACAAGGCTGGCAAACTTCGTCTGTCGCACAAAGCACTGCTTCCGAAACCTGAAGGCTATGCCGAGCGCCCGGAGCGTGGTGAGCGTCCCGACCGCGGTGAGCGCCGCAACAATGGCGACCGTCGCGACAACCGCCACGGCGGACACCACGAGCACCGTGGCAACCGCGAAGGCGGAAATGATGCACCTGTACAAGAATAAGGTTAATGGTTTAAGGAATAAAGTTTTGATTGTTTAGGAAACGGGTTCTGAAAAGAGCCCGTTTTTTTGTTGTCCGATACTTCCGGGCATAAAAAAAGCCACTCTTTTGAAGTGGCTTTCTGTTGATTATTATCTGTTTATTCTTTCTCGTCGGCTGTTGCCTCATCTTCCTGCTCGTCGAGAACGTCGAGCATATTGCAGCGCTGCAGCTGGTTGTACCAAGTGAGCACTTTCTTTATGTGCGAAACATAAACTCGCTCGCGGTCGTAGTTTGGCAGCACTTCGGCAAAATAAGTTTTGAGCGCTTCGTTGTCGGCCTTTTTTGGATCGATAGCAACGTTAGATTTCTCCTTGTCACGGATATTTTTCAGAACTTCAACAAGCGACACTTCCTCTCCATCATCCTTGAAGATGGCAATGTCGTGCAACGAGCTAACCTTCGATGTTGAGTAAACCGGCATACGCTTCTTTGTCTCAATATCTTCTACGATGATTCCGTTTTTTGTACTAGAAATCAACTTAGTAAGTCCTGAATATCCGGAGATTGATAAAATTTCTTTCATTGTTTTTGTTTTTTGAATTCGGCTACAAATATAAGTTTTGTTCTATAAATGTTGG
>CAMHPA010000108.1 GCA_946186925.1 uncultured Bacteroidota bacterium | reverse complement strand
AAAACATTCATAGATATTATAAAGATGAAAGGAAAAAATACCAACAAGCAATAATAGAAGATTGGGGGTTAAACAATCATTCTCAGAGTTAACCATTTCATAACTAAAGGCTTATAAAATATAGGAGGAAAAATGAGTTTTTTTCTCCCGCTTTTTACTCCAATTATAAGTTCGTTTGATTATTTATTCGCAGCCATAATTAATCGAAAGGGATAATACTCTTTCATAAAATTTATAATTATGGCAAATATTGTCAAAAAACAAAACGCTCCACAGCCAAAGGGAGTTTTGGTAAGTGAGCAAAAAGCAGATGTTCAGACATCTGAAGTGACTAACAACGCAAATGCAGGAGAGGCGCTTGCAAGTATCAAACCACCAGTCGATTCCTCGCAGATAGGGACGGCACACAACACCCCCAATCTACTGATATGGGTTGTGAATAGTGTGACCGACGCCCGAAATCTATTGGAAACGGTTATCAACGTTGCAAAAGGTGACTTCAAAGCCTTTTCCGTGACAGATAAGAAAGCGGACACAGAACCAACACAAAAAGTTGAGCCGACCAATAGTGGAAAAACAAAATCATTGGGAGACCCTAACCTTCTCACCATTGATGAAGCGTCGGAATTTCTTCCAAACCATCCAACCAAATCCACACTTCGCACAATGTGTTGCAGGAGGCAAATACCCTACTGCAAAATGGGTGGGCGCTTGATATTTAAGAAAAACGAACTAAAAAAATATATTGAAAGGAGTTTAAGCCATGGATAATAACTATGAAAAAGAACAAAAAGCTTTTGCTGAACTATATAAACAACTTAATAGTTCTCAAATGCAACAAAAACAACAGCAACAGCACGACTGCATCAAAGATATGCAAGAACGCATAGCTACATTGTGGAAATTACACGACGACTTAAATGTGTATGTCCGCAGCACCATCTACGACGAACTTGAAAAGTGCAAAAGGCAATATGCAGAGTTACGCAATCAATCACTCACTACTGTAGAATCAGTAAACGAGTATATGAATGCTTTTCAATTGGGCCATTACATTCCATCGCACCCTAAACCAAGTACAATCAGGGTATGGTGCTGCCACGATATAATACCCCATCACAAGATGAACGGGAAACTTGTTTTTGTGAAATCAGAGATTGACGAATGGTTAAAAAGTAAACTATGGGAAGAGTAAAATCTAT
The DNA here is from genome assembly GCA_946186925.1 of uncultured Bacteroidota bacterium. Classification (GTDB taxonomy): domain Bacteria; phylum Bacteroidota; class Bacteroidia; order Bacteroidales; family SZUA-534; genus RUG13583. The sequence goes on along the minus strand of CAMHPA010000108.1, from coordinate 6,519 downwards.
CGGAACCATCATAAGGGAGTTGTACCCCAAGATGATTGAAAGTAGGAGTTATATCAAGTTGTGTCGGAAAATGGTGAAGGATATAAACTGTGAAAAATGCAAGCACAACTACGCTTGCGATTGTGATACAACCATAATTATTAAAGCAAAATGAGCAATTGCACTGGAACTGCAACTGCTCACTAATACAAAGTCAATATGTATTATAACAATTACTACCGAAGGTGCCGCAAGGCGGTGGCCTTCGGATTTAAGAACAGAACAAAGATAGACAAATCTTTGGTAATCACCAAGAAATATCGCATTTCGGCTGCAATATTTCCAAAGAGTAAATTCCCTATAGCCAAACGCAAATACCATTCAAAATGGAGTGTGGGCAAAAAGTTGGGGCACAATGGTAACCAACCAACGAAAGGAGGTCGGCTATGAATTACATTGACAAACTGAGTGCCGATTTAGCCCAGAACGAACAAAAACTAAATGGCATTCCTTCCAACGTGGGTATGTTCGATGTAAAAACCGCCAATCAGACTATCATTGAAGCCAAACAACGGCCGAACCCCGACCGACTTTGGTTGACTTTGTGGTACGAAGGCGAAGTGTGCTGCCTGTTTGCCGATTCCAATGTCGGAAAATCGATTTATGCAGTGCAGATAGCGACGGAAATAGCAGGGTGGAAAAGAGTATTGTACTTCGATTTTGAATTGTCGGACAAGCAGTTTCAACTAAGATACACCGACAATAACGGCAATCTTTTCACTTTCCCCGACAATCTGTACCGCGTATCAATCAATCCCGAAAAATACGACTGCAACGATTTGGAAGAAAGCATAATAACCGACATTGAAAACACAGCCATTCAGTCTGAAGCCAAAATACTGATTATCGACAATTTGAGTTATTTGTGCATTGCGGCCGAAAAAAGCGATTTGGCAGGAAAGCTAATGCAGCGGTTGGTTGGGCTGAAAAAGAAGCACGGCTTATCGATTTTGGTTTTGGCGCATACCCCGAAACGGCCGCTGACAGAGCCGCTGACTCAAAACCATTTGGCTGGAAGCAAAAAATTGTTCAATTTTTTCGATTCGGCGTTTGCTATCGGGAAAAGTGCAATCGACCCGAATCTGCGATATGTCAAGCAGATTAAGGTCAGGAATGGCGAATTTGAGTACGATGCGGGCAATGTGATAGTCTGTTCTATTGAGAAAGAGAACGCCTTTCTGCAATTTGTGCAAAAGAATTTCGCAACCGAAAACGAACACCTGAAAGTGCAAACCGACGCCGACAAGGAACAATTGGCTGCAACCATAAAGGACTTAAGCGGTGCAGGAAAATCTATTAGGGAAATCGCGGAAGAAACAGGCGTTTCAAAATCAACTGTACAGAGGATTCTGAACCATAAAAAGTAGAACTCCGTCCCAAGGTGTCCCACTGTCCCACGCTGAATTGTTGGGACAGTTGGGACAATCGGGGACAAAAACTGAACTTTTATGAGTTATTCATTACAAAAATACGCAGGCAGAAACAGCCGCCATAAATGCCCAAGGTGCGGCAGAGAGCATTGTTTTGCGCTGTATGTTGATGAGAACGGCAATCCGCTCGACAAGTCGGTTGGCCGTTGCGACCACCAAGAAAGTTGCGGCTATCACTATAAGCCAAAGCTGTTTTTCGCTGACAATCCCAACAAATTGAAAAAGGATGAATGGCAAAATTTTCGGCCTATCATACATAGACAAACCGCGCCCAAACCTTTATGCACGATTCCGTTTGACTACGTGCAAAGGTCGTTCAGTCCCCAAAACACTTTCATTGAGTTCCTTTGCGGCATTATCGACCGTTACCAATTGGAAAGCCCGAATATTGAGAGAGTCAGGCAAGACTACTGCATTGGCTCCACAAAAGATGGCCGTGCGATATTCTGGCAAATCGACTCTCATAAGAGAGTGCGGACTGGAAAAATTATCGCTTACAATGCCCAAACGGGACACCGCAACAAATCGGTGCCGCCCGACTGGGTACATTCAAGGCTGAAAAGAGATAAAAAACTGCCTGCAAACTGGGAGTTGACACAATGCCTGTTTGGCGAACACTTGCTGAACCTTTATCCCAACAAGACTGTTGCATTGGTTGAAGCCGAAAAAACAGCGGTAATCTGCTCGGCGATATACCCCAAATACCTTTGGCTGTCGGTGGGCAGCGTGCAGAATTTTTCGGCAACACAAGGCTCAAAGGGATTGGAAATGCTGCGAGTCTTGGCGGGGCGCAAAGTGATTGTGTATCCCGACGCCGACGGATACAGCAAATGGCGTGAAGCGGCAAAGAGCCTGACATTCTTCAAATGCTCGGTTTCCGACATTATCGAGAAGAACGCCACACAAGCAGACCGAGAAAGCAAAATCGACATTGCGGATTGGCTGATTCGGGACCTACAAGCAAAGCCATATAAAACGGTTGTCGATGAGCTAACAAACGCGGAACGAATCCTAAATATGATGATACGGAAGAATCCTGCGTTGCAGGAATTGATTGAAGATTTTGAGTTGAAGATTGTCAATAGTCAACCTTAACCCAGATAACTTGATTTACGCATAGTGTATTATGTTCCATATTTTTTTGTGTGGCAGGGACTGCTCCGTAATGGAGCGGCCCCTGCTTTATGAATGGCAAGTCGAGCACAATGATGTTTAAAAGCGGCATCAATGTCATTTATAGCAACATCTTAAACAATTTTTCAATGTAGCCAACATCATCTTGGAACAATACATGCTCTTTTTCAAAGTCGGCTTTGCTTTTACTTTCATCCCAGAATTTCACATCACTGTATGGTGTGTTAGATATAATGTAGCTGTCCAAAGTAATACTTGCATCATTCAGCGATGGCTCAACATCAGTCTTTAGTTGCTTATATAATTGAATTTTAGAGTCCTTTAATCCTCTTAGATTTCTAATACCCTTGGGGTCGATAAAGGTGACACGCTGGCATTCCCTATCATTCACCCACAAAATAAAATCTGGATAGAAGTTGCTGGCTTCAAAGAATCCAATTCCTTTGCGGCTTTCATTGCGCAACAAATATATTTCCTTGTCTTTCAACAAATCCCCTTTATTGGCTTCATAGTATTTGCGAATATCTGTCACAAATTTAGTTTCACCTACATTTAATGCCACAGGAGAAATCTTTATCAGCGGTTCGTCACTTTGTTTGTCGTGAAGAACATTATTACCATTAGCGTCTTTTTCACGCAAACAAAGGATGGGGTAAAACAAATGCCTGTCAAATTCCATAGCTCTTATCCATTCGCCATAAATGGAAAAATCTTGTTTCAAATTGCCTGACGTTATTTGTTTCTGTAACTTCTGCAGTTCCAAAATCCACTCGTTCTTGTCATTATTGACTTCTACCATATACTCTGTGAAAAAGTTCGGGTCGTTTGCATCGAGATAAACAGTCTCCATATATTTGGATTCCCATTTTCCCTTTGCTTTTTTGTATGCTTTATCAATATAGGCGCGAAGTAAAGAAATGGTTATGTCCTCCCATCGAGCTACATCGTGCCCGTAATCATGGAACTCCAAATCGACTGAAGGAATATGCAGCTCGTACCAATCTGCTGCTTGCATCAGGTTCTTTAACTTATCAACGTCTATCTCAATGTTGTGCCAACCGCGCTCGTTTTTCATCTTCTGTAGAGCAAAGAATATTTTATTCCAATCAAGTAAGCACAAATGTTTTTGTTCCAATTTTCCGTTTGGCTCAATACCCGCAGATTCGTCAACACCTGAATGCTTGCTCCAAATTGCTTTCACTTTGGTCGTTTTATCCACTTCGACAACAATGCCTTCTACCTCCTCGGGACGGACTACAATTTGTTTTTTGAAATCGCAGCCTTTCTTCAGACGCACAATCTTCAGCTTTTTATCACCCAACAAGTTCACTGTAGGTATCTTAACTTTGGTATATGAACCATCGTTATGAGGTAACCCTTCACGTTCCAGATACTCGCGGAAATTGTCCATATAGTTGGCTCTTACACCAAAAATGTTAAGAGTTTCTATCTGTTGCAGTCCTTTAGGCAAATCACCAAGATTATGGTATTGTTCCTTTAGGGCCGAGCTACGTTTCAACGAATATTGAAATCCTTTCAGTCGCACTCCGCGGCCAAACAGTTGAATAATCTCCGACCCCTCGCTTCTTCCAACATTCATCAAGCCCATAACTGACACACGCCAACTGCTCCAACCCTCACTGAATTTCTTTGAGCCAATCAATATGTTGACAGGTGAATCTTCGTCGTTTATGCCATTAAACAATCGTGACGAACCGAATTCCTTTGTTTCACAACTCAAACCATTGGCCTCACATAATTTTATTAACGAATCGCTATCGCCAACATTGATAACGCCGAAATAGTCGGAACTACCGACTCGCAAACCAATTTCTTTATCGCCACCATTCTGTTTGTCAATGTGAAGTTGTGCGTTAGGAACGTTACTGTGAAACAGTTTTTCTTTCAGTTTATAATAGATGTCGCGGGCCGCCTTGTCTTCATCACAACCATTCGTTTGTTCTTTTACCAATTGAAAACTATTGGCAAACAAAGAGTAACCTCGCGAATTCTTGATACCATCTTTAGAATTCAACAACCGTTTGATATATCCGCTGAACTCTTGCGGGTTGTTGATGAATTGATGTAAAAAAAGAAGTATCTGCACAACATCGCTCACATCGCGTCCACCTGCTTTGCGTACAGCATTAACAGAACTACCGACAAAAATACCCAACGGCCGTGCAATCAAAAATCGGTTTTTCACCAATGGTGAGTTCTCATAGACTAATGTTTGCTCGTACAGGCATAACAAATAGGCAGTCAGGTACATATTAAGCAATTCGTCATCATTCCAAGATGCCATATTCATTATGCGATAGTCTTTCCCGTAGCCATCGCTATAAAAATAATGGTAGCTGTAGTCGAATAGTGTTGCCTTGCCGTATTCCTCTAACAAATCTTTCTTGTTTTTCCCGTTAGCTGCTGCTATAGCCTGTCCAAATGTGGCCGAATATTCAAACGAAAAACCATTTTGTGTGAGCGTGTTACGATAGCCTTTCCAAACCTCACCGCCACTTCCTTTATGTCCTTCGTCAACCATAACAAGGTTGTTTCCTTCAAAACTCTCCACGGCTACGGTCTTGTCTCCATCGGTATCGGCCAATTTGTTAATGTCGATAACATCAATAAAATCTCCTTGAAACATTTTGCCGCCGTTTTTACTAAACATTCCAGCGTGCATTCCTGAATGTTCCAACTCCTTCAAGTGTTGAACCGACAACCCTTCATTGGGTGTTAGGATAATAACACGATTCAGTTTGGGGGCATTGTATTTCTCGGCATAGTGCCGATATTGCTTGATGTTAATATGCATCATAAGCGTTTTACCCGAACCAGTGGCGCACCAAAATGCCAGCTTGTTCAAATCATCTTCTTTAAAGGCTGGCATTTCGTGCCACGTATCAGGACGGTGATTATAATTGTCGGACAGAAAACGATTGATGTCTTTCAATAGCTGCTCACGATTACTGAAATAGCGGTCTAAATAAATTTCAGTAAACAACAACGCAAGATATTGGTAATACTTCCATTGAATCTTCTCTATTCTTTGTTCATTGATTTCTTTGGTATGCCGCACAATATTTTGGTCATATTCAAAGAGCTGCTCTTCCGTGACACTTTGCGTCCTATAAAGTTGACCTTTTAGTACATAGTGGAATCTCGATACGTTCTCATCGTCCACTCCTTCAAGATTTGGTTCCTTCAAGTCGCGGCTCAACTCATCAAAATCCTTATGTCCGAAAAGGTTTAAGATATACTTATACAACACCAGTGCGTCTTGCAGTTTTGCTGGTTGCTTTGTAGCCTTGTTTGCCATACTACTCCTCCTCGAACATACGTTTTTGGAATTCTTCTTCTGTCAGCATCACCTTCCAATGTTCATCGTCTCGACGCTGATTAGCCAAAGTGTTGTCGCCGTTCACATAGATTATGTCGAACTTTTTGCGGCCGTCGGAATCCAATTCGTTGAAAAACTCATTAAGTGTATTGTTGTCCACAGTTTTGCAGTTTCGCCAAACGGCTAACGTTTTGCGTCCACCACGATGCGTTTTACCTTGCACCAAACAAATGCTGTCATCTTCATTCCAGATTTCCTTCTCCACATTCAATCCTATCAGATAGTTGAAAGTCTCCACCATATCCACTTTAGTTTCAACCAATTCATTGTCTTGGGTTGTTTTTAATGTCATTTCAAAGGGGTTTTCAAACCATTTTAGATTCAGCAAAGAGTCACGAGTCTCGGTGTCAAGCATATAGCCAAGCATATAGCTTTCTTTGAATTCTTCTGTAGCAAATTCAGTCTGTAGTTTTTTGATTTCAAGGTTATTCAGTGTGTCCTCGTATTGTTCAAGGCGGATGTATTTGAAACATTGGGAGATCCCGTTACGAGAGACTGGCTTGCCTTCACCCCAAT
>CAMHPA010000107.1 GCA_946186925.1 uncultured Bacteroidota bacterium | reverse complement strand
AAACTCCAAATTGAACTTCAATACAATGAGTTGGACATAAAACGGAATCAAGACTCTTTGGATAGTCTGATAAAGAAAAAAGACATTCTATCGAAAGAGTTGGGCGATAACAGTGTTGACACAAAAGACGCAAAAGAAAATGAAACTATGTGATGCAATAAAGAAAGCGATTGGCGATTTCGGCACAGATGTAATCAAGGACACTCGATTGGCTAACATCTTGTCGGACTATTGTGCATTCACAGATATTCCTGCCACAAAGCAAGTTATCAAAACTCTTTTGGATGACGGAATAGGCATACAACTCAAACGTATTATTGATTCAGGCAAACCCTGGGAGAATGAATTGCAAGCCCTATTGAATAAATCAAATGAAAAGCACGGATTCCGAAACGAACTTGTCGAGTATGTCTTTTTGTGTTTTGCTTATGCCTTTGGTTGGATTGATTTTGAACCAGAATACAACAACGGACAGGAACCAGAGCCTGCATCGCTTTTTGATGATGCAGATTTGTCTGACCCCAACAAATTGTTGTTGAAACTACAGTCAGAATATGTGTCGAAACTAACGCAATCCATAACCATTCCCCAAACTAAACTTATTAAGAAATCTGGATATTATTCGCAGTCAGCGCTATCAGCATTGGCATTGGTTGAAGGGAAAATAAACATCATTGCCAAAGACTTGAACCGAAAAGATTTGGCGGAATGGTGCGAAAACGAAAAGGCAAGGGTTCTAAAACTATATTATGTTGACCCACACAAGCAAAGAGCCATTTTCTTCTTCAAATACATATTCTCTGTGATTGTGGCTGGATTTGCTGTCAATTCGTTCTTATCATACCGTGCTTCAACTGTTTCAATAGCAAAATACGACGAGTGCATCAGTAAGGCTGATTCTTGCCGAGGTTTGAAGAATTATAAGGATGCCTTAACCTACTATACAGCAGCAGAGAAATACACTGGTACGTTTCAATCTCGCTCATATAAAAACAAAGCACAGAAACAGATAGTTGAGACATCGAATATGATTGTTGATGATGCTATAGCCCAAATTCTATCAGACATAGAAAACAACGATATTAAGAAGGCAAAACAAAAATTTGACAATTTCAAAATAGAAGAATATGAGGCAGATGCCAAGCACAAACAAAAATTCAGCGGAACACGGGATAAATTAAACAATGGCATAGCAAAGTTTGTGACTGATGGCATTAATGACCTGGCATTGAATATTCAAAAAAACAAAGGCACATTGGATACGAAAGGCAGAAAGCAATTAACTGAACTTTTAGCACTTAATCCAGATAATTACTGGTTGAACATTATTAAAGAGAAAACGACAAAAAAGAAATAGCGATGAAACCTAACAATTTAATCAAGTCCATACTGTTAACGTCAGTCGCATCATTTTTACACAACAATGCAAATGCTGCAAAGATTGATGGTGTAGTTCCATCTATTACTGACGGCACCAATGCAGTGAATCTATTAAAGAACAAATTGATAAAGAATGTTATCAAGATAACATCCAATGGTGGCATTTCACTTGTCGCTGGACACAGGTCGCACAGTTCGCACAGGTCACACAGTTCGCACAGGTCAGGTTCTTCTGGAAGCAGTTATCGAGGTTCGGGCTCAAGTTCATCAAAATCGTACGGCTCAAGTTCGTCAAAATCTTATGGTTCAGGCTCGTCGTATTCCTCGCCGTCATCGACATACAAATCGAGTTCATCTACTCCATCGTCCACAACTACGCCGTCGACATACACGACTCCATCAACAACAACCGCAACAGAAAAGAAAGCAACGCCAACCGCAGTGAACCCTACCATCTCAACATACAAACTTGGTCAACGAGTATTGAAAAAAGGGTTGTATGGGGCTGATGTTAACGAACTTGCCAACTTACTGAATGAAAAAAAATATGTTAACAAAGATTTGCTGTCATACCGAGAAGGTTTTGTCGCTTATGACGTTTACATTGAAAGCGTCATAAAGACATTCCAAAAAGATGCCGACATACAAATTGATGGTATAACGAGCAAAAATACCATTAACGAACTAAGAAACTGGTATTCAAAACCAACATACACTTTAGGCATCAGGACACTAAACACAAATAATTTTGGTGCCGATGTAACAGAACTTATAGAACTTCTGACAAAAGCAGGCTTTCCTCCCGACCCTGCCAAAATAGAATACTCAATGAGTGGTGCGGCAATGTATTCTGAAGACATTATATGTGCCATCAAATTGTTTCAAGCATTTTCAAGGCTCAATGTAACGGGTGTTTTAGATGCCGCGACCATAAAGAAACTACTGACATACAAATGATTATAAAAGTAGACAGAACCATATACTCTGACAGTTGCATATCGAAATGCATATACTGGCTTTCAGCAAAATACGCCATTCAACGCATATCGGCTGGCGATTTTGAAGAAATCTCCATTGCAAATATCGAAGATGAGAATGCGTTTGAAAAAGATTTTTGGATTACGCTGAATGACTTCAAACTACGCTCAATAATACAAGAAGAAACTAAAGACATCAAGACAATATTATATGCGAAAGCATTTTTCAATAACGACATAGAAGAAACTGACCTTACAGATTGATTATGTACAACCTTCTACCGTTCAACTTCACCAGATTATCCAATAGCGAAGTATTGGTTAACGAATTGGGAGATATGATAATAGCCCCCAACGGAACGGTTGATGCGGTTGTCAATCATTCATTGCCTTCAAATGATTTATACAAAACTCTGGTTGCTAATCATTTTATATACGAAGGCATTGTTCCACCACTAATTGATGTTTATGCATTGCGGTTAAGAACCAAGAAATGTTTTCTTGATGATTTCACTTCGCTGCACATTTTTGTCTTGACTTTGAGGTGCAATCAGAATTGTGTGTACTGCCAGGCGTCAAGCCAAAATGAAGATTCCGCTAATTGCTCAATGTCAAAAGAGACGATGGACGCATCAATAAAACTGATGTTTCAATCGCCTTCAAAGAAACTTACAGTGGAGTTTCAAGGCGGCGAGCCCAGTCTTATGCTTGACTTGATACATTATGCCATTACAGAAATTGAAAAAGTCAACGAGACAGAAAAAAGAACCGTCACCTATGTGCTTTGTACAAACTGTTTTAACCTTACTGATGGCCTACTCGAACTCTGTCAAAAACACAATGTGCTTATATCCACATCGGTTGATGGACCAGAATGGTTGCACAATAAAAACCGAGGCAGGACTGACAGTTATCAAAGAGTTGTTGCCAACATAAACAAAGCGAGAGCGGTGTTGGGCTTTGATAGAGTTTCAGCACTACAAACCACTTCCGAATTGGGCGTGAATTATCCGTTGGAAACAATAGATGAATATGTGAATTTGGGGTTTCATAGCATTTTCATCAGGGCATTGAATCCCTATGGATTGGCAAGTCAGAACAACGATTGGAAGCAATACACAGAACGATTTATAGAGTTCTATAAGAAAGCGTTAGACTACATTGTGGAAAAGAACAAACAAGGCGTGTTTTTCGTTGAGGAGTTTGCTGTAATCGTTTTGCGGAAGATTCTTACGCCATTCACGACGGGGTTTGTTGACTTGCAATCGCCCGCAGGGATAATAAACTCTGTTTTGGTATACAATTACGACGGATATGTATATGCTTCGGACGAATCACGGATGCTTGCCGAAGCCAAAGACTATACATTCAGATTGGGTAAGGCAACTGATGATTATGAGAAAATTGTTTGTGGCGATACGGCAAAACAATGCGCCAAGGTTTGGGCTAACGAATGTATCGCAGGATGTTCAGATTGCGCACTTAAAACATATTGTGGAGCAGACCCTGTTCGCAACTATTCTACTCAAGGCGATATGTATGGCTACCGCCCAACATCGTTGCTATGCAAAAAGAACAAAGCCATCATAGAATATATAATATCTATGATTATCGACAGAGGCGACGAAGTGTTACCAATATTTAGAAGTTGGTTGTTATGATTCACAGGGCTCTTAACATAGAATCAAATGATAATTCACTCTTTGTTACAGCACAATGCAACAACAAATGCGTAATGTGCTGTCAGCCGCCGACACAATGTGATGATATTGAAAAGTATTTCATTCAAAATATTGAACTTATAAAATCAGCCCCGAAAGGGCTAAAAAACATAGGTATTACTGGCGGTGAGCCGACATTGTTAGGCGACAAACTATTTGAGTATATCCGCATAATTAGAGAATATCTGCCTGACACCAGCATTCACATTTTGAGCAACGGACGAATATTCAAAGATGCCGATTATACGCACAAACTGAAAGATGCTGGAGGGGAAAAACTCTTTGTTGGCGTTCCTCTTCATTCCGATTTTATTAACGACCACAACCATATAGCGGGGGCAGAAAGTGCGTATGAAGAGACAATAACGGGGTTGTATAATTTGGCCAGCGAGGAAATTTGCATTGAATTGCGTATAGTTATCAATGCCTTAAATTACAGCAGATTACCTCAAATGGCAAAGTTCATATTTAAGAATCTGACGTTTGTCTCGTGGGTTGCGCTTATGGGTATGGAGCATATCGGGTATGCAATAAAAAACCAAAGTACAATCTGGATTGAACCCGAACAATATTCAACTCAACTTTCAGATGCCACGTTGTATTTATCACAAGTGGGTATTCCCGTATCAATCTACAATGTGCCGTTATGCTTATTGGATAAACGGATTCACAAGTATGCGTGTCAAAGCATATCTGATTGGAAAACCTTGTATTTAGACGAATGTGATAAGTGTTCAGTGAGAAGTGATTGTTGTGGATTGTTTGCAACATCACATCGGATTTTTAAGGGTATAAAAGCATTATAATATGGGAACTTGTAAGTTTTGCGGACAAAAAAGCGGTCTGTTTTCTAACAGTCATAAAGAGTGCGAAATTAAGCACAATGAAGGTTTGAAGGAATTGGGAACTGTCGTAAATGCATATTCTGCAAATGCCATTCATATTAATGAATTCTCTACAAAAATCAAGCAGTTAAAGAGGGAGAAGTATATCACTGACGCAGAAGTGGCATCCTATTCATTGCCGATGCTAAATTCATTTGCAGACTCAATAAAACGCCCGATACAACCATCATTACTAAAGCGCATCAATGATTTTCGGGCAGCGGTGGATGTTAAATGGAATGAATTGAACCAAAATGGAATAATTGATACAATCGCACAAAAACTGCTGCGCGGATATATGGTCGATTATTTTACTGACAAATCAACTCTGCAACAAGCGTGCGACAATGCCCACACAGTAACCTCAACATTGCCAGTAACAGCAGATGAAGAAAAAAATGCCTATTGGTATGTGTTGAGCAAAGCGGCAACAAATTTCTTGAAAGATGATGCAATAACTAATACAGAGCGACAAAAAGTTGAGGCGTACATAAACAGATTGTCACTGCCGATGAACAATGTGCCAAGCGTATATGCAAAATCTGACATTGATAAATTAAGTCAGGCCATAACGATTTGTGGCATTCAGAATGGACAACTGCCTCAATTTAATTTCACGGCACCCATTATGCTGTCGAAAGGCGAACAAGTTTTATGGGAATATAGGAACGTGTCTTTCTATCAGGAAAAGACCGAGCGCTACTATTCGGGGCGCAGCGGTGGATTTACATTTACCATTTGCAAGGGTGTTAAGTACCGCACAGGTCAGTTCAAAGGACACCCCATTGAGCAAAGCAGAATGGTACTTGTAGAGCGCGGAATCCTATATGTGACCAACAAGAATCTGATTTTCTATTCACAAACCAAAGGAGCGAAAATACCTTTCGATAAGATAATCGGCATTGCCCCTTATTCCGATGGAATTGAAATACTTAAAGACGGCAATTCAAAACGAATGACGTTTGCGGGCTTTGATTGCTGGTTTATACTGAATCTTATTTCACAACTAAATAACACTATCTAAAATGAAACAGATGTCATTATTCCTGACCTTATTGTTGGTTGCCTGTGCGCACACCAAACAATCCGCTCAAAGTGTTGAGATTCCCAATCTGCAACGTGATTGTGAAAGTCAAATCATCAACCATACTGGGTTCACAGTGTCATATAATCAGACGTGGTGCATTCCGAATTGGGTGGCGTATGAAATAACCGAGGAAGAAGCCAATGGTCAAGTCCCACGCAGCAAGGATTTTTGTCCTGACCCTGATGTGGTCGGCTACACATCAACAACTGACGATTACAAAAGGTCGGGCTATGACCGAGGCCATATGGCACCAGCAGGTGATATGAAGTGGAGTGAGCAAGCGATGAAGGAAAGTTTCTATATGTCGAACATCTGTCCACAAGCAAAATATCTGAATTTAGGGCTTTGGCTTGATTTGGAAAATTTGGTGCGTGTATGGGCGAAAAAATACGGCAGTCTGTATGTTGTTTGCGGCCCGATAGTTGCCGATTACTATGAAACAATCGGAGAATCATCCGTTGCCGTTCCTGAATCATTTTTCAAAGTATTATGCCGATGTGATAATGGTCAATACCAGGCCATTGGCTTTTTGTTTCCCAACAAGGAATGCTACGGCAGTCTGTATGATTACGCTCTTACGATTGACAGCATAGAGACACTCACAAACATTGATTTCTTCCCGATTCTGGAAGATGATGTTGAGAATAAAATGGAAGCCGAAATCGACATTTCAAAATGGAAATAGAATATGAAAAGATTTGAAGTTAAAGGAGAATTACTGCAAATAACGTCTGATATCGAAGTATTGTGCGAGGCAGACGTGAATCGAGGGAAAAACCACGTACATTTCTTCTTGAGGTTATCTCCCCAAGGAGAGTATTCTATATTACTCGGAGATGGGTTTGAAGATTACATACGTCGTACATTGTCTTACAAATCAGCAGTAAGAGCTGCAGGGGCAAAAATGTACGATTTATATCGTATGCAGTTGTATTTGTATACATCTCCATATCTTTTTTGTGTGGAATTACCAACACGGGAATCAATCGTGCAAAAGATAAAGAGCATACCACTGAAAGAATACGAACCTGTTCCATTTGACAAACCACAACCGACAGTCGCAGAATGTCAATCCCTATTAGAAGCAGAAGCGAAACAAATATATAATTCGTGGTGGAAGCGGAACAAACCCTTGCGTGCCCAATACGTCAAAGAAAATCTTGACAAATTGTTTGCGCAAAAAGTTGAAGAATGGAATAATCTTGCCTCGCTACACGATTCTATTGAAAATAAGAAGGCAAAAGAACAAAACGCAATTTACCTATCAGAATATGAAGCAGCGAAGTTCCCTGACGAACAATTTCTTAATGGTCCAACAGATTATGTGTATAACAAACTTCATAAGATTTTTACCAATGAAGATTTTTTTGGTGTTCTTGACAAACAAGAAATACAACATCATTCAATTAAAACAGGGGTCATTCCTATAAATGTTTTTAGCGTTCCATTCGATACTGAAATAGACTATTCAGAAGAAGGCGGCTGCTTTATGGCGAAAATCATTCTACCAGAAACATTCGAAAAGCCAAACTACAACGTAAGCATTGACGACAAAGGCAAATTTGAAATGAAACCCAAGACACAGCAAGAAAAAGATGCGGATTTCAATCAATTCCTTGCTTCACTGCCTTTTCATATTGCTTATTTGATGATCTTGGAACAGAACGAGTAAGTAAATGGGCATTAGAAAAATTATATACTATAATTGAAAATCGTAATGAAAATAGATTACCAATAATTATTACCACTAGATTTGATAAGAATGGTTTATCTAAAAGATTCAAAGAAGGACAAGATGAAGATCCGTAACATCTATCTCATGGGCAACGAAAAACTCTCCGACAAGAAGATCAAGGGCTCGTTGTTCACCAAGGGTGCCTTTGGTAAGATCCATGAGGCTGGCA
>CAMHPA010000106.1 GCA_946186925.1 uncultured Bacteroidota bacterium | reverse complement strand
AATAGTTTTCATTTCAATAAAGTTTAATAGTTATTCCTACTCACTAACGCTTTTCGGTTACTCGGAGAAGCATAATAGAAAAGATTTTTTGTTTTTTTGCTTGACGGGTATAAATATAAAAATTAATGGGATATAATGTCATTATGTTGGTAAAAAATATTTTAAACAGAGATTTTAACCATTGTTCTTGTCTGTAAACAATAAAAAAAGTTCCAGAACCGCTTTTGGCAATTCTGGAACTTGACACATATTATAATGGTATGCCTTACTTCACAGGCACATTCTTCAGCGTCTCGACCACCCAGCGGAAGAAACGCTCAACCGACGCAATGTTGACTGCCTCGTCGGGCGAGTGCGGGTGAACCAGGTGCGGACCGCAGGCCACCATATCCCAGTTGTGGTATTTCGAGCCCAGAATGCCGCATTCCAAACCCGCGTGAACGGCCTTGATTTCGGCTTCTTTTCCGAACACCGAAACCGAAGTGCGGCGCATCACGTCGAGAATGGCCGACTTCATATTCGGCTTCCAGCCAGGGTAGCCGCCGTCGAATTCGGCCTCGGCTTCGGCCATATTGAACACGCAGCGCATCTGCTCGGCCAAATCGGCTTTTGCCGACTCAACCGACGAGCGTAACAGGCTCTTAACCACAATCTTATCGCCTTCGAGTTTTGCAATTGCCAGGTTCGACGACGTCTCGACCAAGCCCGCAACATCGGCGCTCATTCGGGCCACGCCGTTGGGGCAGGCATAGACGGCCTTTGTCAGGCGGCTGCCAACGCCGTCCGATATGGCCTTTTCGGGCATTGCCGCGGGCTCAATGCTGACGCGCAAATCGGGGTCGACGGTGTTGAGTTCCGATTTGACAATCTGCTCATATTCAGCCACATCGGCAGCAATCTTGTCGGCATAGAAATCGGGCACCAGAATGGTGGCGAACGCCTCGCGCGGAATGGCGTTGCGCAGACTTCCGCCTTGAATGTCGGCCAAACGGACGCCAAACTTCGCCATAGCGCCGTTCAAATATCTGAAAATGATTTTGTTGGCGTTGCCGCGACCAAGGTTAATATCGATTCCCGAATGGCCGCCGCGCAGACCTGTAACGCTCAATTTGAACGCCTTGTGGTGCTCGGGCACGGGTTTCAGTTTGGCGTCGAAAGTGAAGGTTCCGTTGACGCCACCTGCGCAGCCCACGCAGAGTTCGCCTTCGTCCTCATAGTCGCAGTTGATAAGCATATCGCCCTGCAAAACACCTGATTTAATGCCATTTGCGCCAGTCATTCCTGTTTCCTCGTCGCAGGTGAAAAGCGCCTCAAGCGGGCCGTGCGCAATATCTTTCGACGCAAGAATGGCCATTGCCGTAGCCACGCCCATACCGTTGTCGGCGCCAAGGGTTGTGCCAGTGGCCTTCACCCATTCGCCATCGACGCGCGGCTGCACGGGGTCGGTGAGCCAGTCGTGACGGACATCGCTGTTGGCCTGCGGCACCATATCCATATGGCCCTGCAGAATGACGCCGCGGCGGTTTTCCATTCCAGGCGTTGCGGGCTTGCGGATTATCACGTTGCCAATCTCATCGGCAAAAGCCTCAAGACCAAGGTTTTTGCCAAAATCGAGAAGAAACTTGCGCACCTTTTCCTCGTGCTTCGACGGACGCGGCACTTGCGTCAGTTGGTAGAAATAGTCCCAAACCGCCTTGGGTTCGAGATTCGATAGTGGATTACTCATAGTATTGTTGTTTTTGAATTTCTAAATGTTCATACTATTGATTTCAAATGTTTTAACGGTAAATCGAATTAGCCGTAAATTGCTTTTCAATTTAAAAAATCATTTCAAAGTTTGAAAACAATTCGCTACATTTACGCATCACAAAAAACTCACAATTATGAAAAAACATCTTCTGCTGATTGCAACTGCCTTGTTTGCAGTTGGTTGCACTCAAAAATCCGATTACGAATGCCGATTCACTCTGAATGGCGAAACGCATCTGACTTTCAATTTCACTAATGTGGACAAACCGAAATCGTTCGCGTTTTTCTACAACCAATCGTTTCCCGCTGACCAACACCAATATATTTTTAGTGTAGAGCACGATACAACCATCGAATACACTCTGCCGCTGAACCACCCTGCCGAAGCATTCTGTTATTGTCGAAGCAATAATTTGTCATTTATTATGTTTTTGGTTCAAAACGAGCCACTTATAGTAAATTATGATATGGCGAATGACAGCATTTGGTTCGTTGGTTTTACAAAACCGATTTGTGAGCATCTGTCTTGCAATCCGACTTGGTTATATGAACGTTACGACGTAGACGCATCGGCCTTTGCAAAAATTGATAAGGCGTACCAACTGAAACAGAAATCATTGGATTCCGCATTTTCCGCCGGACAACTGCCTAAGTGGTTCTACGAATTGCAAACAGAAAATCTGCTATATAATAAAATCGAACTTAAAGATAGTTACGCGTGTCATTTCGATTATGTAGACAATTTGCGGAAAGAAAACCCAATCAGAGAAAGCAAGTATTATTGGTTGGACAGTTATACGAGCGTTTTGTTTATGTACCGCGACCCGAAATTTGATTCAGTAATATACCAACCAACAAGCAGGGAAGTGTATCTCAATTGCACGCAAAACAATTTGGACATTATCAAAGCGCATTTGCCCGAAGACATTGTATCGTATTATACGGCTTCTCGGCTGTCAGTTTTCCTGAATCGAAGAGTGAAATCAGTATCTGAATACGAACCATGGAACGAAGACCTGAACAAACTGCTTGCTACAAATTCAAGTCGGGTTAAAGACACTGCAATGTTGAATTACATTGTAAATGAACAAAAAAATATCTATAACGACCTGATTACGCGAAATACACTGAAACCGGGTGACAAAGCGCCCAATTTCTATCTGAAAAACGTTGACGACAAGAGTGTTTCGCTGTCGGATTTTGCAGGCAAATTGGTGCTGCTCAACTTTTGGGACACACATTGCTCGGCCTGCATCGCCACAATTCCGAAAAAGAACGCGCTTGTTGAGAAATTCGGCAAGCAGGGCTTTGAGTTGGTTAACATCTGCCTCGACAACGCCCCCGACGTGTGGCGGCAGATTATCAGCGAGCACAATCCGCTTGGCGAGCAACTGATTTGCAAAGGCCAATGGGAAAAGAACCTGCGCGACAAGTATATGATTTCGTCGCGGCCGCATTTTGTCTTGGTCGACCGCAACGGACTCATCATCGATAGCCACGTGAAGGGCGACTCGTTGGAAGTTTTTATTGAGCGGAATATTTCTCTGAAATAAAGGCTGACAGCCTCTATTCCCCCTCAACCTTACACTCGCGGAAGTTCATTTCGGCCTGCGCCTTCTCGCGCGGCATTGTGAAATAGGTGCAGGTGGCCTCAGTGCAGACAGTGCCCTCGCTGTCAACAATTTGCGCATCGATAATGACAATGTTGCGGCGCTGCTCGCGAATGTGGCCGCTAATGGTGATTTTGCCCTTGCTGATTAGCACGGGGCGGCGGTAGCGCGTTTCCATCTTCGACGTAACGCCCGCAGTTTGCAGTTTGCGCGTCACCACCCAACCGCAGAGTTCGTCGAGCAGGGTGGCCTGAATGCCGCCGTGCAGCGTGTCGAGCCAACTCTGATAGTTGGTGTTCGGCTGCCACTCGGACACAATGTTGTCACCGTCCTCGAAGAAGCAAAGGTGCAGACCGAACGGGTTGTCGGGTGAGCATCCGAAGCAGTTGTACTTCGCCATTGTCGCCCACGGGTTTATAATGCGTTTTAAATCCATTTTATTTATTTACAATTGTTTGTATATTATTTCTCTATGGCGTTAATGAGAGAAAACGCCGCCACATCTTCACAAAAAGAGTACCAATTTTGAAAAAGAAAAAGGCGACAGCCTGATAAACAACTGATATTAACCTCGGAAAACACTGAACTTGAATTTTCAATTCCGTGTTTTCAGTATGCAATTGAACTTGCTCGATTGCCGTTTTTTATTGTTTCCGTGTTTTTCGTGTGTTCCGTGGTGAAAAATAAGTTCAGTGAGAATCATAGCCAAGAAAAAATGTCGAATCTTCTGAAAAATTGGTTTTTAGAATCAATTCTATTGTAATTTAGCAACCGACAATGGGACGATTGCGAAAATACGCTACAATGCTGACACTCATACTGTTGAGTGGCTACATTGTTTGTCTGTTTGCCGACGATTTCGACAACACGGCGTTTGCGCAAACCGAAATGCAGATTGGCGCAGAATTCGACAACGACGATTTTGACGACGACGGGACCGACGATTTCTGCATCAGCCGCCCCACAACTTCGCAACACACAACAAACGCTCTGAACTGCAACGTTTTATGCGGTAAAGAGCAGACTGCGGCAAAGCGCTCGTCGGTGCAAATGTCGGGACTGACGCACAGCCTGGCGCCCAACAAAGGCAACAACTCGGCTTCATATTATTCTGAAATTAAAGGTGGTGTGGACTGCGGTTCGCACCATCTTTTTTTATATCAATTCATTAACTTAAAATTTTCACACAATGAGAAAGTTTTTTTCAATTGCGTTTTTGGTGCTGGCTTTCGCACTAAACGCGTGTTCGGGTGAGCGCAAAGGCAGTTTCGAGCAATTGCCGAAAAACGCGCAAGAGATTATTGTTCAGCATTTTGACAAGACGAGAATCGCATCTGTCAAAATCGATAACGACGACAGGACGACTGAGTACGAAGTGCGTTTTGCCAACGGCGCCGAAGTGGATTTCGACCAAGACGGCAATCTGAAAAAGATTGAATGCAAGCCGAATCCAGTGCCTGAAGCGCTGATTGCAAGCGAGATTGTGGCTTACGTGAAGGACAACTACCCATCGAGCCTGATTGTGGAATGGGAAAAAGAGAAGAAGGGCTCGAAAGTTGAGTTGAACAACGGCGTTGAACTCATTTTCAATAACTTAAATCAGTTTGTGGGAGTCGATAAATAACAGACAGGCTGTGCGGCAACGTGCAGCCTTCATTTTTTTTGCAATATGGACATTATCAGCATTTTAACAGCCATTCTCACGCTATTGGCGGGCATCGGTGTTTTTCTGATTGCCTGCAATGTTATGAGCACCCATCTTGAGAATGCGAGCAGTCATAGTTTGAAACGCCTTTTTGCCAAAACGGGCAAGAGCAAATGGCTGGGCGTCGGCATTGGAACGGTTGGCACGGCAGCCATTCAAAGTTCTGGCGCAGTGACGGTTATGGTTATCGGTTTTGTCAATGTGGGCATAATGTCGCTGGCGCAGGCGGCCACGATAATCTACGGCGCCAACATCGGCACGACCGTTACGGCGCAGATTGTGGCGCTGGGTATGTTCGGCGGCAACAGCCTGTCGACTACCGTCATTTTTTCGGCGTTCACGGGCATTGGCGTTTTTATGGCAATGTTCGGCAAGCGCGAGCGGCTGAAGTTGTGCGGCAACATTCTGGCTGGCTTCGGCTTGCTGTTTGTGGGCCTGCACACAATGTCGAACGCTATGGACGACTTTGCCTCGCTCGACTCGGTTAAAATGTTTTTGGCGAGCATTGGCAACCCGCTGATTCTGGTGCTGATAGGCACGCTGCTCACGGCCATAATCCAATCGTCGTCGGTGCTGACATCGATAGTTATCACAATGGTTTTCAGCGGACTTATCAACCTCAACCAAGGCATCTACCTGACAATGGGCTCGAACATCGGCTCGTGCGTGGTGGCCATAATTGCGGCCATCGGCAGCGGCACCAACGCCCGCCGCACCGCCCTGCTGCACCTTGTGTTCAATGTTATGGGCGTGGCGCTGTTCCTGCTTATTGCGCTGACACTCAATTTGTTTTCGAAGTCGGCTGTTGATTTCGGACGAATTTTCGAGACATTCTTTCCGCACGCGCCGCAATTGCAACTGGCAATGTTCCACACCATTTTCAACGTCTGCACAATGCTGGTCGCACTGCCGCTGACCGAGCGCCTTGTGAGCCTCGTCTGCCGCATAATTCCCGACGCGCCGAGTGCCGAAAACGCCGACAAGCCGCATCTCTACTTCCTCGACGAGACAATGCTGCGCACGCCGATTATGGCTGTCAGGCAGTTGAAGGCCGAAATTGAGAATATGGCCGATATGGCTGTCAGAAATTTCCAACTGTCAATCGAGATTGTTACTCGGTTGGATTTCAAGTATTTGGAACAATTTAAAAAGACCGAGAGCGAACTCAACTTTCTGAACAGCGAAATCACCCGCTACGTGGTTGCGCTGTCGGGCAAACCTATGAGCGATTTCGACAATAAGTTCCTGAATTCGAGCATCAAAAGTGCGAGCGACCTTGAGCGCATCGGCGATTACGCGGTGAACATTGTGGAATACGCCACCAATCTGAAACAGCAGGAAGCGTCGTTTTCGGCGGCGGCCATAAATGAGATTGGCGAAATGAACGGGCTGATTGCCGATTTGTACAAAGAGATTAAAACGGCTTTTCACGACCACGATTTTGCGGCTCTTGAAAGGGCAAATCTGATTGAAGACAAGATAGATAGCATCACCTTGCGAATGGAAAGCAACCATATTGAGCGGCTTGTTGCGGGCGAGTGTACGCCGCAGGTTGGCGCCGAATATATCTCGCTTGCGCAAAACTCTGAGCGCGTTGCCGACCATTTGATAAATGTTGGCAAGAGTATCAGGAAATTTGCTTTGCAGGATTAAACGTAAACTACAACTTCTCCAGCACAAATCGTAACATCTTGTTATACAGGTGCCAACGCGTGTTGCCGCCGTAAATGCTGTGGTTGCGGTTGGTGTAGACGAAATAGTCGAACTGCTTGTCGGCCTGAACCAGCGCCTCGCACATTTCGGCCGAGTTTTGCCAATGCACATTGTCGTCGGCACTGCCGTGAATGAGCAGCAGATTGCCCTGTAAATCAGCGGCGTGCGTGATTGGCGAGTTCAGGTCGTAGCCGTCGGCGTTCACTTGCGGTGTGCGCATAAAACGCTCGGTGTAGATATTGTCGTAGTAGCGCCAGTTGGTGACGGGCGCAACCGCAATGCCCGCCTTGAAGGTGCCATTGCCCTGCGTCAGGCAGTTGAGCACCATAAAACCGCCAAAACTCCAGCCCCAAATGCCAATGCGGTCGGTAGCAACGTATGGCAGCGATTTCAGATAACGGGCGGCGGCAAGTTGGTCGGCGAGTTCGTATTTGCCTAACTGCAAATAAGTTACCTTACGGAAAGCCTCGCCACGCGCACCTGTTCCGCGGCCGTCGCAGCAGAAAACAATGTAGCCGTTGGCGGCCAGCACCTGCTCCCAGCCAGCATCGAATTGATTGAGAACCTGCTGAGAGTTTGGACCGCTATATTGCACCATCAGCACGGGATATTTCTTCTCGGGATTGAAATCGTGAGGCTTTATCATCCACGCATTCAAGCTGATACCTTCATCGGTAGTGAACTGCAGAAACTCTTTCGGGCAGATGTGGCGCTCAGTCAAAATAGCGACAAGGTCTGCGTTATCCTCAAGCACGCGCAACTGTTTGCCGCTACGCTCATGCAGAGTGTAAACCGTTGGCTGATTGGCATTTGAGTACTCGCTGATATAGTATTTATATCCTTTGCTGAAAACGAAATCGTTGGTTCCCAACTGCCTGCTTAACAATATTTTAGCCGTACCGTTGGCTTTCACCGAATAGACATCGCGGTTTGGCGCTCCGCGCTCGGCGCTTTGGTAGAAAATGGTGTTGGTGCGCTCGTCAAATCCGTAGAAATCAGTAACATCCCACTCGCCTTTGGTAACCTGATTGAGCAGCGTGCCGTCGGCTTTGTGCAGATAAATGTGGCTCCAGCCGTCGCGCTCGCTCATTATCAAGAATTTAGAGCCGTCGGCATTGAATGTCAGATAGTCGAAAAACGACTCGTCGATATACCACTTATTTTGCTCATCGTAAA
>CAMHPA010000105.1 GCA_946186925.1 uncultured Bacteroidota bacterium | reverse complement strand
CCGGAGGAAAAATCAACAGGTATTTGCCTGTCTCGGTGTCGGGCGTATAAACGTATTTCACCTGCTCGTGGGTGTTCTTGTCGTACACCTTGATGTCAACCTTTATCGGTTTGGGCGGCGTTCCGGCCAGCACGGTTCCTTTCACCAGAGTCAGCGGAATAGGGTCTTTGTAACCCACCTTCATAATGGTGTGACGGCCGTACGAATTGTTCCTCGACGTTGAAAAGTACCCGTATTCGCCACTGGCGTTCAACACAAATGTCAGGTCGTCGATGGTGGTGTTGGTGAAGCCAAGGTTCTCTGGTTCAGTCCATTGCCCGTTCACCCGTTTCGATTTGAAAATGTCTTTTCCGCCGATTGTGTTGTGTCCTTGCGAGCTGAAGAAAATCGTCTGTCCGTCGTAATGGATGAACACCGACTCTTCGTTGAATTTGGTGTTAATATGCTCGCCAAGGTTCACAGGCTCGTCCCATTCGCCCTTTTTGTTCAGCGTCGACACGTATATGTCGCGACCACCCAAGCCGCCCGGTCTGTCGCTAACAAAATAGAGTTTTGTGCCGTCGGGGGTAATGCTGGCCGCGCCTTCGTAGTAAGGCGTGTTAATGTTCTTGTTCAGCTTTTTCACCTCACTGATGGTCTTTCCTTGCATATGAGCCGAGTAGATGTCCTTGTTCAGACCTTCGCCAAAGTTCAGGAACACCGTGTGCCCGTCGGGAGAGAGACCGGCCAGTGTGGGAGTGTGGCCTTGCAGCTTGTGGTCAAGAACAAGCGTCACATCTTCGGGCTTGGTCCATGATCCGCCGTTATCTTTGGTCGAAATCATTATGTGTGTCGATGTTTCAAAGCCCTTGCCCACGCCTTTTTCGCGCATAAAGAGCATTACACTTTCGTCGGCCGATATGAGCGGATTATAGTCCGATTCGGCCGCATATAGCGACATCATCGGCTCAATGTCAACCTTATATGGTATTTCGGTAATCTCAATGGCGTTGCGGCAGATGCCGACCATTCGTTTGCAGTGGTTCAGCTTGTTGATGTCGGCCTGCGCGTTTTTGGCGGTTAGGCTGATATACTTGTTGTACTCTTTGATGGCTTCGTCGAAACGGTAAACCACATGGTAGGCGTCGCCCAGATACCAGATGACATCAAGCGGGACCAGTGTCCCGGCCGAGATGCTGGCCTCTTCCAGATAGCTGACAGCCTTGTCCTGCTCATACCTCGATTTCAGATAGCACAACCCAATCTGGTAGCGCAGGTTGATGTCGTCAATCACCGAGTCGAGCTTCATATAAATAGGTAGCGCCTTGTCGTACCGTCCGGTCTCAAAATAATTGTTGGCCGACTTAAGCAGCTTCCGCTCTGACTGCGAGTATTGTGCCTCAGCGCTTTGGACAGTCGTTGCCATCACAACAAGGCATGCCATTTTGACGGCAAAAGTTCTGAACCTAAATTTGTTACTTATCATCGCGTTTTTTGTTTGTGCGTAACATTCAAAGTTACTTTTTTTAAGAATTGGTGCAAACCAGAAAACGTGTTTTGTTATGAATTATTGTAAAAAACTGATTGATAATATCTTCAAACCTAAAACTCTGCCGGCTGCGGCACGGCGCGCGGGCTATGTCAGCGACCAGCTTGGCATCCGCAACCGATTTTTGCGCGAAAGCGGCAACTGGAAGTCGCACTTGGACAACACCCGGAACTTCATCATCGAGGCGGCGCGGCGGGCTGAAAAACGCACGTCGGTGGCGGTGCTCGGCAGCGGCTGGCTCTACGATGTGCCGCTTGATGAGCTTTCGCAGATGTTCGAGTCGGTGACGCTTGTGGATATTGTTCATCCTGAGCCGGTTAAGGCGCGTGTGGTGCGAATGTCCAATGTGCGACTGGTGACTGCCGACCTCACCGGCGGTGCCGTTCGCCAGGCAATGAGCGCGCCATCGTTCCAGAGTTTTGCCGGTTGGCTGCCTTCGGCCGCGACCGATGTCAACCTTGATGAGTTTGACCTTGTGGTTTCGGTCAATCTGCTCAACCAGCTCGATATAATATTGTGCGACTACCTTGCCGAGCGATTCCGGGTGGGCGAGGAGCAGTTGCTTCCGGTCCGTAAAACGGTGCAGCAGAACCACATAAGCTGGCTGCCCGCCGGCCGCACCTGCCTCATAACCGACTACCGCCAGATTGACATTCCGCTCGACGGCTCGCCCCAAAAAGAGAAACAGCTTGTGTATGCCGATTTGCCCCAAATGCCGTCAAAAGCAGAGTGGGAGTGGGTTTTCGACACCAACCAGCGCTATTCCGAAAAAAATAACACTATTTTTAAGGTGATGGCGGTTTGTTTTTAAAATCGAATTGTTGTAATTTAGCTATTTCTTTGGTGTGCCTCGCGGCAAACCAAATGGGAACTGTAAATATTTAAAAATTAACGCAATGAAATTAAAATCAATTTCTTTGGCAGTTGCTATGGCGTTCTGTTTCGGCAGTTACGGCCAAAACACAGCCAAAAACGACTCCACGCTCGTCATAGCGGGCAATCAGGAGGCAGAGGTTGCTTTCAATGAGGGCAACGATTTTGTGGCTCAGCGCAATTTTGCCGAAGCCATTAATAGTTTCACCAAAGCTCTGTCGTTCAACCCCAAATTTACCAAGGCGCTTGTGAACCGCGGTTTTGCCAAGTCGGAAATGGCCGACTACAGCGGCGCCATAACCGATTTCACAATGGCCATTGAGCTTGAGGAGTCGCCGGTGGCCTATTATGGTCGCGGTCTGGCTTATTTCAACCAGAACAACTCGAGCGACGCGCTCAGTGATTTCGAGCTTGCCATCAAGGCTGGCTACGACGAGGCCAAGGTTTACTACTACGCCGGTGTGGCCAACTTTGAGTGCGGCAACTACGAGGAGAGCATCAACAACCTCACGCTCTCAATCACCTTCGACGGCAACAACGCCCAGGCCTACAACGACCGCGGCAGCGCCAAGCGTATGAACGAGGACTACGACGGCGCCATTGCCGACTATCAGCAGGCCATCAAAATCGACCCGAAACTGGCCACAGCCTACAACAACTTGGCAAGCGCACTGCTCAAGAAGGGCAATATCGACGATGCCATCAGCAACTACGGACTGGCCATCGGACTCGACTCCGACTATTTCATCGCCTACAACAACCGCGCGCGCGCCAAGTTTGAGAAGAACGATTTCGACGGAATGATTGCCGACTGCCAGAAGGCCATCGAGATTAATCCTGAATACGCGTACGCATATAATAATATGGGTATCGCCCAGATGAAAAAGAAGGACTACGATGCCGCTTACCGCTCATTCAGCGACGCCATCCGCATCAACGCCAACTTTGCCGAGGCCTACCTGAACCGCGGCAGCTGCCAGGAGATGCAGCGCAAGTTTGAGGAGGCTGTTGCCGACTGGCGCAAGGCTTACCAGCTTGGCATTACCAAGGCAAGAAACTACATTTCGTTCTATGAATAATATTATGCTGAGTATGAAACGTTTGTATATAATTATAGCTGCCGTTGCCTGCTGCGCATCGGCTTTTTGCCAGGACATTCCGTTCGACAAAAACTATTTTCAGAATCAGAAAGACGCTTTTAAAGAGGCCAACAACAACCTTAAAGACGGTGAGTCGTACTACACCAAGGAATACTACCACGAGGCTTTACAGTATTATCTTGAGGCACAGAAGTTTAATCCGAACTACTCGCTGCTCAACTACCGCATTGGCGTTTGCTATATGAATCTGCCGATGAAGTACAAGTGTATCGATTTTTTTGAGAAGGCATATCAGCTGCGCCGCGATGTTGCGCCCGACATTCATTTGATGCTGGCTCGCGGCTATCATCTTAACGGACAATACGATAAGGCTATTGGCGAATACAAGGCGCATTTGGCTTTGCTTACGCCGATGGAGGCGCCCGAAATGAAACCTCTGCTTGAGAAATACATTGCCGAGTGCGAGTGCGGCAAGCAACTGATGGACAATCCGGCACGAGCTTTCATCGACAATATCGGCTCGGTGCTCAACTCGCGCTACAACGACCACAGTCCGCTCATCTCAGCCGACGAGTCGATGATGATTTTCACCTCGACCCGTACAAACGGCCGCAATGTCAGCCTCGACGACGGCCAGTACGACGAGGACATCTACATCAGCTACAACGAGAATAAGAACTGGCAGGTGCCAAACGAGATTGGCGAGCCAATAAATACGCAGTTCGACGACGCAACGGTAGGCTTGTTCCCCGATGGTCAGCAGCTGCTCATCTACAACGGCCGCAAGGGCAACGGCGACATTGAACAGTGCTCGCTGAAAGGTACTAAATGGGAGTATCCGAAGGGAATGCCGAAACCCATCAACTCCGACGCACGCGAGACTTCGGCCTGCTTCTCGCCCGATGGCCGCAGCATCTACTTTGTGAGCGACCGCCCGGGCGGATTCGGCGGCAGCGACATCTACGTCTGCCACCGCACAGCCAAAGACAAATGGGGTGAGGCCATCAACCTTGGCCCGGTAATCAATACTCAGTACGACGAGGAGGCAGTATTTATGCACCCCGACGGCCGTACGTTGTATTTCAGCTCGACTGGCCACAACACAATGGGCGGTTTCGACATCTTTATGTCGCAGCGCGACGACAACGGCACCTGGAGCGAGCCGGTCAATCTTGGCTACCCAATCAACTCGCCCGACAACGACCTCTGCTTTGTGATTTCGGCCAACGGCCGCCACGGATACTGCTCCAGCGTCCGTCCGGAGGGCTCCGGCGGTCTCGACATCTACCGAATGACATTCCTCGGCCCCGAGAAACCATATACTCTGTCGGGTGAGGACAACCTGATTTCGGCACGCTCGCAACCGGTGTCGGATATGGTTATGGAGGCTTCGGTTGAGCTTGTCACCATCCGCCTGACCATTGTCAAGGGTACTGTGCGCGACGCCATCAGCAACGAGCCGGTGAGCGCCACCATAGATATTGTTGATAATGAGAAGAATGAGGTGATTTTTACATCGCAGACAAACTCGGCAACAGGTAAGTTCCTGGTGTCGCTGCCTTCGGGTAAGAACTATGGTCTGATGGTTAAGGCCGACAACTATCTGTTCCATTCAGAGAACTTTGATATTCCGGCGGCAACCGAGTATCAGGAGATTGATAAGGACATTGCCCTGAACAACATCAAGAAGGACGTGAAGATAATCCTGAAAAACGTGTTCTTTGAGACCGGAAGCGCCAAGTTGAAACCGACATCGTATGCCGAGCTGGGCCGTCTGACCAAGCTGCTGAGCGATATGCCGGCTATGCGCATCGAGATTTCGGGCCACACCGACAACCAGGGCAGCAAGGCCACCAACCAGCGCCTGTCGGAGGCTCGCGCCAAATCGGTTGTCGACTTCCTGATTTCGGAGGGTGTTGACGCCAGCCGTCTTGAGTACAAGGGTTACGCGTTCGACCAGCCTGTGGCCGACAACGCCACCAAAGAGGGCAGGGCGATGAACCGTCGTGTGGAGTTTAAGGTTTTGAGTACCGAATGATAAATTTGAAGTGCGCCTCTGCCACGTGCGGGGGCGCACTTTGTCTTTTTTGCTGAAATGGGCAACCGTTTTCTGTTTCATATTAAGGAGCGATTTTTCAAGTATTTCTTTATTGTACAGGATTTCTTGCTGAAAATATTCAGTTTGCTATCCTCTGTGTGCAATCTGGTTATACTGGTAAGTAGTCTTTTGTTTGCAACGCTGCTTGTAGCAAGGCTCGGATTCTATCACCATCAGATAGTACAGGACAATATAGAGGCTCTCATAAGTAAAATATTCATTGTTACCTATATAGCCAAATATGTTCACGATGTTTATCAGTTTGTTAGTCGTAAGATTCTCCCACGCTGGACAGAGATTTTGATATTCGTTGGCTGTACGGTTGTTTTTGTGCCCAATTCGCACGCCTTTGCGACCGATTTTGTCGGCAGCTCGCTGCTGGCCACGTTCCCGGCGGTGGCAACGGCTATGGGGCTTATTCTGGTGTCCGATTTCTATAAAGTGGCAAAGGTTTTCACATCTATGAAGATGTCGCCGCCGCTGCTTTTCGCATTCAGTTTCCTGATAATGATTTTCGTGGGCTCGGGACTGCTGATGCTGCCAAACGTGCATCTTGGCAAAATAAGCTACTTTGAGGCACTCTTCACATCGGCAAGCGCCATATGCGTGTCTGGATTATCAATCATCGATCTGACTGAAATAATGACATTCAAGGGCAATGTTATTTTGCTCTTCCTCTTCCAGATCGGAGGTTTGGGCGTGATGGCCTTCACAGGGTTGTTCGCCTTTGCGTTCACTGGTACGGTGTCATTCAAAGACCGTATTCTGCTCAAAGATATGTTCTCGTCTGACAATATGAGCGACATATTCTCGTTCCTTTCCAACGTTCTGTCGCTTACGCTGCTGTTTGAGGTTATAGGTGCCGTGGCAATCTATCTGAGCATCAGCGACAGTAATATCATCGATCCGATGTTTTTCTCTATATTCCATTCGGTATCAGCATTTTGTAACTGTGGAATATCCACATTGCCCGGCGGTTTCGCCAATCCGGCTGTTGCAGACAACAACAATCTGCTGATTATAGTCGCTATACTGACATCGCTTGGCGGAATAGGGTTCCCCGTACTGATAGCATTGTATGGCGCAGTACGCAACAAGACGGCGAAATTATTCGGCATACAAATGGAAAGACGCAGTTTTTCAGGCCGAGTGGGCTCCGATATGGCCACGCACATTGTAATAATCACCACATTGTGCATTTTGGTGCTTGGAACGGTGTGCTATTATTTCCTTGAGATTGGCAATACTCTGGCCGACAGCTCGGCCGTGTCGCGCTGGGTGAAGTCGTTCTTCTGCTGCGCCACAGCCCGCACCGCCGGATTCAATCTCTCTGAGGTAAGCAGCTGGAGCAACGGAACTATGGTACTGATAATGGCGATAATGTGGATTGGCGCGTCACCTGGCTCTACGGGCGGTGGCATAAAGACAACTACTTTTGCCTTGGCAGTTTGCTCAATAGTCAGTTTTGTACGCGGCCACCGCTACATCGAAATCGGCTACCATCGCATAGGCTTTGAGACAATTCTGCGTGTTCTGGCCTTCATTTTCATTTCGCTGATGGTTATCTTCGGCGCATTTATAATTTTCGCAGTTTTCGAACCTGACAAAAACCCGTTCGATCTGTTTTTCGACACAGTGTCGGTTTATAGCACAACCGGACTGTCGATTATTGGCACCACCGAGCTTTCGATGCCGTCGCGTGTGCTGACAATGATACTGATGTTTGTCGGTCGCGTCGGACCGCTGACACTGCTCTCGGGATTTTTTGTATCACGAAAGCCACGATATGCTAAATATCCATATAAAAACTTGACAATAAACTAATTAAATTCTTTATACAATGAAATTTATAGTTATCGGTTTGGGTTATTTCGGTGCAACGTTAGCCACCCGTCTGACCGAACAAGGACATGAAGTAATCGGCATTGACAACCGCTACGAGCGAATCGATGAACTTAAAAATCAGATTACCAATGTGATGGAGATGGAGGCGACAAACGAGAACGCCTTGAAGACTTTGCCGCTGAACGATACCGATGCAGTGATAGTCGCTATAGGCGAGGACATAGGCTCATCAATCCTGTCGCTATCGATATTGAAAAAACTTGGTGTGAAGAACATTATCGGTCGCATAATAAGCCCTATTCACAAGAACATCCTGAATCAGATAGGCATTGAGAACACAATTCACCCCGAGTCGCAGACAGCCGTGCAGATAAGTCTTCAGCTGCAGATAAAGAACGCGCTGAAAATTACCGAGATTGACGAAAACAATGTGATTGTTGAGTTCAAGGTACCACAAAAATACATCACACATACACTTGGTACCGCCAATCTGGATTCACGATTCAAACTTAAGATAATCGCCATAAAGTCGTTGGAAAAGAAAGGATTGCTTTCACGAGAGCAGACCAAGACCACACTGACACCAGATGATACCTACATCTTCCGCGAGAACGACGTGCTTGTGGTGGCTGGACTACTTGACAATATGAAGAAATTTGCGGCAGAGCAGCAATAGTGGTTGATTATTCTAACAACAGTCAGAAGTTCAAAATAGAAGTGCAATTTTTTTTTGCAAACGCCAGATTAAGCCTTATTTTTGCGGCCGATTTGGCAAAATGGTCCGGTAGCTCAGCTGGATAGAGCAACAGCCTTCTAAGCTGTGGGTCTTGG
>CAMHPA010000104.1 GCA_946186925.1 uncultured Bacteroidota bacterium | reverse complement strand
AGAGCGGGTTAAGCACGGCGCGCTCAATCAGCCGTTTTATCGGTCGGGCGCCCAGGGTCACGTCGTAGCCTTCGTTGGCAATCAGTTCGATGGCCTTGTCGTTGGCTTCAATGCTGATGCCGTTTTTGGCCAGACGGTCGGCCAGACGGGTAATTTGCAGTTTCACAATCTTGCGCACGTCGTCTTTGAACAACGGTGTGAACATTATAATCTCGTCAATTCGGTTCAGGAATTCCGGCTTCATCGACGCCCGCAGCAGCCCCATAACTTCGCTTTGCGCCTTGTCCATAACCTCGCGGCGGTTGCTGTCGTTCATTGTCGAGAATTCGCGTTGGATGATGTCCGAACCCAAATTCGATGTCATTATTATAATGGTGTTCTTGAAGTTCACCGTCCGGCCCTTGTTGTCGGTCAGTCGGCCGTCGTCGAGCACTTGCAGCAAGATGTTGAACACGTCGGGGTGCGCCTTCTCAATCTCGTCGAGCAGCACAACCGAGTAGGGTTTCCGCCTGACGGCCTCAGTCAGTTGTCCGCCTTCGTCATAGCCTACATATCCCGGGGGCGCACCAATCAGCCTCGACACAGAGTGCCGTTCCTGATATTCCGACATATCGATTCTTGTCATTTGGTTCTCGTCGTTGAACAGGAATCCGGCCAAAGCCTTTGCCAGTTCGGTTTTGCCCACGCCCGTGGTGCCCAGAAAGATGAACGACCCGATGGGCTTGTTGGCGTCCTGAAGTCCGGCGCGGCTGCGGCGCACAGCGTTTGCGATGGCCTCGATGGCGTGGTCCTGCCCAATGACGCGCTTGTGCAGTTCGTCTTCAAGGTTGATGAGTTTATCTCGCTCTGTCTGAAGCATTTTCGTCACCGGAATGTGTGTCCATTTCGACACCACTTCGGCAATATCTTCAGGTGTCACCACCTCGCGAATCATTGTGTCAGAGCCTTCGAGCAGCGCTTTTTGCTTCTCGATGGCCGCCTCGCACTCTTTGATTCGGCCGTAGCGGATTTCAGCCACCTTGCCATAGTCGCCGCTGCGTTCGGCCTGCGTGGCCTGGTATTTCAGGTCCTCAATCTGTTTTTTCTTGCTTTGGATGTCGTCCAGAATCGCCTTTTCCGACTTCCATTTTGCCATTTTTTCGGTCAGTTCAGCGTTCTTCTCGTTCAGTTCCTCGCTGATTGAATTGGTTTTAGCCGTGTTACCCTCGCGTTTGATGGCCTCGCGCTCAATTTCCAACTGCATAATGTCGCGCTGCAGTTCGTCGATGTCTTCCGGCACCGAATTCATTTCCAGCCGCAGTTTCGACGCCGCTTCGTCAATCAGGTCGATGGCCTTGTCGGGCAGGAAACGGTCGGTGATGTAGCGGTTCGACAGTTCGACGGCGGCAATTATCGCGTCGTCAAGAATCTGAACCTTATGGTGCATTTCGTATCGCTCTTTCAAACCACGAAGTATTGATATTGAGCTGTTTATGTCAGGTTCGTCAACCATTACAATCTGGAAACGACGTTCGAGCGCCTTGTCTTTCTCAAAATATTTCTGATACTCGTCGAGCGTTGTGGCGCCAATCATGCGCAGGTCGCCACGTGCCAGTGCCGGTTTCAGAATATTGGCCGCGTCCATTGCGCCTTCGCTCTTTCCGGCGCCCACCAGCGTGTGAATCTCGTCGATGAACAGGATTATCTCGCCGTCCGATTTAATCACTTCATTCACAACGCTTTTAAGTCGCTCTTCAAACTCGCCTTTGTATTTTGCGCCTGCAACCAATGCGCCCATATCAAGCGAGTATAACTTCTTGGTTTTCAAGTTTTCAGGTACGTCATTCTTGACAATTCGGTGCGCAATGCCTTCGGCAATGGCTGTTTTGCCAGTGCCCGGTTCGCCAATCAGAATAGGGTTGTTCTTCGTTCTTCGGCTCAGAATCTGCAAGATACGTCGAATTTCGTCGTCACGGCCAATCACAGGGTCGAGTTTGCCCGTTGCAGCCTGCTCGTTCAAGTTCACAGCGTATTTCGACAGCGCCATATAACTCTCTTCAGCCGACTGGCTCGTTACTTTTTCGCCTTTGGTGATTTCCTTTATGCAGTTCTCAACCGATTTACGGCTCAGTCCCTGGTCTTGCAACAATTTGGTAATCTGGTCGTTGATGCTGAAGAACGCAACCCACACGTGCTCAACCGAAACAAATTGGTCGCCGTTTTTGGTTGCCGCTTGTTGCGCGTTGTTCAGCAGCGCGTTCAAATCCGACGACAGGTACAAACTGCCGCCCGACACCCGCGCATACGATTTTATCACGCTGTCAACTATCTGAAGCATAGAGTTTTCCGACACATTATGCTTTTGCAGAATATATCGGCTGATGCTCTGCTCTTCGGTCAACAGACCTTTCAGCAAGTGGCCGGTTTCCACAGCTTGGTTGCCTTCGGCTTGCGCAATGTTGAAAGCCTTTTCCAAGACTTCCTGCATTTTGATTGTGAAATTATTCGTGTTCATAGCTCATTTTTTTGATTTTCTGACCGGTAATTCTTCAAAATGCAAGCCATTGTTTCGTAAGTCAGTATTTGAAGTCGTTATTTGTGATTTGATTTTATTGATAATCATTGTTTTATCATCGATAGTGCTATTTGTATTTATTGACAATTTGTCGCAATAATTCGGCGTTTGTCTGCCAAAACGACACCGAGTTGTTGTCTTTTTTTATCCTTAAAATTGTTGTTTTTATAAAAAAAATGCGGTTGGGCATTTTTATGTAATAAAAAATACATAGTTTTACGCCGCTTTCCAAACAAGAAAGATGAAAGATAAATACATATTTGATAGCGAAACCCTAACTTATGTGCTTGAAGAGCGGACGTTTGCACGGTTAGCAAAACGTTGCGGTAAGTTTGTGCTGGCGGCATTTGTCGTTGGTGCATCGGCGTGGACGTTATCATATTTTAATATAGTACCATCATTTAAAGCATCACAATTGCAAAACAAGGGTGATGTTTGTATATCCAATATACGCCAGCTCGATTCACGTTTTGAGCAAATTGAGTGTTTTCTTGCCGAGATTCAAAGTCATGATGATAGCAGCTATCGTGTTCTGTCGGCTATGAGCCCAATTTCAGCCGACAAACGTATGGCAAGTTTCGGTGGTACCAATAAATATGAAAATCTTGAAGGATATTTCAATACGGATTTGTTTGTTGAGTACAATCGTAAAGTCGATATTCTAACTAGCAAGCTGAACTTGCAGGAGCAGTCGTACGAAATGGTGCTGCGGAATGTCCAGCGTGCGGAAGATAGTTTGCTCAGTATGCCAGGCATTTTGCCAGTCAATCCGAATTCGTATCGCGTTTCATCAACATTTGGTTGGCGTATTCATCCAATCAGTAACCGTCGCATCCATCACGATGGTTTGGATATGGCAGCAAATGAAGGCTGCAAGGTGTTTGCGACGGGCAAAGGCGTGGTTGTATCAATATCGAATGATATTCGTGGCTATGGTAAGCAAGTGGTTGTGGATCATGGCTTTGGCTATAAAACACGATACGCGCATTTGAGTAAATTTTCGGTTCATGTGGGCGATACCGTTTGCCGCGGAACAGAAGTTGGCAGGGTTGGCAATACTGGTCAGTCTACTGGGCCCCATCTTCATTATGAAGTAATAGTTTCCGGAGTCAGGAAAAATCCTGACAACTTCTTCCTTAAAGATATGACATCAGCCGAATATGGCGAGATGGTTGCATCATTTTCAAATCCAGAATAGGCATCAATAATTATTTTATTCAGTAATCTGCCCAATAGGGCATTTTTTTTGCCCGTTCCCCAAAGAAAGTGGTTCATTATTCTTTTATGATTCGTTTTTTTTAGTTACTTGCATATAGTATTTTATAAAACTATGAGAAAAGCGATATTACAAGTTCCGTTATTGGCTTTTACCACACTGTTTTTGGCATCATGCAACAGCAGTGCGTTGAAAAGCGACGCAGTCAATCGGTTGAATGATATATCAATAGAGACCGACACATCTGCTCAGACAATAAAGTTCGGCAACACGTTGTTTAGTCTGCCGTCACCGTATCATCTGACAATGATGATAAAAAAAACGGGTGCAAAATTTAACGAAGGTCTATTGAACAAGATTGAGAATAACCAAAATTACACACGCACATATAAGAAGTGTGTTAATTTGGGCGTTTACGGCGCAGACCTTGCCTATATGAACCTTTATGAGCAGTCGCCACTGATAATCAATCTGTTTTCAGTGATCAAGAACATTGCCAATGATTTGGATTTGACTTCAGCGTTCAGCAGCAGTCTTATCGATCGTGTCGAAAAAAACGTTGATAACGCAGATTCTCTACTACACATAATGTCAAGTACATACCGAGACGTTGATATGTTTCTTAAGGAGTCGCAAAGACAGCGTGACGGAGCTTTGGTGCTTGCCGGAGGTTGGATTGAGGCAATGTACATTATGACACAGCTTGCCCAATATAACCATGATGATATGCTAGTGCAAAGAATCGGAGAAAGCCGTCAGCCGTTAGAGAACCTCATTAAAATTCTGTCGCCATACTATCCCGGCGATGATGAAATTGGAGCATTGGTTGATTCTCTTATTGATCTGACCAACGATTTCGACGGTGTTGAGCAGAACTATACATATGTGGTTCCTGAAATCGATATCGATAAAAAGATGACAATTATTAAATCGGTGACGAAATCAGTGGTTCCGGAGCCTGTTTTGAAAAGCATAACAGAAAAGGTTGGAACTATCAGAATGCAAATTATAAGTTAAATCAAAATGAAAAAGTCAATGATTAGATATTGGATACTGTTAGCGGTGTTAGCGATAGCCATGCCAAATGCTTCGGTGGCACAGATGGAGCCGACGGTGAAGATGTGTCAGGACCGTATGGGTGATTCGTATGTTTCTGACGGGCAGTATTATACAGTTTTACTCAATAAAGATGATATTGCCGAATTTTATGTAACTTTCTATAGTGGAACAATTTACCGTTTAGTCGGATACTGCGGAACCGAGGTAGGGAACCTTGCATTCTCAGTTTATGATCAGGACCGCAATCTGCTTTTCACTAACCGCGATTTTGAGAATACACCAAGTTGGGATTTCAAGTTTGAAAACTCGATGGACTGCATTATAGAGGCAGAAATTGATTCGAAAGAGATGACATCAGGAATAGCCGTTATGCTCATCGGGTTTAAACAGTAAAACTGTTTGGCTATGAGGGAGAAAGTCCTAAAAGCGTTGATGCAGTTGTTCGCAATTGTTGTTGGCCCAAGGTCAAACAACAAGAACGGAAGGCAAATTGTTGAGGCCTTTCTCCAACAACAGCTGCGTGAGAGCGTTGTGGGTGAGTATCTCGAACTTTTTGATGGATTTTACGCTCATTATCAGCGAAAACAGTCGGAAAACGACAAGAAAGAGAAAAACCTTGCACTTAATTCGGTCAAGGTTCTGAAAATCTGCACCCAGATAAACGAAGAGCTTGATATCAGACAGAAGATGATAGTCATGATCAGGCTGTTAGAGTTTGTCAAGGCCGGCACCGACGTGTCGGAACAGGAAATGGAATTTGTGCAGACCGTATCAGAAAGCTTTTTCTTCTCGAACGATAATTTCAACGCCCTTAAGGATTTTGTGTTTTCTGACGCAGACAACATCCCGGTGTCGCCGCGTATCTTGCTTATTGATGGGCAGAAAGCCTCAGATATCCCGGACATACGCCATCTTTGCCATGCGACTTTCCAAGATAAACTATGGGTCTTGTATTTCGAATTGTCGAATATGTATTTGATCCGTAAGTTCGGCACAAATGAGCTGTATCTGAATGGCCAGATTGTGATACCGGGTAATGTGTATGTTCTTACACAGGGCGCGTCGTTGCGAGATGCCAAAATGAAGCCCATCTACTATTCCGACATCGTCAACTATTTCTTCTCTGACGAAATCGGCAACAAAATACAGTTCGTGGCCAAAGACGTGGAGTATTATTTCAAAGGTGGTGCCAAAGGATTGAACAGCATCAATATAGTTCAGGAATCGGGTAGTCTTGTCGGAATAATGGGGGCCAGCGGTTCTGGAAAAACAACTCTGCTAAATGTGCTCAATGGCAGTTCCAAACCTACTTCGGGAAGTGTGACCATCAATGGCATAGATATATACGAAGAGAAAGAAAAAGTTGAGGGATTGATTGGCTATGTGTCGCAGGACGATTTGCTGGTTGAGGAGTTGACTGTATACCAAAACCTTCTGTATAATGCCCGGCTTTGTTTCGACGATTTGAGCGATTTTCAGATTAGGTGCAAGGTTCTTAAAGTGCTCAAGAGCCTCGGACTTTTCGACATAAAAGATATGGTGGTTGGAAGTCCGCTCAACAAAAAGATAAGCGGTGGACAACGCAAACGCCTTAACATTGCTCTGGAGCTTATCCGTGAACCAGCCATATTGTTCCTCGACGAGCCGACATCAGGTTTGTCATCGCGCGATTCGGAAAACATCATGGACATTTTGAAGGAGATGGCGCTGAAGGGCAAACTGGTGTTCACGGTAATTCACCAACCGTCATCTGACATCTTCAAAATGTTTGATAATCTGTATATTCTCGATAAAGGCGGGTACTTGATTTATGATGGCAATCCGGTCGATTCGATAATATATTTCAAGACAAAAGTGCATCAGGCCAACTGGAACGACAGTGAGTGCCACACTTGTGGTAACGTCAATCCCGAACAGATTTTTAACATTGTTGAGTCGCAGATGCTTGACGAGTATGGCAACCTTACACCGGCGCGGCGCTTGCAACCAGAAGATTGGTTCCGGCATTTTCAGGAGGCTCGCAAAACAATGCCTGAACCAGAAATGAAATACGACGAACTCCCGGAAAACGCATCGAAAATTCCGGGTAAGTTCAAACAGTTCCGTGTGTTTGTCGAACGTGATGTCCTGTCGAAAATCAGTAATCGGCAGTACATGGTTATAAACATACTAGAGTCGCCAGTGTTGGCGTTCCTTTTGGCATTCATAATCAGATACTTCAATAAAACTACCGGGGCATACAGTTTCTTTGGCAACGACAACATACCAGTCTACATTTTCATGGCAGTAATAGTGGCCATATTTATTGGTCTGTCGGTCAGTGCTGAGGAAATTGTCAAAGACCGGAAAATACAGAAGCGCGAACGGTTCCTCAATTTGAGCCGCACAAGCTATTTGTTCTCGAAAATGGCCATTTTGTTTGTTATCTCGGCTATTCAGGCGTTGATGTTCGTGGCGGTGGGGAATTTGGTACTTGGCATTCGAGGAATGTTCTTTTACTATTGGTTCGCCCTGTTCAGCTCGTGGTTCTTTTCGTGTCTGCTTGGGCTCAATATTTCCGATAGTTTCGATACAGTTGTAACCATCTACATACTAATACCATTTCTTGTAATTCCGCAACTCATATTGAGCGGTATAATTGTGCCATTCGATAAACTAAATCCAGTAATTTCCAATCCTGACAAAATTCCGGTATATGGTGAGATAATAACGGCGCGATGGGCCTATGAGGCGCTTGCTGTGCAGCAGTTTAAGGAAAATGATTTTGAACGAGATTTTTACGAATATAATAAAGTGTTGAGCCAGTGTGATTTCCGTAAGAACTATTGGGTGAAGACCATAGAAAACAAAGTGTCATACTGCCAACGGAATTACAACAATCCGGCATGTCAGATCAGAGTGAAGAGGGATTTGGAATTGTTGCGTAACGAGCTCAGCAAACCGCTCGATGCGATGGGTTATTTCCAATATGACAAGATTGATCGTCTTTATTTGAATCGTGTCACCCCCGAAATCTTTAGCAGTCTTGAGGCATTCCTTGCCAAATTACGGACATACTACTACAAGCAGTATAACCATGTAAACAACCAAAAGGACCTGCTTATAAATTCTATGCAACGCACAGATGAGGAGCGTGAGCATTTTATTGAGCGCAAGCGCCGTTACAGTAATGAGAGTCTGACTGCATTTGTCCGGAATACAAACTCGCTTGACCGTATTGTCGAAGTTGACGGCCATTTGTATCAGAAGAGTGATCCCATTTATTTGGATCCAACGCATCCTTTCATAAAGGCACATTTTTATGCGCCATGCAAAAATTTGTTTGGAACCCCGTACCCTACCTATTGGGTTAATATGCTGGTGATTTGGATATATTCCTTCATTATGTATATAACCCTGAAATTCCGATTACTTCGTAAGGCCATCGAGTGGTTTTCACGGTCAAAGATGTAGTTGGCCTAATGTCAGTCAGATATTTCCTACCATCAAAAATAAGCTTCATTTTGCGATTGGTTATGGCCATGGTTTGATGCATCCAGAGTATGTATATATATAAAAAGCCAACGCAATTATTTTGTAATCAATGCTTTGAATGCAAAATCTAGCGTTGGCTATAATCAAAAAGGAAACTCCTTCCTGTCTGTCAGGAATTGCCTTTTTTTGCGGAATTATGCAGGCAAGTCGTGCTATTCCGACATTTCAACCACTTGAACATTTACTCCGTTGGAAATTGCCTTTTTCTTCTCTTTTCGGTC
>CAMHPA010000103.1 GCA_946186925.1 uncultured Bacteroidota bacterium | reverse complement strand
CAAACATCTTGGGAATCTCGATGTTGAAGCGATTATTGATTGTTTTGTAAAGGCGATTCCTTTCATTTCAAAAGAAGACATTGATTCTTACAATCTCGTCAAAGGCGAGGATTGGGCTAAAATTAATGTCTATGCACAAGTACCCAAGGATTGTGTACTGATTACCACCAAGGAGGAAAGCCGAATCAAGACATTCATCCTTAATGGGAAACCAACTAAACGACTTCGCGGGATTGCGCTAGGAGTCTTGTTGGATGAAGAACTGTTGAAACAGCAGATTCAAAAGAAATGGAGAATCAAGTCCAATGTGATAACGGGAATCTCAATTGAAGGCAAGACTATCAGTATTACGACCAAGTAGTTTTAATACAAAATTTGTAAGCATTTTTGTAATGCAATAATCGCAGTAGGCGATGGGCTTTTCGAA
The DNA here is from genome assembly GCA_946186925.1 of uncultured Bacteroidota bacterium. Classification (GTDB taxonomy): domain Bacteria; phylum Bacteroidota; class Bacteroidia; order Bacteroidales; family SZUA-534; genus RUG13583. The sequence continues at coordinate 8,177 of CAMHPA010000103.1, read as the reverse complement.
AGCACATCGCCTTTTTTGTTTGCTGACAAAACGCTGATGTATTGTTGAAAACAAAAAACGTTAACTTTACAAAAATTGAAGCCAATCGTAAAAAGCAAACACATTCAATATGGAGCAGCACGGGTTAATGATTCTTAACGAAACTGACTTGAGGTCGAAAATCTACACCATTCGCGGATTGCAGGTGATGTTGGATTTTGATTTGGCGGCAATCTACGGTTATGCGACAAAAGACTTTAATCGTCAGATTAAGAATAATATAGAGCGATTTGACGATGATTTTAGGTTCCAATTGAGCGAACAAGAATTCAAAAACTTGAGGTGGAATTTTTCGACCTCAAGTTGGGGCGGACTTCGATATGTACCTTACGCCTTCACCGAGCAAGGCATTTATCATATGTTGACGCTGTAGCCACGAGTCGGGGAAACTGATGTTATAGTGCTGTCTCTCAGCATTTGGCAGATTCAAATTGCCAGTTTCGCTCAACGCAATACTCACCCCAATTTTCCGTTAATGTTTCTGTAAAAAATATCGTTATGAGAAAAATTTCAGTTTTTGCTTTTGCAATGATTTTTGCGGCGTGCCAGTCGCAGAGCGGCGAGAACGGTTCGTTTGGAATGTATACTGCGGATTGTGAAGCAATTGAAGATGAATTAGAAATCGAAGATGTGTCTGTTTCCCGCAAAGCCGCACCGATGATGCGCAATTCAATGGCGGGCGGGCAGTTGGAAGATGCTGTTGAACAGGACGTTACGCAGCGAAAACTAATCAAAAACGGCTCAATGACGCTTGTGGTTGACAATTTGGAGCAGACACGCAACGATGTTGTCGGCTTGATTGAGAAACACGGCGGATACGTGTCTAACGAACAGTATTCCAATTGGGAACACTCGTCATCGTACAATCTGACGGTGCGTATTCCGTGCGACAAATTCGACGGTTTTGTGGCCGAAGTTGAGGCGGGCAAAGGCAAGATTGAGTCTAAATCGATGTATATCAACGATGTAACGGCCGAATACATTGATTTGGAGACGCGCCTGAACACCAAGCGCAGCTATTTGGAACGCTATAAGCAGTTGCTGAAGAGCGCCAAATCGGTGCAGGAGATTGTCTCGATTGAGGATAAAATCCGTTCGCTCGAAGAGGAAATCGACAGCACTGTCGGCCAGTTAAAATATCTGACTAACCAGGTGGATTACAGCACCTTGCACCTGCAAATCCGCCACGACGACACCAACTTCGACCCGCACCATCCCGACCACGGACAAGGATTTTGGCAGCGGTTCAGCCAGTCGTTGTCGAGCGGTATGCGCGGTCTGGTCGATTTTGCGTTCTTCCTTGTCCGCATCTGGCCTGCGTGGATTATTATCTTGCTGGTATTAGGCGTGATACGTCGCGCAAAGCGGAAAAATAATGATTGATAAGCTGCCTTTTGATTTTCACTGAAAACCGACTTGTAATTTTATCCAAATCAATTATTTTTGCACCCTAATTTTTAAGATAAACAATACATTAATTTTATGGCAGATACTTCAGATTTGAGGAACGGCTTGTGCATCGAACTCGATGGCAAACTCTACACAGTTGTGAATTTCCTTCACGTGAAACCAGGCAAAGGCCCTGCTTTCGTCCGCACCAAACTCAAGAACCTTGAGAACGGCAAAACTATCGAATACATCTTCCACGGCGATGTCAAGATTAAGACGGTCCGCATCGAGCGCCGTCAGTATCAGTACCTTTACCGTGAGGGCGACAGTTTCGTGTTTATGAACACCGAGACTTATGACCAGATTAACATCGATGGCGATTTGATTGAGAACAACGACCTGATGAAAGAAGGTCAGTTGGTTGACATCACCTTCCACGCTGAAACCGAGAAACCGCTGCAAGCCGAAATGCCGCCATACGTTGAGTTGGAAGTAACTTACACTGAACCAGGTGTTAAGGGCGATACCGCCACCAACGCAATGAAGCCTGCAACCGTTGAGACTGGCGCAACTGTTATGGTTCCGCTCTTCATCAATGCTGGCGAGCGCATCAAAGTTGATACCCGCGACCGCAGCTACGGCGAGCGTATTAAATAAATTGGTTGACAAGTAACTATAAAAACACCGGCGCAATCCGGTGTTTTTTTTTACTTTAGCGGCATCTTTTAATCAGCAATTTATCGTTTATGCAAGGAAAGGCTTCAGTCAACCGATTGCAGTTGAGTAATTTCAAGCTCGATGCATTGCTGCGTATCACATTGGCAATCAATGAGAATACGCCGGTTGACCAACTTCTGGAACAGTTCCGCAGTATTTTGTGCGACGATTTGAACATAGGTAAAATCCTGATGTTCAGTTATAATCAAAAGTGGGAGAGGATTCTAATGTCGGGTGTTGAGCGGCAGGTGGCTGACGGCATCCGTGTAGAGAATGACTTGCAGTATTACAAGCAGATAACAAACCTGACTGCTACGCTCAACCCTAATCTGGCGTTGTTCGACACTATCATTCCTGTTTATCATCATGACAGACCTATCGCCTATGTCATCATTGGCGATATTGACGAGGAGTGTGCCGGCATGAGTCCGACAATCAAGCATCTTTCGTTTATCCAAACGCTTGCAAATATTATAGTTGTGGCCATTGAAAACCGAAACCTTTTCAACGAGAACGTGCGGCAGGAGGCCATGAAGAAGGAGTTGGAGTTGGCTTCGCGGATGCAGACAATGCTGATTCCGAACGCATCGATGCTACCCAACAATCGCTTTTTGCATGTGTCGGCTTACTACTTGCCGCATTTCGATGTTGGTGGTGATTATTACGACTGGATAAAACTTTCTGATAATCAGTTTTGTTTTTGTATTGCTGACGTGTCGGGCAAAGGAATTTCAGCGGCATTGCTGATGTCGAATTTCCAGGCAAACCTGCGGGCGCTCACAAGTGCGAATATGCCAATCAACGATGTTGTCAACAAATTGAACGACAAGGTTATAGAAAACGTCAACGGAGAGAAGTTTATCACTTTGTTCATCGCATTTTATAATACCGACACTCGCCTGCTGACATATGTTAACGCCGGACATAACCCCCCGATTTTTTTTAATGCCGAGACGAATGAGACTCAGCAACTTACACAAGGTTGTATGGGTGTTGGAATGCTTGATTGCATTCCCAAAATGAATGTTGGTGAGATGGTAATTTCGCGTAACAGCAAAATGATTTGTTTCACCGATGGCGCGGTGGAAATTGAAAATCAGCAACATCAGGCTTTCGGCACAGACCCTATTGAGCGCATTATCAGTAGCGGTAAAGATATTGACTCTGATATAGAGGAAATTATCGACTCTTTGAACGCGCACAAAGGTCCCGAAGGCGAATTTTTTGATGACATTACAATTTTAGGAATCGAATTCAAATAGTCGAGATTGCTGATGATTCTATATGAAATGTATTGGGAATGAATAGTATAAAACCAAAAACAAAGATTGTCAACGACCCAGTGCTGGGGCTTATCGATTTTTCGTCGCCGTTGATTCTATCGCTGATTGAGCACCCGTGGGTGCAGCGTCTGCGCCGAATCAAACAGTTGGGAATGAGCGATATGGTCTATCCCGGAGCGCAGCATACGCGCTTCTTGCACACCATTGGCGCCACGTCGCTGATGCAACTTGCGCTGGACACTCTGCGGCTCAAGGGCGCCGACATAACCGACCATGAGCGCGAGAGCGCTATGATTGCCATCTTGCTGCACGACATCGGCCATTGTCCGTTTTCGCATGCGCTCGAGCATCATATTGCCGACACCACTCACGAGGATATCTCGCTGGTTTTCATGGACAAACTCAACCGCCAGTTCGATGGCGCGCTTAGCACGGCAATCGAGATTTTCACACATCAGTATCCCAAGCAGTATCTGACAAAACTGGTGTCAGGCCAACTCGACGTTGATAGGCTCGACTACTTGCGCCGCGATAGTTTCTTCACTGGCGTTAGCGAGGGCATTGTTAGCACCGACCGCATTATTAAAATGCTCGATGTGGTTGACGACCAACTTGTTGTGGAGAAAAAAGGCATCTATTCGATTGAGAAATTTCTTGTTGCCCGCCGCCTGATGTACTGGCAGGTTTATCTGCACAAAACCGTGCATTCGGCTGAGCAACTGCTCATTAACATTCTGCGCCGAGCCAAGTGGCTGGTTGCGCAGGGCGAAAAAGTTGAGGCATCGTCGCCGCTGAAATATTTCCTGACCAATCATGTGGTGTTAGATGACTTTAAATCAGACGCTAAGCGTGACAATGGGCTCACAACGCTCGAGAATTTCGCCATGCTCGACGACACTGACCTGATGGTGGCCGTGAAGGCGTGGACAACCCATCCCGACCGCGTTTTGAGCCGTCTGTGCCTGAATTTGGTGAACCGCCGCCTGCCCAAAACCATTGTGCAGGACCAGCCCGCCGACAACGGTATGGTCAGTCTGCTGACGCAAGGCGTGATGAAAAAGTACAATCTCACCGAAGATGAGGCTGGCTATTTTGTCAGTTCGGGTGTCATCGCCAACAAAGCCTACAGCCAGCGCCATGACCAAATATTTGTAAAAGAGAAAGATGGCAGTATCACGGAGATTGTCAATGAGGCCGATATGCTCAATATTCGCGCATTGTCAACCACGGTAAGCAAATACTACATATCGTGGCCAAAAGATATAAACGATTAAGAAACAAGTGATTATGGAAGCAAAAGAAATCAAAAAGATTGTTGGCTGGGCATTTGTCGGATTGTCGGCTGTGTATGTGGCAGTTATGCTGATAATGTGCTCACAGGCCAACGCAACAGTGGGCAGCCTGTCGGGTGAGCCCGCGTTCAATGTGCTGAGCGCCATTCAGAAACCAGTTGCCACCACCAATATTGTGTTTTTTGTGGTGCTTTTGGGCGCTTCGCTTTGGATGTACTGGCAGAGCGGCAAAAAGGCGTTAACCTACTTGCCTGTAGCCATTTTCACGGTTTTCACGCTCTTTTGCTACGTCGCGTTAAGCGGCTCGTTCTATAGCATCGGCGGCGGCAATCCAACACTTTCAGGTTCCTACTGGCTGATGTTTTTCATCGGCATTTTCTTTGTCGCTGGAGCGATAACCATAACAGTCATTTCGGGTATGGCCGTGCGGAATCTGCTTAAACGGAACGATAAGGGCAATGATTAATTATTGTATAAAGGTATAAGTGATTGAAAAAAATAACAATTAATAATTAACAATTAACAATGGGTGCAGATTTCGGGTTAAATCTGATAAAATCGGTTAGATACAAATAAAATCTGTGTAAATCAGTTAAATCTGCGTCATCTGCGTTCAAATCATAAAAATCAAAAATCAAAAATAATGAGAACATATCAATCAGTTTTCGACCTTCCGAAACTTGACGAGGCCTTGAAAATGGCCGCTGAGGTAAAGAAAAATCCCTTTGGATGGGAGCATCTTGGCAAGCACAAAACCTGCCTGCTCATCTTCTTCAACAACAGTCTGCGCACACGCTTGAGCACGCAGAAAGCCGCCCGCAATCTGGGCATGGACGTTATTGTGCTCGATGTGAACCAGGGCGCGTGGAAACTTGAGACGGAGCGTGGCGTGGTGATGGACGGCGACAAGAGTGAGCACTTGCTGGAGGCCATTCCAGTGATGGCTCAGTATTGCGACATTCTGGGCGTGCGCTCGTTTGCCCGTTTCGAGAATCGCGAGGATGACTACACCGAAAAGATTCTGAATCAGTTTATTAAATATTCGGGCAAGCCTGTTTTCTCGATGGAGGCCGCTACCTGCCATCCGCTGCAGGCCTTTGCCGACCTAATCACAATTGAGGAGTATAAAAAGGTGAAACGCCCGAAGGTGGTGCTCACCTGGGCGCCGCATCCGCGCTCGCTGCCGCAGGCCGTGCCAAACTCGTTTGCCGATTTTATGAATGAGGCCGATGTCGATTTTGTCATCACTCACCCCGAGGGCTACGAGTTGGACCCGAAGTTCGTGCGTGGCGCGCGTGTTGAGTACAACCAAAAGAAGGCTTTCGAGGGCGCCGACTTCATCTACGCCAAAAACTGGTCGTGCCCTGGCGTTACCTGCCCCGACAAGTACGGTCAGATTCTGAGCAAGGATATGAGTTGGACCGTTGATACCGAGCACATGAGCTGGACCAACCAGGCCAAATTTATGCACTGCCTGCCCGTCCGCCGCAATATGATTGTCACCGACGACGTGATAGAAAGCCCCGACTCAATTGTGATTCCCGAGGCCGCCAACCGCGTGGTTTCAGCACAAACGGTGCTGAAGATGATGCTGGAATCAATGTAGGATTTAGGAATTAGGATTTATTAGATAAATATTTGTTAATGAAATAGTTGTTGCAACAAAAAAGAAAGATTTGAATACATATAATTAATGGACAGTTTCCATTAATTCTCTACCCACGAAACCGCCAATTTCGATAATCAGCGAGAATTAAATGACGAACCGTCTACGCTTTTGGGCGTGGATTATTCGCGTTTATCTGCTGATTGGGTTACTTGGCGGTGCCTGTGGGTGGGGTAAACTTTTTAACGGATAGTTTACGCCTTTTTTATGGATATACACATAGGACACCAGATTCAAGCTGACTTGAAGGCACAAGGCCGCAGCGTTACGTGGTTCAGCCGCCAACTGTGCTGCAGCCGTCAAAACTGCTACAAGATTTTCGACACGCCAATTCCGCACATTGCAACATTGTATGCGGCGCAGAAAGCGTTGGGAGTAGATTACATTTCAATGCTTAAAGAGTCTATTGGAATGTAAATCAGGATGTTATTGTCTTGCGATTCCCTACAATCCTTAGTCATCATTGCATTTACGACAAAACTGTCAACCAAATTATTACAAAACCGCCAACCAAAAGTGGATATCGTAAGGTGTTAAGATATAAGCGTTTAGGGTATTATTGCATACACGTTTTTAATAACAACTTTAAACTTTATTGTATGAAAAAATTATTATTATTTTCAATCGTAGGATTGGCAGTTTTTGCAAGTTGCAAAGAAGATGATGATGAAATCAAATCTGACATCTCCATTGTTGCAGATAGTGAGACTAATTTGATTGTGGGAAAGTCACTGCAATTGCATGTTATACATTCAGATAGCGAGAAACCAGCACATAATTACGAGTGGGTGTCATCAAACAGCGGAGTTGCAACTGTAACGCCTTGGGGCGAGGTTAGGGCTGTTGCCGAAGGAGAAACTGTTATAACTGTCAAATATAGCGATGACATTACTGCAAACTGTACCATTAGCGTCGTACCTGTTGCAATCACTGAAATCAAACTTGACGCAAAATATGAGGCAATTGTTGGCGGAGAACTTCAATTAAGTCCAAAAATTCTTCCTGCTGAGGCTGGTTACAAGAGTAAAACTTTGGTATATTCATCTTCTGATGAGACTATTGCAAAGGTTAACTCTAATGGAAAGGTTGAGACGATTGGGGTTGGCAGTTGTCAGATAAAAGCGGCAAGTTCAGATGGAACCATATCTGCAACAAGCGAATTGACAGTTAAATCTATTGACGTTGCAAAACTGACACCTGGCGACGACAATTCAGGAAGTAGCTATTCTATTAAAGTTGGCGAATCTTACAAAGTCAAAACTACTGTAGCTGGTTCTGAATGGAAATCATCTAACGACAAAGTTGTAAGCATTACTGCCGATGGCACTTTCACTGGCGTTAGTGTTGGCGATTGTTATATAACAGCAGTGGGGACAAATGACGAAGTAAAAGCAAAATTCTTTGTCAAGGTCACAAAGTAACATACAACATTCACAAGAGCAATTTAAAACAGAAAAGTTAAGTCACTATTATAGATGCTTTTCATTGTAAAACTCAGCCCAAACCGATAAACACTTCGGTTTTGGCTGAGTTTTTTTTAGAAATACTGGCAATTCTGAAACTCTTATTGATAATTATTCCCTGAATTGTCGGTTTGCATGGTTCTTCTTTTTTTTTTGCATATAAAAGTAATTGACTACATTTGTTGGTTATTATTTGATATAAACTAATTGTAATTGATTAACCATATTATATTCAATAAAATATGAAAACCATAGCAAAAAAAGTATTCGCGTTTTTGGCATTAGCCATCACAACGGTCGCATCAGTTTTCGGACAAAACGGATTCTC
>CAMHPA010000102.1 GCA_946186925.1 uncultured Bacteroidota bacterium | reverse complement strand
GTTCACAACGTCCTCGCCCTTCTTGCCGTACGATTTCACAATGAAGTGCTTCATTTCCTCAACAGCCTTGTCAACTGCAATCACGCCAGTGATGCGGAAGAATGCCGACTGAAGAATAGTGTTGGTGCGGTTTCCAAGGCCGATTTCCTGTGCAATCTTGGTTGCGTTGATGTAGTAAACTTTGATGTCGTTCTTTGCGAAGTAAGCCTTCACCTTGTTCGGGATGTTGGCGATGAGTTCGTCGCCTTCCCAGATGGTGTTCAGCAGGAACGTACCGCCCTTCTGCAGGCCGCGGGTAACGTCGTACATATTCAGATATGCCTGCTGATGGCAAGCCACAAAGTTCGGTGTTGTAACCAGATATGTCGAGCGGATTGGCTCGTCGCCGAAACGAAGGTGCGAGCAGGTGAAGCCGCCCGATTTCTTCGAGTCGTACGAGAAGTATGCTTGGCAATATTTATTGGTAGTCTCGCCGATAATCTTAACCGAGTTCTTGTTTGCACCCACGGTACCGTCGGCGCCAAGGCCGTAGAATTTGGCTTGGAACTGACCAGCGGGCGCAACCGAAACCTCTTCGCCGACAGGCAGCGAAGTGAAGGTAACGTCGTCGGTGATACCCAGAGTGAAGTGGTTCTTCGGGGTGTTCATAGCCAAGTTGTCGTATACGGCGATGATTTGCGCAGGTGTGGTGTCGTTCGAACCCAGACCGTAGCGGCCGCCGACAACTTCGATTTTCGAAATCAGGCCAAGTTCGGTCAGAGCGTCAACAACGTCAAGGAACAGCGGCTCGCTGTTTGCGCCAGGCTCTTTGGTGCGGTCGAGAACGCAGATGCGTTTGCACGATGCGGGGATGGCCTCTTTCAAATATTTGAGTGAGAACGGACGATACAGGTGAACGGCAATCATACCAACCTTCTCGCCTGCTGCAACTTTCTTATCCACAACCTCTTTGATGCACTCGGTGACAGAGCCCATAGCCACAATCACGTTGGTAGCGTCTTTGGCGCCGTAGTAGTCGAACGGACGGTGCTTGCGGCCAGTGATGGCGCTGATTTTGTCCATATAGTCGGCTACAATGTCAGGCACAGCGTTGTAGTACGGGTTGCACGACTCACGGTGAGCGAAGAACACGTCGGGGTTCTCAGCCATACCGCGCATTTCAGGACGCTCTGGCGACAAAGCGCGCTCGCGGAATGCCTTAACTGCGTCCCAGTCAACCAGTTCCTTCAGGTCGTCCTGCTCGACAACCTCAATTTTCTGATACTCGTGCGATGTGCGGAAACCGTCGAAGAAATTCAGGAACGGAACACGGCTCTTGAGTGTTGCCAAGTGAGCCACACCAGCCAAATCCATAACTTCCTGAACCGAACCTTCGGCCAACATTGCAAAGCCTGTCTGGCGGCAAGCCATCACATCCTGATGGTCACCGAAGATGCAGAGTGCGTGCGAAGCAAGTGTACGAGCCGAAACGTGGAACACTGTCGGGATAAGCTCACCGGCGATTTTGTACATATTCGGAATCATCAGCAGAAGGCCCTGCGAAGCTGTGAAAGTGGTTGTGAGCGCACCTGCCTGCAAAGAGCCGTGAACGGCACCTGCGGCACCGCCTTCCGATTGCATTTCCTGAACTAAAACTGTCTCGCCGAAAATGTTTTTTCGACCTTGAGATGCCCATTCGTCAACGTTTTCTGCCATTGGCGAAGATGGTGTGATGGGGTAAATGGCTGCAACCTCTGAGAACATATACGCGATATGCGCTGCGGCCTGGTTACCATCACAAGTGATAAACTTTTTCTCTTTTGCCATCTTGTTTATATTTAAAATTAAAGTGTTGTAAATAAATATCTTAACTATTCAATTACCAATATATGAGCCGCTTCGTTTCCTTCACGACACACAAGCGCAAAACTAATAATTAGTTTGGGTGCAACTGAATATTTTCACAGATTTTTATCGCTGCCGCGATTATTTTTTCTTCAAATATTCCTCAATACGGTCGAGCGCTTTCGCGATATTTTCAAGCGAATTGGCATACGAGAAGCGGATGAACCCCTCGCCGTTCGAGCCGAAATCGGTGCCAGGCGTAACGCCAACGTGGGCTTTTTCGAGAATGTCGAAGGCGAACTTGTATGAATCGGTCGTGAAACGGCTGGCGTCGGCAAAGATGTAGAAAGCGCCTTGCGGCTCGGTGTGGATGGTGAAGCCCATCTGCCGCAAGCGGTCAATCATATAAGTGCGGCGCTCATTATATGTCTGGCGCATTGCGTCTACATCAGCGTCGGCACTTTGCAAGGCTGCAATTCCAGCGTACTGCGCCAACGACGGGGCGCAAATGAATAGATTCTGCTGCAGAATTTGCAAACTGCGCATATATTGTTGTGGCGCAATCAAATAACCCAAACGTAAGCCCGTCATTGCAAAGCGTTTGCTGAATCCGTTGAGAATGAACGCATTGCTTGTGAACTCAAGCATCGAGTGCGCACGCCCCTCATAGACAAGGCCATGGTAAATCTCGTCGGAAAGAATCGGCACATCCAACTTTGCCAATTCTGCCATCACATTGGTACTCAACAATGTACCTGTGGGGTTCATTGGCGAATTGATGAAGATGGCGCGTGTTTTGGGTGTAATGGCCCGTTTAACTGCCTCAACATCAAACTGAAAACCATCTTCAGCCTTGAGCGAAACCTCGACAGGCACACCTCCGCAAGCCAAAATGAAATTGCTGTAACAAGCGTAACCTGGATTGGAAACGATGACCTCTCCCCCAGCCTCACATAAGACCATCAGTGCCAGCAAGATGGCTGGCGACGAGCCGCTGGTTACAACAATGCAATCGGGGTTGACACTGACTCCGTATTCACGTTTATGAAAATCGGCAATTGCCTGACGCAGAGCAAAATCGCCCAACGAATGTGTATAATGCGTTTTCGATTGCCGCAAAGCCTCAACCGTCGCCTGCGATACGCATTCGGGCATATCGAAATCGGGCTCACCAACCTCAAGATGAATGACATCCACGCCTTGACGCTGCAACTCGTTGGCGCGTTCAAGCACTTCCATCACAATGAATGGCGACATCTTTTCAACTTGCGGATTCATATTGAGTTATGCGTTTAATTCTTGACTACAAATTACTTGTCAGCTTTCTTGGTTGCTCCCGAAAGAGCATCGATGTCGACTGACGGGTCAGCATTGACAGGAACCGGAGCGGCTTTGATGGCATCGCGCCACTGGATTGGCGTTGTGGGCACCTCGCCAGTGATGAAATCAGTGTTATTGTAGTTCAGAGTGTAATCATCGTAGAAATCAGGGTCTTCCTGCGGCAGAAGGAAACGCTTCGAGAAGTTTCCATTCCCATCGAAATGAGCAAAATAAGGCTTGGTAAACATTCCATCAGGCCATTTGCTGCCGACAACCAGCCAGTGCCCGTTGTGCGACCAGCCATGATTACTTTCCGAACACAAACTGTTGACACCTTCTGGCGTTGTTATATCACTGGTTTTCAAGTCGAGCAAATGAATATCAGCTTCGCGATTAAACGGCGTGAAATAGCCACGGTTGGCAAATGTGAACGCAATGTAACGACCATCGGGCGAAACCTTCGGGAAGGTGATGCTGCCACCTAAATCATTGGCACGCAATACAGTATCGGCCGTGCCCCACGAGTTTGTGGCTTCATCATAGGTGATTCGCAAAAGGCTGTACCAGTAACCTTCGTCGAACCCCTTCTCGCCATCCCGCTGCGGTGCGCTCACATAATACAATGTGCGGCCGTCTGGGGCCCACGCAGGAAGGTTTTCCAACGCCTTGGTCGAAAGCTGTGGACAAGTTGTCAGCGTTTGTGTCTTCATATTCAGCAGCACAATATCTGACTTTGAATCAGACACATAGATACGCTTACTGTAATTGTTATGAAATTGCTGACTTATCAAGTTGGTTGACATCGCAATCAAGTAGCCGTTGGGGTTCCACGACGGATAGACGCCAGCCGACATTGAAATATCGGTTTTTGTATTGTATTTCTGCAACTTACCATCGTACAAAATCGCCGTACCACCATTGAATTTGCGGATGTGCAGCAACATTGTGTTAGGATTCTGGGCGCTAAACGAGTGGCAGTTCATACAAGCAACATCAACAGAGCTGTTCTCGATTATCGGCTTCTGCTCAAAGTTCTCGATGCAGCGTTGATAGATGCCCATCTTGTCCCAAAGCACATAGCCTGTGTTGATTAGACGGTAAGCAATGTGTGAATCGATGCTGTCGGGCGAAACCACCTGCCAGAAGGGCGCACACTGCACCGTCTTCCCTGTGGAATCGATTATTGTGGCGGTATAGAACAGCGTGTCATTAACATTGTCGGCCAGCACTTTACGCCATTTTCGCACATTCCATAAGGCTTTGCCGTTGCGGCATTTGAGCGATACCACCTCGTTTTTTGTTTTCACATCAACCTTCAGTAAATCAGTGCCGTTGGCCAGCCTGAAGTTGAGCGGCGCAATGTTGACAGGGATTACAATGTCGGTGTAATCGGGATAAATGGCTGGTTTATAATCTACTACAGCGCCATTGTACGATTTCGTGCACGCAACCAGCGCCGACAGACCAAATGCGATATATAATAACTTTTTCATTTTCAATTACTTTTTAGACAATGACACACCTGTCACCTTTGGATTAAAGAAGAAATAATAGCGCCAGTATGTATCGGTAAAACGGCTGTCGACAATGCCGCGCACATCGCCGCTATTCCTCGACACAACCTGCTGAAACGTCTTTAACTGATCCTGAAGGTATGGCTGAACTTGTGGTTTTTCTGTGCCTGGCAGAACCTCTTTGTACAACGCTCGATAAAGCGCCACTGCTTCTTGACATGCTCGCGGCAGAGCATTTAGATTCACTTTGCAATATCCGCCAAGAATCAGTTTCATAAACATATCCAAATCAGCCTGAAGCAAGACACTGGCTAAAAGATATTGAGTGGCAAACATATTATCCTTGTCATTGGTAACTATTTTCAAAATATCGTACTGCGAGTTTTTCATATAAAAATCGCCGCGCGGATGTTTGCTTCGGATAGCATCAACCCCGCTCATGGCAAATTCAGTATCCTTCTCCCCCGCCAGAAACTTTTTCCGGTCATCAACAAACCTTTTGGATAGCATTGTGTTGCTGTACTTCGCCAAATATTTGTCAGCACTCTCGTAATCGCCAATAATCAGCAGTTCGTCAATAACATAGCGCATTACATAATGGCTCGATGTGTAGGTTGATTGAGCCTCAAAAGCATAGTGCAATGCATTGGTTGCCAGGCCGGCCTGATGAAAAAGCATAGTCATTGGCAAACAGCTGACGGTTGCCATCGGCTCGTCAACAAACAAACCACTTTCACCAAGACGCTGCGGATAGCTGAACATTCTGTCGCACAGCTGGCCTTTCGCCGCTAACGCCATATTGTAGAAGAAGTTGACAAAGCGGTCGTAATTCTCACTTTTTCGTATCGATTCGTTCTCCTTGACATAATTGATTATCTGATTCCAGTCATTGCGATATGCTGCGGCACCCATCCTAAATCCCATTCGTTCAGGCAGTTTATCGCGCTTTTGCTGTCCCGCCACGGCCGTCACAACAACCACCAAAGCCACAGCAATAGTGACTATGGCTTGTGTTCTTTCTTTGCTAATCCGCCCGTATGCCTTTGTCAGCAAAAGCATTAATGGCGGGTATAAATAAAGAAGATAAAGCACCGCTGACAGATTGAAAGATATGAACATCATCTCTTGGGGGCGCATATCGTAAAACGCTGCATTGGGTTTGATGGGCAGCATAAACTTGTAAACCAGCAACGGCCACAATGCCGCAACTGCCACCGCGCCAGCAACACCAACCAGTTTTTTCCTATCGGGATTCAAAAAATATCCTACGATTTCGCACAATGCAAAGGCATAAAGCGCCACTGGCCCACAGGCGTGATAAACGGCAATAGCCAGCAAAGGCGTAACAAATCTGTTCCAGTCGAACCTGGACAGAGATTGTTGCAAATTCAGCACAGCGGCCAAAAGCAGCACCTGCATATTGATGGCGAACGCATATTTTACGTCAGTCCAAGCCACAAAGGCAATAGCTGCGGGTATCAGCCAGATGATAATGTCCGCTAAACGGTTCTCTCCCACCACCTTGCGCACATAGCGGCTTACCAGAAAGGCCGTCAGCAGCAGCTCGGCCACAAGCATCAGCGTTCCCCAGAAACGGAACATTGTGAACTGGTCGACAAATAATTGCAGATACTCGGCCAGACCACCCGGCACACCGACTTTAGTCCAGAGAAAATCGGATGTAAGCACGAATGCCGGCTGTTGGAAAAAGCTGTAACTCAACGGATTGATAACCCAAAAAACGAAATAAGCCAACAATAGGTATGGAATTGCCACCAATATCAAACCAACAAGTTTCCGTGTCATATCAATAACATTTTTCTATCTTAAATTGAGTTGCGAAAATATAAAAAACATCTGTTTCTTCCTTTTCAGCTGTAGGATGGGTTACTTCGATTTTTCCGGCTTGGCATCGTCAACCAGCTTGAACAAAACCGGTTTCGGACAACGATAATTGTCGAAAAGCAATGGAAAGTTCTTGCGTCCGCGCACCGGATAGTTGTTAAGCCACGAGCTGCGGTCGTCCAAGCCCCAGAAGGTGACGTTTGTAACCACATCGCTGTTTTTGCGCAGAACATCGAAAATCATTTGATACTGAGCTGTTTGCTCCGCTTTTTTAGCATCATCATAAACCGTAACTTCGCGGCGGCGCATTGTGCGGCGGGCCGGCTCCCACTTGTAGAGCGACACATCGAGCTGGGTGATGTGCACCTGCAGTCCCATCGAACGGAAGCGCGCTATGGCTGTCTCGAGCTGCTCACGCGTAGGCTCGTAAAGCGACCAGTGGCCCTGCATTCCCACTCCGTCGATATGCACACCCTTGTCAATCAGGCGCTGAAGCATCTGGCAGGTGCGCTCCAGCTTGTCGGGGCGGTTCAGGTTGTAATCGTTGTAGAAAAGCAGTGCGTTTGAGTCGGCCTCGTGGGCGCAGCGGAAAGCGTGCTCAACATATTCGTCGCCGGCAATCTGGTAGAGCCACGTGTTCTGTCGCAGGATAATAGTTGTATCATCGGCAACGGCGTTGCTCACCACATCCCAGCAGTAAACCTTGCCTTGATAACGTTGCATAATAGTCTGAATATGAGCCTGCATACGGCTGAAAAGCGAGTCTTTCGACGTTATGCGTTCTCCATCGAAACACATCCAATCGGGCATATGATCGTAACGGATAAGGGCGTTGCCTCGTACCTGCATATTGTTGCGCTGCGCAAAATCGACCACTTCATCGGCCACTCGCCAGCGGTAGCGGTTCTGCCGTGGGTGCATAATCTCAGGCAGCATTTCTTCCTCGCACGTCAGGCTGTTGTAGTGCTTAATGATAAAATTGGTGTCGTTCATACTGCGCACAATGCTGCGATTAATCATCACTCCAACAGGAAAATAGTCGGAAAACGACTCGCAAAGGCTTGGAATGCGGTCCTCATTGGTTGAGCAACCAACAAGAGAAACAGCCATTGCAGCCAATGTCGCAAATCTACCTATATTATTCATATACAAAAATTTAATCGAATTAAAAACAATGTAGATTATCGAATGTCAAATATAGTTATTTGTGTTTTTGTTTCACACCAACTCCGATTGTTGCTTAAGTAAGCGTTTTCTCTTGCACTATTGCCCCAAGATAACCAGTATTAAATACACAGAATAATGAAAAACTTCAGTTTATCACCACAAGTTTTGTCTCATCACCCACTTTTACGACATAGACACCTGTATCATTGATAGTTACCTGAGACCGCACTTTATGAATCACATCCCTGGCAACCAACCGTCCCATTGTATCATAAACATATATTTCACCTGTGGCATTTTCAACGACAATGTCTCTGCCGCAACTATAAATGTTCGGTGTATCGCATTTAATATCACTTGCATTCAGATATGTGACGGGTATTGCAGGTATTGAATCATTTAACCAAATCTGACGTTTAAAGAACCAATTTTCCGCCAAATCAACACTACCGCTAACATCTAGATATTCAGTACCATACTTTTGGTTATCGATAGCAATTGAAGTTGACAAGGCTGAAGCCTCATCTGTAACAGCAAAATCTTTAAGATAATTAATGATGTCGTCAAATATTGTAGCTGACAATTCTTCGTATACAGCTTTATATCTGTTAATGAAATCTGGGTTTTGATTATTGAATAATAAGCTAAAATAGAATGAATTATGACATCCATCCCATTTGTCTTCATTTCTATAATTGCCGTCGAAATCCCACAAGCAAGCCATTGCGATTTTTGAGTTACCCGTGTTATCCTGTTTTGTAAGAATATAATTTGCGCCGCCGCCATCACTATTTCCAACAATGTCATGTCCTATCATCCAACGCGCAAACGATTCAACATCAATATAATCAGGATACTTGCCACTGAGTATAGACTGCTCCACTTGATGAATCATCTGGCTGAAATAATTAAGCTGAGATGAATTCAAATCATCGGAATCAGGATATTTAAATGTATAATGCATTGGTTTACTTATAATTTCGCAATTCACGTATACCGGTTCATTCCACCAATATGCATCATATTCAAATATATACCCAGTCTCATCGACATTGATGCGGCAATTTGAATTAGGCGAAACGGCCTCTGTCAGCAGATAAACACCCATATATTCGCCATTGATAACGACATTGACATATCTACAAGCGGGAGTCCATGGCAACCCGAGTAGCTCATTCACCTTGAAACCAGTCATATACTTCAGGTTTATATCCTTAATGAGCAGCCATTCTTTGTCGCTAAACAAAAAATCATTGCCACGCAAT
>CAMHPA010000101.1 GCA_946186925.1 uncultured Bacteroidota bacterium | reverse complement strand
TAAAGAGCGCCAGGGCGATGATGGAGAAGACCATTCCGCCGATGACGCCGATGGCGAAGGCGAACCAGAAGACGTCGTCGTTGCCGTCGAAGAGGAAGGGGATGAGGCCCAGCACGGTGCTGACAATGGTGAGCATTGTGGGCACAATCTTGCGGTTGAAGGCCTTGAGGTACGAGCGCAGCCCTGGGCGGCGGCTGATGGCGCTCACGGTGTTGAACTCGGCCGTGAGGTAGATGCCCGCGTTCACCACAATGCCGCAGAGCATCACCATTGCCGCGTAGCCGCCTTGGTCGAAGGTGACGCCGAAGATGGGGTACACCAAGAACAGCCCGATGAAACTAACGGGTATCATCAGAATGATGACGAGCGGCTTCTTGAACGACTCGAACAGCGCCGAGCAAATCATCAGAATGACGGCCACCACGCCGAAGAGCAATCCCGCCTGCTGGCGTTTTTGTCGGCCGCTCCAGTAGTAACCGTCGCCCGACTTGGCGCGGAAGCCCATCGGGAGGGTTTTGTTGAGGCGGTCAACCTGTTTCTCAATCAGTTTCGAGCGCAACTCCCACGAGCCCACATACTCAAACCCCACGTTGATGGAGTACTCCTGGTTCTCGCGGGTGATGTTCAGGCCAGTGCGGCTCTTGACAACCGAGCCCACATCGTTCAGGCGGGTTATAACGCTGTCAATCACCACCATATCGTTGCGGATGTGCCAGAGGTCGAAGTAGTCGCGCTCCTGCGACGAGAGCATCACGGGAGTGTTGTGGGTGCCGTCGAAAACCTGGCCAATCTCGCGGTGGTACATCTGCTCGCCAAGGAAATCGAAGTAGCGGCGCACGTTGATGCCCGTCTGCGTTATGCGCTTGCGGTCGAAATCGAGGCGGAACTCATTGCCTACAAACGAGTTCCAGCCGACTGAGAACCCAGCGTCGCTCACGCGGCGGTTGTTTTTGAGCGTGTCAATCAGTTGCTCGGCGTAGCGGTAGAGTTGGTCGTAGTTGTAGCCCAGCAGTGTTATTGAGTTGCTCCACGATGTTCGGTAAACGCTGTTGCTCAGCGAGCGGTCGTTCTCGTCGAGGGCGCTCACATACCACGTTGCGCCGCCGTAGCCGCAGGCCTTGCGCCAGAGTCGGTCTTTGAGCACGTAGGGAAAGCGCGAGTGTTCGAACTCCTTCTTGAACCGAATCTCGATGCTGCCGTTGGTGCCCGAGAGCGATGTGCGGAAATCGCTAATCTCGTCGAACTGACTGAGCCAGTTCTCCATCTGAATCACAATGTCGTTGAGTTGCTGCACCGAGCAGCCTTCGGGCATCTGCGCCTCAACGCGGAGAATCTTCTCGGGCTTGGCCTCGCGGTAGAACGAGCCGCCGCCGTTCATCTTCTTGCAGAACAGGTTGAACGAGCCGCCCAGAATGTTCTCAAACCACTCCTTGTTCTTCTGGTACCATTTGCCACCGATGGTCTCGTTGTAGAAGCCCACCAGGCCGCCCTTTTTGGCCGCGTCGTCGTACTCTGCGAAACCGCTGTGGCGAACCTCGGTTGGCAGCAGATTGACGGGCAGGCCGAAGCCCAGCACCAGCACCACAATGAAAATCCAGCGGTGGCCGCGGCACCAGGCAATCAGTCGGGCGTAGCGGGCGGTGAAGCGCACAATCTTGCGCTTGCGGGCCACGGGCGTGTTGGCCACACCGCGCTGGCGCAGCGGCATCTTGTCGAGCAGGGCGGGCACAAACCAGAAGGCCACGGCCAGCGAGAGCGAGAGGTTTATGACGATGACCCAGATGAATCCCGACAGGTGGGTGAGTTGCTCCTGCGGCAGGAAGAACACCATCAGCAGTGCGGCAATGGTGGTGAGCAGAGCGCCCGTCACGGCGCCCATCACGCGGCGGTTGCCGTAGTAGGTGTAGTGGTCGGCCACAACAATGGCCGTATCGATGATGATGCCCAGCGAGACGGTGATGCCAGCCATCGAGTAAAGTTCAATGTCGATGCCGAAAAGGCAGTAGAAGATGGCCGCCGCAAGCAGGTTGGCCAGAATGGTGAGCCCGATGATGGCCAGATAGCGCAGGCTGCGGCTCACAAGCAGCACAAAGAGCAGCAGAATGGCCAGCGACATTCCTGCGCGGAACAGAATCTTGTTTATCTCGCGCTTGAGCGACACCGACGCGTCCGACGTCTGCTCAATGGCGAACTTGGGCGGGAAGGTGAGGCGGATTTTCTCCATCATCTGCTTCACGGCCGCACACACGCCGATGGTGTTGATGCCCTCGGCTCCGAAAACGTACACATCGATGGTGTTCAGGCCGTTGATGCGGTTGTACTGCGTTGGCAGTTTCTCCTCGTAGGTGACGCGTGCGAAATCGCCCATTGTGAAGAGCCGTCCGTTGGACTCGGCCACAGGAATGGCCTCAATCTCGCTCTGGCTGCTGCCCATTTTCAGGCGCACAAGCATCATCTGGCCCGTGGTGACCATTGTGCCAGCAATATCGTTGCGGAAGTAGTCGCCGAAGGCCTTTGTCAGATGGTTGGGCGTGAGACCCGCGGCCCGCAGCGCGTCGGGGTCGAAGCGGATGACCCACTGGAACGGCATCGCGCCCGATGTGCTGACGCTCTCAACGCCGTCGATTCGCGAAAGCGGAGTGACAATGTGCTCCTCGGCGTAGCGTGCGATGGCCTCGGGAGGCATATCGGCGTTGATGGTGTAACTCATAATCATCGGGTTGCCGCCCGAGCCCGACACCGAGCCCGAAACGTAGGGGTTCACGCCCTCGGGCAGTTTGCTTTTTATCTGCCGCAGATGGGTCGATACCTCAAAGCGGGCCGTCTCAATATCGACATCGTCTTTGAAGCGAATCTGCACGTAGCCGCCGCCCTGGTACGACTCGGCCTGCGTGTAGTCGATGCCGCCGATGGTGTTCAGCGCGCCCTCAATCACCGATGTCACCTCCGACTCGGTGACGCGCGCCGAGGCGGGATAGTTGAAACTCACGCTGACCTGGCTCTGCTTGGGGCTGGGGCTGTACTGCAGGCGCAGAAGCGGCAGCACGGCGGCCCCGACAATCATCAGAACCACCATTATCAGTATGACTGAAAACGAGGAAACCCGCCGACCGTTTTGTTGCAACATATTCAAAATCAGATTTTTTCAGTTTTACGATAGATGGCGTAGTAGGCTATCGGCACAAAGAAGACGCTCACCAGCGTGCCAGCCACCATTCCCGCAATGAGCGCCAGCGAGAGCGGATACTGCAGGTCGCTGCCCATATCGCCCTTGACAAGGAACGGCGCAATGGCCAGAATGGTTGTCAATGAGGTCATTATGATGGGTTTCAGGCGGCGGCGGCCAGCGTCCATAATGGCGCGTTTGAGGCTCATTCCGCTTGCGCGCAGACGGTTGATGGTGTCCACCTTCAAAATACTGTCGTTGATGACGATGCCGCACATCACCACAATGCCAATCATCGACATCAGGTTGAGGCTCTCGCCGAAGATTTTGAGCGCCAGCATCGCCGCAAAGATGTCGGTGAGCAGTTCGAGCATAATGATGAGCGGCTGCACAAGGCTCTCGAACTGCGCCGCCAAAATGAAGAACAGCAGCAGCACCGAGATGAGCAGCACCATACACATCTCTCTGATTAACTCGCGGTTGGTGAAATAGGCGCCCGAGAAATCGACCTCGAACCCGTCGGTCTGGCGCACCACCTCGCGGATGGCCGCCATTGCTGGCTCCACCTGTCGGCCGCTGATGTTGAGCGGAATGGGGTAGTACTCGCCGTCGGCACCCGAGGTGATGGTTTTCAGGTCGCGGTTGCGGGTCTCCCTCATCAGCACGTCGAGCGGAACGCTGCCGCCCTTGGTGGCAATCTGGCAGCCGCTGATGAGGTCGGCGGCCTGCTTGTGGCCCGCGCCAATCACTATCGGCTCCGACACATCGCCCTTGCTGATGCGCAGTATCTGGTTGTCGTTCATCGCGTTGCGCAGATATTGCATTATCTGGTCGTAACTGACGCCGTAGAGCGCGAGCCGCTCGGGGTCGGCCACAAGTTCAATGTAGTCGTTCCACTCAATGGGCTGCACGCCAGCGTCGGGCAGGGCGGCGCGAATCTGGTCGCAGACGGCCGTGAGCGCGGCAGGCGTTGGCGGTTCGCCGCCCGTGGCTCGCAGACGCACGGTGAGCGGCGGCTCCTTCTCGGCAAAAATCATATCGAAGATGTTGCCAGCGGCTCGGCTGCTCACCACCGATTGCGGCCACTGACGGCGCATTGTCTCGGCTATCTGTTTCTCAATCAGCGCAATATCGTCGGGTGATGCGGCTTTGATGTAGATGACAGCCTCGGTGGGCGTTATCTCGCCCGTGTGGGCAAGCACAAACTGCTGCGAGCCAACCATACAGGTTGATTGCCTGATGAGGCTGCCGAAACTGCCAATCAGGCTCTGGCAGCGGCGGTTGTTCTCCTCAACGGTGATGCGCTCATTCCACTCAATGCTCACAAGGGTGTCGGCGTGCGCCATCACAGGCAGTTTGCGTTTTTCGAGCCCTATAAACAGCAGCCCAATCAGCAGCACCGACGCGCCCAAAACCGACCACACCACGGCGCGGCGGCGGAAAAGCCACTTGAGCCAGCGGTCGTAGATGGCAATGAGCCAGCCGCCCTTCTCGCGCGGCAGCGCACCGCCGTTCGGGTTCTGGCTCTGACGCTTGTAGAGCAGGTTGTAGAGCACGGGCATCAGCAGCACCGACACCAGCAGGGCCGACATCAGCGTGATGCTCACGGCCATCGCCTCGTCGTAGAAAAGGGCGCCCGCAATGCCGCTCACAAAAATCATCGGCACAAAAATGGCGCACGTGGTGAGCACCGAACTCAGCATCGGCGTGAAAACCTCCTGCGAGCCGTAAACGCACGCGTCGGGCAGCCGTTCGCCCTTGCGCCACCGCTGCGTTATGTTGTCGATGGTGATGATGGAGTTATCCACCATCATTCCCAGGCCCAAAACAAGGCCCGAGAGCGATATGACATTGATTGATATGCCGATGACGTAGAACAGCAGGAACGAGAGGATGAGCGCCGTGGGGATGGTAACCACCACCAGCATAGGCGACTTGAAATCGTGCATAAAGAAGAAGATTATCAGGCAGGCGAACAGCGCGCCGAAAATCAAGTTCTTAATCATATTGTTGATGGAGTAGTCGAGCAGTTCGGTCTGGTCGCGGGTGATGGTGAAGCGCATTGTTGGGTAATCGTCGGCGAAAGCCTTCATCAGTTCGCTCACGCCCTTCTGCAGGTCGGCCATACGCGCCTCAGTGCGCTTGATGACGGCCATTGTGACGCACTGGCGGCCGTCGGAGGTTATCATCCCCTTCATTGTCTGCGGCTGCTCGCGCACTTCGGCCAGGTCTTTGAGTTGATAAACGCGGTCGTTCACCTTGAGCCACACGTCCTCAACATCGGAGCGGGTGAGTAGCGCCGACTCAAAGCGGACGTCGAAGCGGTACTCGCCGTCGCGGATGCTCAGGCTGCCCAGATGCACGTTGGCTCCGTTGATGGCGTCGCCAAGTTGTTGCTCGGTGATGCCCATCGAGTGCAGTTTCTGCATATCGGGCACAATGAGCAACTCGGGGTGCAGCAGGCCCGACACGTCGACCATAGCCACCTCGGGCAACTGCTCAATGCGGCGCACAATCACCTGGCGGGTGAAGGCGCTCATCTCCAGCGTCTGCTGCGCGGTGACAATGCTGTCGGCCAGCGTCACGTTGATGAAGAAGGCTGGGATGTCGGTTGCGCTGGCGCGAGCCACCACTGGGCGGTCCTCGCCTCGGGGCCAGTTGGCCATTGCGCGGTCGATGCGCTCGTTCACGTCGATGAAGATGTAGTCGGCGTCGGAGCCGTAGTCGAACGTCATTGAGATGACGCCGCTGCCGTCTTTGGCCGTGCAGTTAATCTGGCTCAAATGCGGCACCTGCACCAGTTGCGACCGCAGGGGGGCAATCATCGTCTCGTTCAACTCGCGCGCCGACTTGCCTGCCGACGACACCTGCACGGTTATCTGCGGAATGTCGATGTCGGGCACGAGCGACACTGGCAGCATATTGATGGCCGCCACGCCGAGCACCAGCACCGCTATGAGCACCATTGTGACGGCTATCGGTTTGTTTATCAACTGTTTAAACATAAACGTTAAATGTTTGGATGTTTAGTGTTTAGAAGTTTAGTTTTTTAGCGCCCTGACGGGCGGAAATTTTTATAAAATCTGATTTAAAATTGTTCAAAATTCATCTCTAACCAAACTTATCCAAAATGAAACCAAAACCTTGTGTTTGGATTGTTTCGGGTTCGTTTGGTTAGCGTTAAAAAACTGAATATCATTTTCTTATAATTTTGTTTTAAATTTTCTTTCAATTTCCCGCGAAGCGGTGTCCGTTTTTTTCGTTTGTAATGTAGAGACGCGGCGCGCCACGTCTCTACTTATGCCTTTTGCCTTTTTAACTTATAACTTTTAAAACTTATTACTTAATACTTTACTTCTCTAATCTTTCAGTTTGATTTTCGCCAATATGCTTGCCTCGCCGAGTTCCTCGGGTTCAAGACCTTTGATGTAGTCGGCGTTGCGCTCCAGACAGGCCTGTAATTCGGCTTTCGTTTTTTGCAAACGCTCGTCGGGTTGGTCGCCAAGGTTTTCGAGCAGAGCGGCCAAATCTTTGTAAAAATATTTACCGTAGAGATATTTTCCATCGGATGACAAATAATACATTTTATCAAACAAATTGGCAATTATGCTTTGTGATTCATCGTAATAAGCCTTTGATACAACGTTGTTTGTGCGTTTGTCAAGCATCGACAAATAATAATTTCCACTCATTTTGTATTGAAAAACCAGGAACCTCCCCGATTCGCCGAAATCATAAAAAGGGCCATCGTACGAAACTATCTTTTCAAAATATTGAGAATCGCGAGGGTCAAGACTATTGGCTATTTTTTCGGTTAACGGGTTTGGCAGTACCAACTCAATATTCCGCTCAATATCGCCGCAGAGCGAATAGATGTGACAGTCATACGAAAGGAAGAATCTGACGGTATCATCGTTTACAAAATAGGGATTTGCATAGCCTCCATTTAAAGTGGAACGGCTTTGTGGTATTGTGAAATATTTCGATTTTATGTTGAACGATTCGTCAGTCAGCAAGATGGCTGGCCTTACAGAGTCAGACTGTCTTTCTCCGCGCAAAAGGAACGCATAATCTCCGTTTTTAAGCCGCATTAAATGATTGTAACCCGAAAACGAATCGTCACACTCGTGCATTTTGCCAAGGAACGCGCCTTTTGAATTGAACTGACGGATGATATGCTTCTCGTCGTAAACACAGAAGTTGTCGCCGATACAAAACATATCGTAGAATTGCACTATTTCGCCAGGACCGTTTCCAAGGATTGCTCTGCTTGATATTTTTTCGCCCGTCCGCTTATCGAAACAAAGCATTTTCATTGTGTAATTCTCAAACATATACATATAGTTGTCGGAAAAGACGAAATGGGGATCGAAGATAAAAACCCAGTCGTCGTCCATCTGCAGATTTAACAACGATATTGATTCAATGTTGTCGGTAAACGCAACACTGTCAACTGTTCCTGAAAGTTCAACGCTACTGGATGCAGTCATTTCGGTTTTACTGCCGCTGTTGCAGGCGGTCAACGCTGTCGCCAATGTTAGGGCGGCAATTGATAATGTTCCGTGGTTCATTGTTTTCGTTTTTATTGTGTCAGTTTTCCTGTTTTTTCGGACGCGGCACGCCACGTCCCTACTAAATTTTCAATTTAAACTGCAAGATAACAGGATTATAATCGTTCCCCTTCATTGCCTCGATAATGCGTTTGCCAGTTTCCGACATCTCCTCGTCGGCGTTGATTTTGCTCTCCCAGTCGCCTTGAATCAGCATTGTGTAGATGCCGTTGTCAATCATTTCTGGGTTAACATTAAGATTCAAACCGCCAATGCGGACCTCATAATTGCGTACGCTTTCGGGAGTGGCAATGGCAAGGCAGTTGTGTCCTTTATCATTTATAACGGTATAATGCCAATAGGCCAGCGTTGAGCCGTTGAGTTGCGGATGATAGCAACCTTCGCTGTAATCGCCGTTAACGACCGTTTTTACCATTATTAAATCACCTTGAGTTTCAACTTTTGTTTCGGGTTCTGGCTTTTCCATATCGCCGTAGTCGATGGTTAAGATTTTCTCTATTTTGTCGTCAGCATAACGGTATAGCGTGTGTTGGGGCATAAGCAGCGACATCAGCACATTGTTGCCTGAACGCGTGAATACTGATGAACTGCTATTTTTTGCGACACGAAACAGTTTAGTCAGCGCTTGCCCGTCGAATTTGTACACAATACTGCTGTCTTTTATCTTTCTCATCGTCGAACCATCACCAAGTTCCTGATATTCAACATCTTTACACTCCTCAAGCGGTGGATTGGCTATTAAAAGCATCTGGTCGCGACCGAGAGTAAGCATACTGAAAGGATGGATATTGATTGGGGATTTCGACACGAATTCGAACGGTGACGTTTGGAAGCACATTATCTCACCTTTGCTGTTGTTGTAGCCATAGAAAAGACCGCCATCGGGCTGATACGAGAATTTGTAAAGTAATCGGTATTCGTTCGGACCGTTGCCCACGGCATCGAGTTTGCCGACAAGGCGTCCGTCTTTGATGTGATAGAACTTTTGCCAGCGATTATTGCCAGCAATAAAATCGTTGCTGCTGCCGCTTAAGCCCTGAATATCATCTATCGGCTCGTCGGTTGCGATTGGAATAACCTCAATTGCCTCGGCAATCTGCTCAAGGTCAATGGTTTCGATGTCTTTTACCTCGTTTTTAATCACCCATCCGTCGGGTGTTTGGTTTTTACTGCCGCTGTTGCAGGCGGTCAGCGCTGCCGCCAGTGCGAGGGCGGCGATTGATAATTGTTTGCGGTTCATTTTGTTGTGGTATTAAATTGTTTTCGTTATCGCCCTGACGGGCGGAAATTTTTAAAAAATCTGATTTAAAATTGTTCAAAATTCATCTCTAACCAAACTTATCCAAACTGAAACCAAAACCTTGCGTTTGGATTGTTTCGGGTTCGTTCGGTTAGTGTTAAAAAACTAAAAATCATTTTCTTATAATTTTGTTCTAAATTTTCTTTCAATTTCCCGCGAAGCGGCGTCGTTTTCGTTTTTGTTTAACTGGTGAATCGGTGAATTGGGGCGGACGCGATGAATCGCGTCCC
>CAMHPA010000100.1 GCA_946186925.1 uncultured Bacteroidota bacterium | reverse complement strand
TTCCCACTTCGTCGATGGAAAAATCGCTGCTTGTGGGCGACTATCTGTTTGTAAATAAGTTCACTTACGGCCCTCGCAAGCCGATAACGCCAATTTCGGTGCCGTTTGTGCACCACACAATGCCGTTCACTGCCACAACACGCTCATATTCTGATATTTGGCAGCGTAAATACACGCGTATGGCGGGCTTCCGCAAGATTAAGAACAACGATGTGGTTGTGTTCAACTTCCCCGAAGGCGACACGGTTTGCCTTGAAAATCAGGCACCTAGTTACCATCAACTGGTGCGCGACTACGGCCGCGAGAAAATCTGGCAATACTACACCATCGGCTATCGCCCCGTTGACAAGCGCGAAAACTACATCAAACGCTGCGTGGCCATTCCTGGCGACTCGCTCAAAATTGTTGACGGACAACTGTTTATCAACGGAAAGCCGCAAGAAGAAATCGGCATCAAGCAGTATCGTTACGACATCATAACCGATGGTACATCGTTCAGTCCCAAGGCTTTACAGAAGTTGGGAATATCGATGGAAGACATCAGCCGCAGCCAAATTGCCGCAGGACACTACCAAATTCCACTGACGCCCGAAATGGTTGAAAGTCTGCGTAACTTCCGCTTTATCAGAGAGATAAAACGCGTCAACGCAGGCGACCGCTACGACGGCACCAACTTCCCGCACGACGCGCGCTATCGCTGGAACGAAGACAACTTTGGCCCGCTATGGGTTCCGCAAAAGGGCGCAACCATCGATTTAACAATTGACAATCTTCCTTTGTATCAGCGCATTATCCGCATCTACGAAGGCAACGACCTGCAAGTCAAGGACAGCACCATATATATAAATGGGCAGCCCGCCGACAAGTACACCTTTGCAATGGACTACTACTGGATGATGGGCGACAACCGCCACAACTCGCTCGACTCGCGTTTCTGGGGCTTTGTGCCTGAAGACCACATAGTTGGCAAGGCTTCGATGATTTGGTTCTCGTCGGACAAGGACCAATCGTTCCCGAAAAACATCCGCTGGCGCAGATTGTTCAAATTCATTCACTGATTGATTGAAGGATTGAAGGTTGAATGAATTACGAGCTAATTCCACATACATTACTCGTTAATCTTTAAACCTTACTCAATTTATAAAAAGCAAAGCGCCAAACTTGTAGGAATAATGATTTTCAAATATTTATCGGTTACGATTGGTTTATTGACTGCGGTGGCCGCCTATGGCAATAGCCACAATTCGGGAAAGGTGGAATCCACCGCCGAGCAAGAGCAATGGGCTGATTCTGTGCTAAATACGCTCAACACGCGGCAGAAAATCGCGCAGCTGATAATGATGGCTGTCTATTCGAACAAAACCGAAAGCTACAATCAGCAGACCGTTGAACTATTTGAACAACAGCAAATTGGCGGCATCATTTTTATGCAGGGCGGCCCAGTGCGGCAGGCTATGTTGTGCAATCGCATTCAGGCCGTGCTAAACATTCCGGCAATGGTGGCCATCGATGCCGAATACGGGCTTGGAATGCGGCTCGACAGCACCATCTACTACCCCCGCGCAATGGCTTTGGGCGCCATCGGAAGCACCGAGCCCATCTATGATTTTGGCGCAGAAGTGGCGCGGCAGTGCCGACGGCTGGGTGTGAACATCAACTTTGCACCCGTGCTCGACATCAACGTTGAACCGCAAAACCCGATTATCAACAGCCGTTCGTTTGGCGAAAACAAAACACACGTAACTAATTGTGCATCAGCATACGCACGCGGAATGCAAGACAACGGCGTGCTGGCCGTGGGCAAGCATTTTCCTGGCCACGGCGACACCCACACCGACTCGCACCTTGCACTGCCACTTGTTGACCACAGCCGTAGGCGGCTGAATGACATTGAGTTATACCCGTTCCGCAAAACCGCCGACCTGATGGGCGGAATGCTTGTGGCGCACCTTGCCGTGCCCGTCTTGGAACCCGACACACTGCTTCCGTCGACACTGTCGAAGCGCATTGTGGACTCGCTGCTAATCAACGATTTAGGCTATAAAGGATTGATTTTCACCGATGCGCTGAATATGCGCGGCGTGGCAAACGCCTTTGAGCCTGGCGAGTTGGAAGTCCGCGCGTTTATGGCAGGAAACGACATTCTGCTCTTCCCGAAAAACGCTGAACTCACCATCAACAGCATTGAGCAGGCTATTGCCGACAGCCTGATAAGCCTTGACGAACTCAACCGCCGCTGTCGCAAAGTGCTGATAACCAAGGCTTGGATGGGATTGAACCACTATCAGCCCATCGACACCACCAACCTTTACGCCGATTTGCACTCGACAGGCGCTGTCGCGATGCAGAACCGGCTCACCGGCCAATCGCTGACGCTGATAAAGAACAAGGGCAAGCTACCCATTAACAATCTGTCGGACAACAAAATACTATCGATTACACTTGGCGGAACACCCGACAACAAATTCCAACAGCAACTGCTCTGCTACACCAATGCCGACACTCTGAACCTGACCACCTATCCCACCGACTCGGTGATCAGCGTGGTTTTCGACTCGGCGAAAGCGTACAGCATTGTAATTGTAACCACTCTAGGAACCAACGAGTTGCAATCGAAAAACTTCGGTGTGATACCCGAATCGGTGAAACTGATTGACACACTTGCACTTAACGGCAATGTTGTTCTAGTGCATTTGGGCAATCCGTACGCCCTTGCGAAAATTCAGAATATCAATAATTTGCAAGCAATACTTGTTGGCTATCGGGCAAACAGCGAAACGCAGGAAATGGCTGCTCAAGCCATTTTTGGCGGACTGACGGTCAAAGGCCGCATTCCGGTATCAGCCAACGGAAACATACTTGAAGGCGCCGGCCAAAACATCGACCACAAAACGCGGCTCACCTACTCGAACACCGCTTGCGCCGAACTTGAAACCGCACCGTTCGATAAGATTGATTCCATTATCAATCAATGCATTAAGGGCAAAATAATGCCTGGTTGCCAACTGCTTTTTGGCGTGAAAGGCAACGTTGTTTACAACAAAGCCTTCGGCTACCACACTTACGACAGCTTGCAACCCGTGCAACTAACTGATATTTACGACATTGCATCAGTCACGAAAGTGGCGGCCACCACCACGGCGCTGATGATGCTCTACGACCAAAAGCGATTCAAACTGAACGATAAGCTGTCGACTTACGTGCCGGTGATAGCCAAAAGCAACAAGAAAGACTTGAAAATCAATCATATTCTTACACACCAAGCCGGACTGAAAAACTGGGTGCCGTTCTACCAAAACACATTCGCGCCCGACGGCTCGCTGCGACCGGATTTGTACTCGCGGACAAAAACTGACAAATTCAGCATTCAAATATCTGATAGTCTGTATCTTAATTCAAAATACACAGACACTATTTATTCCGAAATCGCCAAATCGCCGCTCGGCGACAAAAAATATCTCTACAGCGACCTTGGGTTCTATCTTTTCCCGCTGATGATTGAAAAACTGACGGGAATGAAAATCGATGAATATTGCAACGAAAAGATTTTCAAACCATTAGGAATGAGCAACACAGGATATAGGCCGCTTGAGCGATTCGATACGGTGCGAATTGTGCCGTCGGAAATTGACAGCAACTGGCGCAACGACACCATCTGCGGCTTTGTGAACGACCAAGGCGCGGCTATGCTGGGCGGCGTTTCGGGGCACGCGGGCTTGTTCTCGAACGCCAACGACCTTGCCAAACTGTGCCAACTGTGGCTCAACGGCGGAACTTACGGCGATGTGAAACTGTTCAGCCCGGGCACCGTCAAAACCTTCACAACAGCGCCATTCAGCGGCAACCGCCGAGCGCTTGGTTTCGACAAACCGCTCGTGAAATTCAACACCAACGGCCCAACCAGCGAAAAAGCTTCGCAAAAAAGTTTCGGACACAGCGGATTCACTGGCGCATACATCTGGATTGACCCTGAATATGAGTGCTTTATGGTTTTTCTGACAAACCGCACCTACCCCACATCGAAAGACAACAAACTGGCGAAACTCAACATCCGCACACAGATTCAAGAACTGTTCTATCAGGCGATTATAAGCGAAAAGAAACTTAGGAAATAGTCTTATAAAAAAGCCATCACCACCCTTGCGGTATCTATCGTTTTGAGATTCTCACTAACCGATTTAAACAACGTTTAATCCGAATTTAAAATTGCTTCGATAATCGAATGCATCTGCAAAAAGATTGCTGATTTAGAAGACAATATGAATATAATGCGTTTAAATGAGATGATAAATTCGTTGCACACGAAAAAAAACACCTTCACGCCTAGCATTATTTAAAAGGCCTTGAAAAAGACACATCGCTTATTACTGAATAATACTTCGGGGCGATTTTTTCATATGCGGAATAGAAACCGCACATTTAAGGTTTTGCGCTTCAAAATAATTGTCAATTGTCCACCGTCAATTGTCAATTCAAAGTCTCACCACCGCCGAAGCCTCGTGCCGCGAAGTTGGCAGAACTGTCACATTTTGAGCAATTTGAGAGAATGCTGCTAATGCTTTTTCAATAGTGTTGTTCTCGGCGGAAATGTGCGACAGAAAAATGTGCGACAGAGCTGGCGAAGCGTGCTGCGAAGCTAATTCAAATGACTGATTGTTAGACAGATGCCCAACTTCGGAAGCCACGCGTTGCTTCAGGAAATATGGGTATGAGCCGTGCCAAAGCATATCTTCATCGTAATTCGACTCGAGAAAAACCGCATCGCACTGTGCGAAATGGTCGGAAACCGCCTCGGTGACAATGCCAATGTCGGTCATCACGCCAATTTTGCGGCCGTTTGTTTCGACCACAAAACTGCACGGGTCCGACGCATCGTGGCGCTTGCCGAAGGTGTGCACTTGAATGCCAAACACATCGCAGACATCGCCTGGCTCAAAAAAGCGCACTTCGGCTGGACGAAACTGACCGCGGGTGTTGTTAAATGTTTTTCGGGTGAAGTAGAATGGCAGACAGAGCCGCTTGCCAATGCCATATGCGCCGCAGACGTGGTCGGTGTGCTCGTGCGAAATGAAGACTGCACGCACCTTGCCAATATCGACGCCTGCAGTTTTCATCCTATCTATCAGACATTTAAAGTGAATGCCCGCATCAATCAGCACGGCATCGCTCTCATTACCAATATAATAACAGTTACCGTTACTCCCCGACGCCAATGCGCATATCTCTATCATATTCTCTATCAACTAA
This sequence comes from uncultured Bacteroidota bacterium, assembly GCA_946186925.1. GTDB lineage: Bacteria > Bacteroidota > Bacteroidia > Bacteroidales > SZUA-534 > RUG13583. The sequence goes on along the minus strand of CAMHPA010000100.1, from coordinate 4,442 downwards.
TTATCTTTAATCACCGAATTAAACCAATTCAACGAATTAATTTTCCTTTTTAACGAATATCCGCAGGCGGATAAGCAAATTTAACGAATCGGCTCTAACCGATTTTTACAGATTCAATCCGAACAAAAAATCATAAATCAGTGAAATTCTGTGTATTCTGTGTCATCTGTGCGATTTTAAAATCAATTTCGCCAAAGCCTCAACAGCGCCGTCTCCGCAAGCAGGACCACCAACGCGAGCAGGGCGAACAGCCGCCAAAGGCCAATGTCGGTCTGGGTGGCTGCCACCGAATCGGCAAATGAGTCGCCCGCCTTCAAAATATCGACGTTAAACCCGCGCTGCCGCAGCATTTCAGCAGCCTCGTCGGGCTCATAGAACTGCTGCACTGACTCCGCACGGTCGAAATTCAACGAAGCATATCCAACCATCTCATTTTCAGCATTAAGCGAATAATTTCCCGCCGTCAGTTCCGCGGCATCGGGATAGAGCACAACTCCGCCGCCATCTATCCGCTTGACGGGGAAAAACGCCGCGCCATCGGCTTGAACAAGCGATATGTTTTTCGACGCATCTTGCACATTGACAGGCAACTGCATATCGGCGGCAAGCGTGGTGTACAACCGCCCTGGCGTGGTGCTCTGAATGGCCATATTGTAGAACAGCGGCACGAAAACGGGGTGGAACATCAGGTTGGTGTGGTCGGCGGCAAGCGGAACGGACGAAACGTAGATTCTGCCTTGCCCGCAGCCGTATTCAAACATCAGCAGACCGCCTGGCTCAGTGTCGAAAAGGCGCGTTATGCGCTGGCGCGAAGTGGCCGCAACCTCGAAAAATCCGTCGTAGGTGGGCATTGAGTAGTTTTTTGGGCGGTCGGAAAAGGCGTCGCGGAAAAGGCTGTGGCGCGTGTTCAGATTGGCCGCCGCGCCGTTTTGCGCAATCCAGCCCTTCATTTGCGGACCGTTGGTGGCTCGCAGCAACTGGTCGAAATCGCCTTCGCGCGACGGCAGCAACGCCAAATGTCCGCCTGACGCCACAAACTTGGCCAACTGCTCCACCGCTCCCGACGACAACTGCACGGGCGAATCTAGTACGATCAACTGATTGTCAGCAAGTTTATCATACTTAACGCTGAACGGCGACACGCGGCGGTAAAGCACCGCACTGTCGGTTCGGTAGAGCGCGGCAAGATAATCGGCATCAGTTTTATCACTGATACACAAAACGTTAGTATGCCGTTGAATGTTGAAACTGAAAAACAGTCGGTTATCGAACGTGATTGGGTAATCCTGAATGGCCACGTAGCCGCTGTTCCAACCCTGACGGCTGTGCAGGAAGGTGCACTTCACGTCGAGCGCGCTGTTGGGCTCAATCGAGAACGGCACGGTGTTCTTCATTGTGTCGTTGACAAAGACCTGCAAATTAAGGTTCGAGAGCGGCTCGCTGCCGTGGTTGCGCAGGCGGACGGTCATCTCCTCAACCTTGCCGACATACAATCCAGGCGAGCTAAACCACAGTGAATCAATTGAAATATTGTTGCGCGAGCCGTTGGCTTCGGGGGTCAGAAAAATATGCTGACGGCTGTCGGGTTGCGAGTTTTTGAGCACGAACGACGGCTTGTGCAGGTCGGTGAACAGGAACGAATAGAGCACTGCATTAGTGTCGCGGCCGATAATCTGCTGACGATGAAGCACTTCGTCAATTTCGGCGACAATGTGCGTCGACTGCACGCGGCGCACCCAATCGGAGAACTGCTCCGCTCCCACCCAACGCTGTTGCTGCGGTTCCATCTCGTTGGTTATCAGCAGATATTCCGTCCCAACGGGAAATGCGTCAACCAATTGGCAGGCCTGCGTTTTGGCGCGTTCGAGCAGCGTTCCGTGGTCGTCGCTCGCCTCCATACTGAACGAGTTGTCAATGTAAACCGCAACTCGCGTTTTTTGAATGTTATAGTCCTCGTTTTTAGGAATATACGGCTGCGCAAATGCCAGCACAATGAGTGCCACCGCCAGCAACCTCAACACAAGCAAAAGCCATTGGCGCAAAGTGGAACGCGTGCGCTGCTCACTCTGTATCGCCTTGATAAACTGAGTGTTGCTGAACGGCAAAACCCTGTATCGGCGGAAATTGAACAAATGCACCACCACAGGGACGGCCAGCGCCGCCAATGCCCACAAAACCGTTGGAAAGAGAAAATGCACGTCTTTCAGATTTTCGCCAAAGATAGAAACCGATTGGCATTTGTTCCATCAAGTTGGCGAGAAATTGTTGTTTTTATTTGAAGGCCGACGCCACCGACCGAGTGCTCCTGAAACCAGATTTTATAGGAAAAGTGTATTATTTAAGCATCAATTTTATAGAAAAAGTGTATTTTTAGGCATTAAAATTTATAGGAAAAGTGTATTTTTAAGTATTGGATTTTATAGGAAAAGTGTATTTTTGTAGAGCAAATTTTATAAGAAAAGTGTAAAACGCTATGCTTAAAAGAAAGATAGAGAAATATTTAGAAGATTATTTAAAATCCAACTCAAACAAAATGCTGATTCTGGCTGGTGCTCGGCAGATTGGAAAGTCGTATATCATTCGCCACGTAGGCAAACGGCTATTCCCCAATTATGTGGAAATAAATATGGCCGAAGACAGTTTTGGCCCAAGGATTTTTGCCGATGCAAAAACTCTGGACGATTTCTATCTCAGCCTAAGCACCATAGCAGGCAACAAACTGAAAGACAAGCAAAAAACGCTTATTTTCATTGATGAGATACAAACCTACGACCACTTGCTGAGTTTGGTAAAATTCCTCAAACAAGACGACCGTTTCACATACATCGCGAGCGGTTCGCTTTTGGGCGTAACGCTCAAAGAAACACCAACAATGCCTGTCGGAAGCATAACAATCAAAAATATGTATCCGCTTGATTTTGAAGAATTTCTCTGGGCAAACGGCGTGGGCGAAGAAGCAATTGCCGCTATGGAATCGAAAATCAACAAACGCGAAAGTCTTTCCGAATCGCTTCACGCGAAAATGATGGATTTGTTCAAGAAATATCTGCTTGTGGGTGGCTTGCCCGATGCAGTAAACAGTTTCATCAGCAGAAAAAACATTGTCGAAGTGCGTGATATTCAGCAGGAAATACACCATCTCTATCGGCTCGACGCCGCCCGTTATGAGCAGGAAAGCCAACGCAAACTGAAAATTCAGCGCATTTTCGAGATGATTCCGTCGAATCTGGAAAACAAAAAGAAAAGGGTGATGGCAGCGAAAATTGACGGGAAAAAAGAAGCGCGAATGAGCAACTATTCCGATGAGTTTGAATACCTTATCAGTGCGGGCATAGCCTTGCAAGTGCAAGCCGTCAGCAAACCGTCGTACCCTATTGTCGAGAACAGCGGCAAAAACCTGCTGAAACTCTATTTGAATGACGTGGGCATTTTCACAGGCATACTGTATCAGCATCAAATTCAGGCAATTATGAACGACATTGGCAGCGTAAACCTCGGCTCGGTGTACGAAGCGGTTGTGGCTCAGGAACTTGCAGCCCACGGATTCAGGCTCTGCTACTACGACAACAAAAAAATGGGCGAAGTGGATTTCCTAATCGACGACGCAGAACACCTTTCGGTGACTCCAATCGAAGTGAAATCGGGGAAAGACTACTATGTACACAGCGCACTATCAAACATTCTTGAAGTTAAGGAATACAATATCAGCCAAGCCTTTGTACTGAACAACGACCGTGAAATCCGCACGAAAAACGGCATAACTTACCTGCCCGTTTATAGTGTTATGTTTTTGAAAAATAACGATTTGCGGCAATTGATTTTGGAATAGGCGGATTTAGCATTACATCTCGCACTGATGACACCGCCCCGCTTCGCGGGTACACAGATTTTAATTCATATCCGCAATAGCCAAAAAACATTTTCATATCACAGTGAACATTCATATATTTGGACTATTGTTGAATATAAAAACGTCTTGCTTATGTAAATCAATTGTATGACATATAGATAAATAAGCGTTGCTTTATTTTCTGCTTATCGAAAATCGCCAATTTCAAGCACCAGATATAAAGTAATACTCACGCTTTTAGCGTGGGCTTTACTCGTATATAGGTGCAAGGCGTTTGGCGATGCCTCGATAAGCGTAGACGAAGTTATAGTCCGCGCTTTTTTATTGTCCCCTTCCAAATCCAGGACTATACATAAACTTTAAACGATATTAAATTAACAAGAAGTTGCGCACGACACGGATAAGTGTATAGAAATATGAAAAGAGTATTATTCATAGCATTGGTTGGATTACTTGCGAGTTGCAGCAACATTCCCGACAAACCAATATGGGTAGATTTGGAATCAGACGAGATTGCCAAAGCCACGATGGAAAATCCTGAGTTCAAGGAATTTTACACTAATTTCAGCCTTGCCCTAACATTGTATGCGTC
>CAMHPA010000099.1 GCA_946186925.1 uncultured Bacteroidota bacterium | reverse complement strand
TTACGAATTACGAATTACGAATTACGAATTACGAATTACGAATTACGAATTACGATTAACCAATTCACCGATTATCCAAAATTCTGTAGTCTGAAGTCTGAAGTCCATTTAAACCTGTTAAACCTGTTAAACTTTAAACCACTAAACAACGAAGCGTCTCAACTTTTAAACTTAAAACTTCGATAACTTAAAACTCAAATGACTACCGCCGAACGCTACCGAAACGTGATTGACTGGTTCAGCCGCAATATGCCGACAGCGCAGACCGAACTGCACTACTCGAACGCCTATGAGTTGCTGGTGGCGGTTATTCTTTCGGCACAGTGCACCGACAAACGCGTGAATCAGGTCACCCCTGCCCTTTTCCGCAGCTTCCCCGACGCCAAATCAATGGCGCAAGGCTCGGTTGACGAGATTTTTGAGTTGATAAAAAGTTGCTCGTTCCCCAACAACAAGGCCGCACACCTGCACGGAATGGCGCAAATGCTAACCTACCGTTTCGGCTGCGTGGTTCCCGACAATCTTGAGCAGTTGCAGCAGTTGCCTGGCGTTGGCCGCAAAACCGCCAATGTGATTCTGTCGGTCATCTACAACAAGCCTGCGCTGGCCGTCGATACGCACGTGTTCCGCGTCTCGGCACGCATCGGCTTGACCGTGAACGCCAAACGCCCCATCGACACAGAACGGCAATTGGTCAAAAACATCGCGCCCGAACTATTGCCGATTGCGCATCATTGGCTAATTTTGCACGGACGCTACGTCTGCACCGCACGCAAGCCAAAGTGCGAAAGTTGTGGATTGTCAGGTTGTTGCGCCTATTTTGAAAACAAAATACAAAAGTGATGAAACGTCGCCTGCCAAAACTGTCAATTGTAACCTGCTTTCTGCTGATATTGTGCGTGTTAGCCACATCGTGCGCCACACAGAAGAAACGCTACAAAGGCTACGCGCCCTGCCCTTGCGAGAACAATCATTGAAAACTCGGTAACAATTCACAAAATACAGACAGATACGCCTGAATATCACCGACATAACCTGACAGCACAGATTTTAGGACCGCACAAACCGCTCGGCTGACGAAAAATCCGTTACATTTGCGCACCAAAATAACAACACAATCGTGGCAAAAAAAAGTAAGAAAAAATTTGGCCGGTGGCTGGCGTTGAGCGGCTTGGCGGGGGCGATTGTCTTCGCAGTTATGGCCTATCATATATATGGTGAAGTGCAGCGGCCGAACGTGAAACTCGACGGACGCAAGACGGCCTATCTCTGTATAAAAACCGGCAGCCGTTATGCTGATGTTCTCAAAATGCTGAAAGACAGCAGTTTTATTGTCGATGCAGAATCGTTCGACTGGGTGGCGCGACAGAAAAACTACCCGCAACTGGTAAAGGCCGGACGGTTTAAGATTCGCAACGGAATGAGCAATAATCAGTTAATCAATCTGTTGCGAAGCGGCGCGCAAGAGCCTGTGAAGATTACCATTGGCAAGGTGCGCTCAATCAAGCGGCTTGCCGAACTGGTTGGCAACAAGCTCGAAATGAATGATGCCGAACTGTATATGTTGCTGACTGACAACAATTATCTGGCAAAATTCGGCAAAACAAAAGAGACGGCTTTCACGCTGTTCATTACCGACACCTACCATTTCAACTGGAACACAAGCGCCGAGCAGTTTGTTGAGCGGATGTATGCCGAGTCGGTCAAATTCTGGAACGACAGCCGCCGCGAGAAGGCCAAAGCCGTCAATCTCACACCCGACGAAGCTTACACGCTGGCGTCGATTGTGGAAGAAGAGACCATCAAAAACGATGAGAAACCCGATGTGGCCGGCGTCTATCTGAACCGCATCCGCATTGGAATGCCGCTGCAAGCCGACCCAACGGTGAAATTCGCTGTCGGCGATTTCGAAATCAAGCGCATTCTGAACCGCCATCTTGAAGTTGAAAGCCCGTATAACACATACAAACACAAAGGATTACCACCGGGACCAATTTGCATTCCGTCAAAATCGTCGATTGATGCCGTGCTTAACCACAACAAGCATAAGTACTTGTATTTCTGTGCAAAAGACGATTTTTCGGGCTATCACGCATTTGCCCGCACGCTGATTGAGCACAACGCCAATGCCGAAAAGTATCGCAAGGCGCTGAACAAGAACCGGATATATAGATAGCTGGCTGATTTTCGGACTACGGACTACGGACAACGGACGGCTTGAGTTGTGCTCTTTGCCACATTGTCGGCTGTTTTCTATCGATTTCCACCTTGCGCAAATCACACTTTACACTTTAATCTTTGTTCTGTTGGCTTTTCGTACCAAAATTCTTTTACTTTTGCCGTATTTGCAAAAAATATGTATTTGATAATTAATCATTTGATAAACAAATAATTACAATAATATATGGGAATAATTGACGGCTTCCTGACAAAGTTGTTCGGGAACAAATCCGACCGAGACATCAAAGAGATAATGCCATACGTTATCGCAACTAACGAGGAATACGCCAAACTGGCTAATCTCTCGAACGACGAGTTGCGTCAACAAAGCATTGAACTTCAGCAGATTATACAAGACCGCATCAGCGATGAGAACAAGCAGATTGCCGATTTGCGTCAGCAGATTGAGCAAGAGGAAGACATCGAGAAGAAGGAAGGTCTTTACAATCAGATAGATAAGATTGAGGAAGCCATTGATGCGAAAATTGCCGATGTGCTCGACGAACTTCTGCCGCGTGCATTCGCCATCATCAAGGACACCGCGCGCAGGTTCAAAGAGCACACCGAGGTCGAGGTTACGGCAACGCAGTTCGACCGCGACATTGCCGCCGTCCGCGACAGCGTTGAAATCCGCGGCGACAAGGCCATCTGGTTCAACACCTGGACCGCTGGCGGCTCGCCAATCACGTGGGATATGGTGCACTACGACGTGCAACTTATCGGCGGTGTTGCTCTGCACAAAGGCAAGATTGCCGAGATGGCCACTGGCGAGGGTAAAACACTTGTGGCTACTCTGCCTGTATTCCTTAACGCGCTGACACACAGAGGCGTGCATATGGTCACTGTGAACGACTATCTGGCAAAACGTGACGCCGAATGGATGGGCACGCTCTACGAATTCCACGGTCTTCGCGTGGACTGCATCGACAAGCACGAGCCCAACAGCGAGCCGCGCCGCAAGGCTTATCAGGCCGATGTGACCTTCGGAACCAACAACGAGTTCGGTTTCGACTATCTGCGCGACAATATGGCCATCAGCCCCGACGACCTTGTGCAGCGCCGCCACAACTACGCCATCGTCGATGAGGTGGACTCGGTGTTGATTGACGACGCCCGTACACCACTTATTATATCGGGCCCCGTGCCAAAGGGCGACAACCAACTGTTCGACCAATTCAAGCCGCAGGTGATGAAACTCTATCAGGCACAGCGCGACCTGGTTACGAAACTTCTGGCCGACGCCAAGAAACTCATCGCCGAAGGCAACGAGGAAGAAGGCGGAAAACTGCTGCTGCGCGCAAACAAAGGTCTGCCGAAGCACAAGCCGCTCATCCGCTATCTGAGCGAGCCTGGCGTGAAGGTGATGATGCAGAAGACCGAGAACTTCTATATGCAGGACAACAGCAAGAATATGTACTTGATTACTGACGACCTGTATTTCATCATTGAAGAGAAGCAGAACGCCATCGAACTTACTGATAAAGGTATCGATTTGATTTCGAGCGATTTGGAAGATAAGAATTTCTTTGTGATGCCCGATGTCGGCGCCGAGATTGCCGAACTTGAGCATCAGAATCTGCCAACAGCCGAACTTGTTGAGAAAAAAGACAAACTGCTGCAGGATTACTCAATAAAAACCGAGCGTATCCACACTATAAATCAGTTGCTTAAGGCTTACGCGATGTTTGAGCGCGACGTTGAGTATGTGGTTGTGGACAACAAGGTGAAGATTGTGGACGAGCAGACGGGCCGTATTATGGAAGGCCGCCGCTATTCCGACGGTCTGCACCAAGCCATCGAGGCCAAGGAAAACGTGAAGGTCGAGGCAGCAACGCAGACCTACGCAACCATCACGCTGCAGAACTATTTCCGTATGTATAAGAAACTTGCGGGTATGACTGGTACTGCCGAGACCGAGGCTGGTGAGTTCTGGAACATCTACAAACTCGATGTTGTGGTCATCCCGACCAACCGCCCCGTGCAGCGTATCGACTACGACGATTTGGTTTACAAAACCGCCCGCGAGAAGTACAACGCCGTCATCAACGAGATTGTGAAACTCAACGAGGCTGGCCGCCCTGTGCTTGTGGGTACCACATCAGTCGAGATTTCCGAACTTTTGAGCCGAATGCTGAAAATGCGCGGCATCAAACATAACGTGCTGAATGCCAAGCAGCACCAACGTGAGGCCGAGATTGTGGCCGAGGCTGGTAAACGCGGCACGGTGACCATCGCTACCAATATGGCGGGCCGTGGTACCGACATCAAACTGACGCCTGAAGTGCGTGAGGCTGGCGGTCTGGCCATTCTGGGCACCGAGCGCCACGAGTCGCGCCGCGTCGACCGTCAGTTGCGTGGCCGTGCAGGTCGTCAGGGCGACCCTGGTTCGTCGCAGTTCTTCGTTTCGCTCGAGGACAATCTGATGCGACTCTTCGGCTCTGACCGCATTGCTGGCCTGATGGACAAGATGGGACTTGAGGAAGGCGAGGTGATTCAGCACTCAATGATTTCGAAATCAATCGAACGCGCGCAGAAGAAGGTGGAAGAGAACAACTTCGGCATCCGTAAGCGCCTGCTCGAGTACGACGACGTGATGAACAACCAACGCGAGGTTATCTACAAGCGCCGCCGCCACGCTCTGTTCGGCGACCGCCTGCAGGTGGACATCGTGAACAACATCTACGACGTGTGCGAGCAGATGGCCAACGAGTACAAGGACGCCAACGACTACGAGGAACTGAAACTCTCGAACGTGCGCACGCTCTCAATTGACACGCCGTTTGATGAGGAAACCTTCAACCGCGAGAGTGCCGCCGAACTGGCCAACCAACTCTATCAGGCTGCCATCGACGCATACAAACGCAAATCGCAGCAGATACAGCAGCGCGTTTGGCCTGTCATCAAGAACGTGTATGAGACTCAAGGTCAGACATATACAAACATTGTTATTCCGATTACCGACGGCCGCAAAACCTACAACATCGTAACCAATCTGAAACGCGCCTACGAGTCGGAAGGCAAGGATTTGGTAACATCTATCGAAAAGAGTATCAGCCTTTTGACTATTGATGACGCTTGGCGCGAGCACTTGCGTGAGATGGATGACCTGAAGCAGAGCGTGCAGAACGCCACCTACGAGCAGAAAGACCCGCTTTTGATTTACAAATTCGAGTCGTTCAACCTGTTCAAGGCGATGATTGAGAAGATAAATTCCGAACTTGTTTCGATAATTATGAAGGGCAATCTGCCAATTCAGGACCCCGAGCAGGTTCGTCAGGTTGAGCAGCGCCGCCAACTCGATATGAGCCGTTTCAACACAGGCCGCACCGAGCAAGGTCAGCAGCAACGCCCCGAGGACCGCAAAGTGCAGCCCGTGAGAGTGGACAAGAAGGTTGGCCGCAACGACCCGTGCCCCTGCGGCAGCGGCAAGAAGTTCAAGAACTGCCACGGAATGAATCTGCCTGAATAACAGCACTATGCAGAAACGGTACAATCCCATTCGGCTGAAGTTGAGCCAACTCATTGTTGGTGAGCACGATGCGCCCAATCGCGTGGCCGTGCCGTGCCCGCTCGAGAAGGCCGCACGAGTGGGGCTGCTGTTTGCCGTTTCGTCAGATTCCGACCTTGCCGACGCCAACTACGTGTACAGCCAACTCACTGGATTCAAGGCAGGTGTGACGGCTTTGGGCTACGTGCCGAACCGCAAGGAACTGTCGGCCTATCAGCAGCAGTGCCATTTCAACCTGTTCACCGATGCCGACCTTGACTTCCTTTACCGCCCCAAAAGCGGTTTGGTGGCCGATTTCGAAGCAACAGCGTTCGACATTCTCATCGACCTGAATTCGGCCGATTACTATCCGACAAGGCTGATGCTGCACCGCACGGCCGCCCGATTCCGCATCGGCCGCTTTGCCGAGCGTCAGCCGTTCGACCTGATGTTGAGCATCGACGACACAAAAGACGCGAAATACTATTTTGAACAGATACAGTTTTATCTAAAGAAATTTAATTGATTATCAATATGATGCAACAATTGCGAGGTGTGGGCGTGGCAATGGTAACGCCATTCAGCACCGATGGAAAAATTGATTATCAGGCACTTGAAAACATTATTGAGTCGCAAGTGGCCAACGGCACCGATTACATTGTGGCGTTGGGCACCACGGGCGAACCCGCAACTCTCTCAAAATCAGAGAAAGACGAGTTGCTCGACTTCATTATCGGCAAGGTTGCTGGCCGCATCCCGATTGTGGTGGGCTGTGGCGGCAACAACACCGCCGACGTGATTGCGCAGGCCAAGGAATATGCCAAAAACGACAAAATCGCGGCTCTGCTTTCGGTTGCGCCGTTCTACAACAAGCCCAACCAGCGCGGCGTGTACGCCCATTTCAAGGCTTTGGCCGACAATGTTGATAAACCGATAATTCTATATAACGTGCCTGGCCGCACGGGCATCAACATCTCGCCCGACTTGGTTGTGAGCCTTGCCAACGACTGCCGCAGCATTGTGGGCGTGAAAGAGGCGTCGGGCAATGTGGCGCAGTGTATGCAACTTGCCAGCCGTTGTCCGAAGGATTTTCTGCTCATTTCGGGCGACGACGCTTTGACTCTGCCACTCATTGCCTGCGGATTCTCAGGCGTGATTTCGGTGCTTCAAAACGCATTCCCCGCGCAGTTCAGCAAGATTGTGCACCTTGCTCTCGACGGCCGTTTCAGCGAAGCCCGCGAGCAGCATCTGAAGTTCCTGCCAGTCATCGACACGCTGTTTGCCGAAGGCAGTCCGTCGGGTGTAAAAGCCTATCTTGAACTGCAAGGCAAGGCAAAAAATGTCGTCCGTCTGCCGCTTGCAACGGTGAGCGATGGGCTGTATGAGAAGATAAAGACTTTGAATGCGGCTTTTAAATAGTTGATTTAATGATTGTTGGCAAACAAAAATCTTTTTATTTAAAAAAGTTTATTGTAGGTTGCAACAATTGAAAAAGTCTTTATATTTGCAACCGCTTTAGGGCCCCGTAGCTCAACTGTATAGAGCATTTGACTACGGATCAAAAGGTTGTGGGTTAGAATCCCGCCGGGGTCACAAGTTTTTTAAACCTCTGTCAGACAATTGTTTGCAGGGGTTTTGCTATTTTTAGGAGGTGGCATCTTCACTTATTCCAAGCAAATGCCGCCGACACTCTGTTGCTTTTCTAATTGTTTCCGATATATTTGTTGTAGTGTTTGCAATCAACAAACCTTTTAAACATACAATTATGAAAAACAAACTCTCGCTGACCGCCATTGCGTTGGCGGCTCTTATGACCGCCTGCAGCAGCAAAAACGAAGCCATAACCAGCCGCATCGAACTTCCTGGAACCATTGACGAAGATGCGTTTGCCGCCAATGTGGAGTCGATTTCGGTGATGAATTTGGAAATGGGCGATGACTGGACTCTTGCCGACGGATTTAACTTCTCTGTAGACAAGAATTATATTTATATGCGTAAATATTCCCACGATGCAGTGACTTCTCGTTCTCGCATTATTTGCTTTGACCAACGTTCCGGGAAAAAAATATCATCCAGGTTTATCAGCGGACGAGGTCCTGGTGAGATTAGCGATTTTGTTTCGATGTATTGTTTCGACGACAATTTATTCGTCACTGATTACACTGGAATCATTCGTCAGTACGACCATAACTGCTCTTTTGTAGGCAAGTTGCACGAATTCGATGAGTCATTATCTGGCATTCAAGTGCTTCGATTGAGTAATGGTAAATATGCCCTGTTTTCCAAAATAATTTCTCATTCTGACTCGGCAAAACCTGCGGTAATGCTGACCGACAAATCTTTCAACATCAAGTCGAGCCATTTCGCGGTTCCACAAGCACCAGTCGGCCTTAGTCCCGGTTTTACAAATCTTTATTATGCCAATAACGATACAATTCGATTCTTTTTGTCGTGCGATAATCACCTCTACACGCTTTATGGTGACACAGAGCAAACCACTGAGTTAATAGTTCCTAACCCTCTGACGGTAGAAAAAGCATACGATGAAGCGAAAACTGGTATGATATTGTTAAACAATTTATTAAAATACGATGGAAGGTTTGGTCATTTGTGCGAATCAGGTAGGTTTGTTCTTTTCGGGTACGAAATAAATTCATATCTACATTTGACAATGCTCGACAAACGCACAAACGGCATTATATCAGTGATTTGCGCCAGCGAACACAATCTTAATAATACAACCGATATTGTAATTGATTTATTCAATAGGCAGAAAATTATTTATACTGACGGAAAATTCATTTACGCAAAATGTAAAAACAGCGATTTGACCAGCCTTCTCGAAGGCCACGACAGCATTCTCGACGAACGACTGAAGAAAACCCAAGCCGAATACCGCGCATATATGGAGCGGAACGCCGAATACATCAAAGGTCTTGATGATGACGAGCGCGATGCGGCAAATGTGCTACTGAAAATTAAACTGAAGGATTGAAAAATAATGGTGTTGGGTGTTAGGTATTGGGTGTCGGTAGGGACGCGATTCATCGCGTCCGATTCACTAATTAGACGAAAAAATGAACGGATGCCGCTTCGCGGGAAATTGGAAGAAAATTTAAAAACAAAATTCATATAAAATTGATTGTTAAAAATCCCGCTCGTCAGGGCGCTAAAAACAAAACACTATGAACCACAAACTTTTAACCATCGCCGCACTCTGCGCCACAATGATGGCTTGCAGCAGCGGCAACAACACAACATCGACAACCCGCGTTGAACTTCCTGGAACCATTGACGAAGAAGCGTTTGCCGCCAATGTGGAGTCGATTTCGGTGATGAATTTGGAAATGGATGACTGTTGGACTTTATCCGAATATTCCTATACGGAATTGACCGATAACTATTTGTATATGTTAGACCAAAGACATTTACAACTAACGTGCTTCGACCTAAATACAGGCAAAAAATTATCGTCAAGAACAATCAAAGGCAATGGTCCAGGAGAAGTGATAAGCGTTTCTTCGACATTCTGCATTGGCGATACCCTTTGCGTTTACGATTACAATGGTGTCAACAAATATGACCACAACTGTCAATTTGTTGGTAAAATCCAAGAATTCAAAAAATTAGGGACTAATTCTTTTTATTTGATTCGACAGAAATGTGGAAACCTAGTGCATATTATTTTCGATAACAATCTGTGCGATACTGCAGGCGCGGCATTAATACTGACTGACAAATCGTTTAATGTTTTATCAAGGCATTTCGCAACGCCTCATTTCAACATTGGAATTTGGGGTGGTCCGCAACCTTGCTATGCCAGCGACGACACAATTTGTTTCCTTCTATCTAACGATAACCACATCTACTCGCTCCGTGGCAGCGTTGAGGAATGCATAGAACTGGTTGTTCCGAATCCGTCAACGCCAAAAATCGCTGGAGAAATTTTTAGCAAAGGCGAACATAGCAGGATGAACGATTATGATGATTTTTGGGGACTTGCGGGGTCGGGACGCTTCATCGTTTTAAGGTATAGAATTGATAAAGAACCATATATTGCAATGCTCGACAAACGCACAAACAACATTATATCAGTGATATGCGACAATAAAGAGGAACTAAAAAATACAACCGATATTGTAATTGATTTATTCAATAGGCAGAAAATTATTTATACTG
>CAMHPA010000098.1 GCA_946186925.1 uncultured Bacteroidota bacterium | reverse complement strand
CAGCGATAAAAACACAAAGCCACCGCAAGGTGGCTAAATTTCCGTGATTTCCGTGCGTTCCGTGGTTAGCAATGCCACAAAAAAAAGAGGCTGCCAAACGGCAACCTCTCTTCTTATATTCTGCAATGAATATTAGTCTTTCAGTGCATAGCGTTTGAAGCCTGTGCAAGTCAAACCTTTCGATGCTGCGTCCATCATCTGGGCAACATTGATTTTGGCGTCCTTGATGAACTCTTGGTTCAACAAAGTGCTGTCTTTGAAGAACTTGTTCAAACGGCCTTGTGCAATGTTCTGAACCATTTGCTCTTTCAGGTTGGCAGCGGCCTCAACCGATACCTTGGCGCGGATGTCGCGTGCCTGCTGAGCCTGCTCAGGTGTCAGCCAGCCTTTTGCAGTGTTCGACTCAATGTGGTCTTCCGAGTCAACGTGAGCAGGATTGATGCCGGCTTTTTTCAAAGCAGCGTCAACGGCTTTGGCAACCAATTCCTCTTTAGTCTTCTCAACGGCCACGGTCAACTCGTTCTCGATAACGGCTGCAGGAACGTCCTCTTTGCTCAATGCAACAGGGTTCATGGCTGCAACTTGCATTGCAACGTCTTTGTAAACCTGAGCGTCAACACCGGCCTTGTTGAAGGCTGCCAGAGTGGCCAGTTTGTTGCCCATATGGATGTAGGCACAAACAACCTCGCCCGAAAGCGATTCATAGCAAGCCAGTTCAAGTTTCTCGCCGATGATACCGATTTGCTCGGTGATGATGCCCTCAACGTCTTTGCCGTTCTTGAACGGAAGAGCCTTCAAGGCAGCAAGGTCGGCAGGCTTTTTCTCGAGAGCCAGGTCGCAAATCTCGTGAGCGAGTTTTACGAAATCCTCGTTTTTAGCCACAAAGTCAGTCTCGCAGTTAAGAGCGATGAGTGCGCCGTGTTTGCCGTCGGCTGATACTTTGGCAATCACGTTGCCTTCCGAAGCCTCGCGGTCGGCACGTTTGCTGGCAACAGCCTGTCCCTTCTCGCGAATGATTTGGATGGCGCGGTCAAAATCGCCGTTGGCTTCGGTCAGGGCCTTTTTGCAGTCCATCATACCGGCGCCGGTGGTTTTGCGCAGTTTTGCTACGTCAGATGCTGATATTGACATAATCTTAATCGTTTTTTAAGGTGGGTTCTAAAAATTGATTTCGAGAGATTTTTGAAATTGTTTTGAGCAGATTGACAGTTTTCATAAAGGCGCGATGCGGGCATCGCAACTGAATGAAAATTGGCAAGATGCCGAAAGAAATCAAAAATCACCGGAAAGTTTTTATACTTCCTCCCATTAGTTTAATTTAAAACGGTGAATTTTTAGAACTCACCTGATTATTCTGCCGATTCCTCGGTTTCGTTTTCGTTGGCTTCTTCGGCCTCAGCTTCAGCCTCGTCTTCAGTCGAAGCTACTTTTTTTGCAGCTGATTTTTTGCCGCCTTTAGCAGGTTTCTGCTCTTCGCCTTCAGCAGGCTCTTTGTCTTTTTCGGCTTTGCGTTCGGCCAGGCCTTCTTGAATGGCGTCGCAAACAGCGCCTAAAACCAATGAAATGGCTTTTGCTGCGTCGTCGTTGCACGGGATGGCGTAGTCAACAATGTTAGGATCTGAGTTGGTGTCGACCATAGCGAATACCGGAATCTGAAGGCGGTGTGCCTCAGCCACGGCAATCTTCTCTTTCTGAACGTCGATAACGAACAGGGCGGCGGGCAGACGGGTAAGGTCGGCGATGCTGCCAAGGTTCTTAGTCAGTTTGCTGCGTTGGCGGTCGACTTGCAGTCTCTCGCGTTTCGACAGGTGGTCAAGTGTTCCGTCCTGCTCCATCTTGTCGAACGAGCTCATTTTTTTGACTGCCTTGCGAACAGTGGGGAAGTTAGTCAGCATACCACCCGACCAGCGCTCTGATACGTATGGCATATTGATTTTTTTAACTTGTTCTGCAAGAATATCTTTTGCTTGTTTTTTGGTGGCTACAAAAAGGATTTTGCGGCCCGATTTTGCTATCTGCTTGAGAGCATTAGCGGCTTCATCAACCTTTGCAACTGTCTTGTGCAGGTCGATGATGTGGATTCCGTTCTTCTCCATAAAGATGTATGGAGCCATAGCCGGATTCCATTTTCTTTTCAGGTGGCCGAAGTGCGCACCTGCGTCTAATAATTCTTGAAAATTAACTCTTGACATTTTTGTTTGTTTTTCGTTTACATTCTTGTTGTAAAAGCAATCGTTAAGTAGTTCTGCTTCAGAAGTCTTAACAATTTAGATACTAAACGATATTCTCGTGCAGCATCATTAACGCTTACTGAACTGGAATCTCTTGCGAGCCTTCTTCTGACCAGGTTTCTTACGTTCAACCTCACGTGGGTCGCGGGTGACAAATCCGGCAGCCTTCAGGGGCTTGCGGTTTTCCTCGTCAAGTTTCATCAGCGCGCGGGTGATTCCCAGACGAACGGCCTCAGCCTGTCCTTTCACACCACCACCGTCGATGGTTGCTTTGACATCGAATTTGCCATTAAGCGACAATACACCAAAAGGTTGCATAACAATGTACTGCAGGGTCTCAATCGGGAAATACTCTTTGAAATCCTTGCCGTTAACTGTTACGTTGCCGGTTCCTTGGCTCAAGTAAACGCGAGCGATAGCGGACTTTCTGCGTCCAACTGCATTAATTACTTCCATTTTACTTGATTGAATTTAAGTTAATCAATTCAGGCTGCTGAGCTGCGTGTGGGTGGCTCTCGCCTGCATAAACATAAAGGTTGCGGTACAAGGCTGCGCCGAGACGGTTCTTCGGAAGCATACCTTTTACTGCGGTTTCTACCATTGCAATCGGGTTTTTCACCATAAGTTTTTCTGCAACGATAGTGCGTTGTCCACCGGGATAGCCGGTGTAGTGTGTGTACTCTTTACCTGCCCATTTGTTGCCAGTAAGTTGAACTTTTTCGGCGTTGATAATGATGACATTATCGCCGCAGTCAACGTGGGGGGTAAAGTTGGTTTTGTGCTTGCCTCTCAACAGATAGGCGGCACTGCTGGCAAGACGGCCCAAGACTTGGTCTTTGGCGTCGATGACAACCCATTTCTTCTCAACGGTTGTCTTGTTTGCCGAGATGGTTTTCAAACTAAGTGTGTCCACTCTAATCCTAACTTTTTAATTAATAAATAAATACTATCCACATTTCCCCAAATGTGGACTGCAAAAATACAATTTTATTACAAACGCGCAATTATTATCAACATCATTTTGTTGATATGGTCTTACAACTGATTATCAATTATTTGATTGCCACAATTTAATTTATTTACCAACTGATTGGTCCATTTCAGGCCGTTTCGGACGTCATTTTTTTGTTGGATAGATGAAAAAATTATTCCGGGTGGGATATTTATACCTATTTAAAGTAAACCCATTCACCGTAGTGATTTTTTATGGCAACAGATTTTCCGTCCACACAGACATCGCGCCGCCACAACCTGACAACCGGCTGTTCCGCTTGAATACTGGCAAAACCGCATTTGCATTCGTGTCTGTTCTCACAACATTCGCTCAACAATTTAGGCTTTCAGTCAAATGTGGCCTGTCCGTTTTTAGGCAGACTGACACCATATAATGAAAAATGAGCTACTTTTATAGTCAAAATGGTAACTGATGATGAGAAAATATCTAATTACTAGCATAGTTCTCGCCGCGCTGTGTTTTCAGGCAGTGGCACAGCAGAATCCGAAAATCGACCGAAAGAGTTTTCTCAGCTCGCCTATAGGTGCTGACGAAGCGAAAAAAAGTCTGGCAAAGGGCGAGCACTACTATAAAAAAGGCGCTGGCCTGTACGATGAGGCGCTTAAATACTACATGAAGGCTTATCGATACAACAACCGCGACGCGGCGCTGAACTACAAGATTGCCGTGTGCAACCTTATCGGGAACAACCGTGAAGACGCGCTCGATTTTCTGCTAAAAAGCACACCCGACGTGGCAAAAGACTATTTCTATATGCTGGGCCGTGCATATCAGTACAACAACCAGTTCGACGAGGCCATCAAAGCCTACCAAAACTACCTGCAGAGCTGTTCGAAAATCGATTACGCCAACGCCAACAAAAAAGTGACGCAGATTATACGTGAATGTGAGTTCGGCAAGCAGATGATTAAAGACACGGTGGCCGTGTTTATCAACAACCTGGGACCGATAATCAACACGTACTACGATGACTACAACGCTCTGCTGAGCGACAACAACCAGCAGATTTACTTCACATCGCGGCGCCCGCAAAAAGAACCGAAGAAACGGGTGTCGAGGTTTAAGTTCAAAGAGCAGATAATGAGCGCTGAAGGCAACATTGACGGCAGCTGTGAGAAGGTGTGGTTTGAGAATGATTTCAGCTCGACGCGCAATGTGAGCCTTGCCGGAATGAGCCACAATGGCGAACGCATCTATTTCTACAAGGGCAAGCGGGGCAATGGCATGCTCTACACCGCCGTGAATGGGCCGAAAGGCTGGACCAAGGTGCGCAAGCTGAAGGGCGGCATCAACCACATTGCCTATCGCGAAGGCGCCGTGAGCTTCGACTCAGACAACAACATCTATTACATTACCGATCACCGCGGCGGACTGGGAGGAAGCGACATCTGGACGGCGCAGTACAAAAAGAGAAACCGCTGGCGAAAGCCGCATAACATAGGGGCGCCGGTGAACACACCGTTCAACGAGGCCAGCGTGGCTGTATCGCCCGACGGCAAGACTCTGTTTTTCGCATCAAACGGCCACCTCGGCATGGGCGGATACGACATTTATAAATCGGTGAGAAACGATGACGGCAGCTGGAGCGAGCCGCAGAACCTGGGATTCCCCATCAACAGCCCGGCCGACGAGCTCTTCTACCAACTGACATCAGATCCTGACGTGGCGCTATACTCAACCATGCGCAAGGGCGGCCACGGCGGACTCGACATCTACTCCATCGTCAACGACAACCGGCAGCCGTTCTACTACGAATGCTCGGCTATTGAGACTGACGAGATGGAACCTCTCAACGTGTCGGTGACCATCACCGATGCCGCCGGCAACACTCTGAAATCGGGCGAGGCGCGCAATAGCGACCAGCCTTTCCGTTGCAAATTCGACGATGCGGGCATATACATTGTGAATGTCAACCACGAAGGTTTCAAATCGGTTACTGACACCATTCAGTGCCCACCGCAGAAAAACATGAAAGTCAAGAAACTGTTCGTTCTCGACAAGCTGCACCACCCGTTCACCATTGCCGGCACCGTGACCGACGCCGACAAAGGCACACCTCTGCGCGCCATGGTGCTGCTGAAAGACGCTGCCGGCAACATCATCGGCAAAACGGCCTCGAGCCAGCTGACGGGAAACTACGCCTTCTCGCTGGCCGACAAAACCGATTTCAAAATCGAAGTGTCGGCAACCGACTACTTCTCTGCCGAGAAACAGATTAACGCCACCAAAACAGCGGTAAGCGAGACTCACGAAGACTTTGCCCTCAAATGCAGCCGGGTCGACTACGTTGTACGCGGCCGCATCACCGAAGAAGACCAGACCACACCTCTGCGCGCCGCACTCATCTTCTACGAGTCGGGCAAACATGAGGCTGAAACCATAGCGTTTTCCGATAGTTTGAGTGGAAACTTCAATGTCACACTAAAGACAAACAATCCTTATATGGTTGAAATCGAGGCCAATATGCACTTCTTTGTAAACGATGCCATCTACTTTGGTGCCGACCAGACGCTTGTGGTGCGCAACTATTCACTCAAGAAGATGGAAACGGGCGCCAAACTGGTGATAGAGAACATCTTGTTCAACTCGGGCAAGGCCACACTGAAACCACAGTCGTTTGAAGCACTCGACAAATTTGCCGAACTGCTGCGCAAAAATCCGTCGGTGAGCATCGAGGTTTCAGGCCATACCGACAACACCGGTTCGGCATCACTAAACAAAAAACTGTCGAAAGACCGCGCGCTGACCGTGAAGAACTACCTGGTTAACAAAGGTATAGAAGATGAACGTATAACATACGCCGGCTACGGCTTTGAACAGCCAATCGCCACCAACGACACTCCCGAAGGACGCGAGCAGAACCGACGCGTTGAAATTAAAGTTATTAAATGATTATGAGAAAAATAAGCTACATATTGATTCTTTCGGCCGGAATGCTGCTGCCAGCCAGTTGCATAAAAGACGAACCGGCAATTGACGATCTGGAATACACCCGTTCGTTGAACATCTCCGCGCCCGTGTCGGTAATCAACTCCAACTACAAAAACATTCTTAAGCGTCTGGCTGACAACGATAACGGCAACGTGCCCGACATCAAAGTGGCCGACGACGGAATGCTGTATGTAATGTACACCAAAGACTACGAAGTAAGATGGAACGACGTGCTGAACCTGAATCCGGTGTCATGGAACACACAAAAACATATGTCGCTGGTCAAAGGCAACAAAATCAGCTGGAGCCAGAACAAACGCATCCTGCTGAACTCCGACCGCACACAGCGCATCGACTCATCGACAATTGACAAGACCACCATGACCGTAAAAGCCGAGCCTCTGGCTGCCGACGGCGAGGGCACGCTGACAATCCCCGATTTCAGCATCAACGGCAAAACCCTCGAGGTCAAATGGCCGCTCAACGAAGGTTTAAACAAGAGCATCGACCTGAAAGGATACAAAATGATTCCGAGCCACGCCGCCGACTCAAGTTTCATCACCCCGGCAATCGTCATCAGCGGCACAGCGTCGGTCAATTCGGCCGAGGCCCTCTTCGAATTCAGTATGTCGATGACCGACATATTACCGCAAGTCATTTTCGGCTTTTTCGGCACAAAAGAGGTCTACAATGAGCAATCGAACATGGGACTGGAGTTCTTCGACACGTATGATTTCTCTGAGGACATTGAGTTCACTGGCGCCAACATCGGCCTCACAGTCAGCAACTGGACCGGAACACCATTCAATGTCACAATGGACATCATGCGGTTCATTAAACGCGACAAGGACTCAGTTAAAATTAACTTCTTCAACCTCGACAACACGCTCTTTGTTGACCAGGTGAGCCATAACGACTACCGCCCCGATGGTAAGTTTGAGCCCCATCGGAACAACTACGCACTCGACGAATCGAACTCCGACGTAAACGCACTGCTGAGCTTCGACCCCATCAGCTACCGATATAAGATGATTGTGGAATCGAACCCTAAAGGCGAGATAAAAGAGAATTTCCTAACTCAGGAATCAACCCTTGAGTACCACGCCAATGTCTACGTGCCCATCTGGATGAAAGTGACCAATATCGACCGCAACGACACAATTGATTTCGACCTGAACGGAATCATTCTCGATGAGGACAACGCTGACTATGTTGACACGCTGGCCATGTATTTCGACTTCGAAAACGGATTTCCTCTCACACTCACGGCACAGGCATATCTGCTCGACAAGCATAACCGCGTTGTCGACTCGCTTTTTCCGAAACGAGAGATGGTTTGGACCATGCCCGACATTGACCGGAACGATCGGGTGAGCTCTTGGGAAAAATCCACTCACAAGGCGGTAATGACCAACAAAAAAATAAAAAAATGCTCCGACGCTGATGTGAAGAAAATACTGCTCAAGACCGTTGCCAACACCGGAACGGGAAATGACAACCGTTTCTTCAAATTCTACAAAGACTACGGCATGAACATGAAATTCTCATTTGAAGTTGTCAGCAACCTATCAAAGAAGTAAGCCATGAAAAAGTTCATCATACCCATACTGGCAATGCTGCTGTGGCAAGACGCCGCAGCACAATCGTCGCTGTCGCTGTACTATATGGATAATGTGCCGCAATCATCGCTGCTTAACCCGGCACGGCGCCCTCGCTGCAATGCATACGTGTCGCTGGTTAGCACGTCGTTCCGTTTTGAAAGCAACATAAAAGAGTCCGAGCTGATTCAAAACACTGACGGACAATGGCATACGTTAATCGACAATACTTTCGACTACTCAAAAATCAACCATAGGTTCAGGAATGGAGCCCGAATCAACACGCAACTGGCAGTCAACGTTTTAAACGTTGGATGGCGCAGCGCCAGAGGTTATTGGTCGATTGGCATTGCCGAACGCATCAATGCAAGCACCTCGCTGCCTTCAGCCATTTTTTCAATGCTCGACAAAGGATTCTCTAACGGCACCCGCCTCGATTTCAGCAGTCTGCGCGTCAACGCGAGCGTCTACCGCGAGATTTCGGCAGGATACTCAATAAACCTCACCGATCAACTCAGCCTGGGCGGCCGCGTCAAATTTCTAACCGGCCTCGCATCCATTAAAAGCGACATTGCCAAATTCAGCATAACATCAGGCCGCGAACAATGGGATATCGACATGAACGGCTCGCTGTCGGCATCGTTCCCGATCAAAATCAACGATAACGATGATGGCACAATCGATATCGATTCAATTGAGATAAAAGAACTCAGCGTTGGCAAATGGATCAACAAGGCGCTCATCGGAATTAAAAACCCTGGTGTCGCCATTGATCTTGGCGCCGAGTACACCATCAACAAGAATTTCAAGATTTCGGCCGCAGCAACCGACCTGGGCATGATCTTCTGGGCCGACGACGCCAACACCATCAAATCAAAATGCTCATACACTTTCAATGGCGTTGAAATGGACCTTGACGAGTTTCTGGACGGTACCGATTTTGTGGATATGATTAGCGAAACTGCCGACTCCATTAAAAACTCGCTGACAACCGATGTCTCGCAAAAAACTTTCCTCACCGGAGTAAACCCCAACATCTACATTGGCGGTGAATACACTCCGTTGCACTTTTTGAGTCTCGGACTGGTGTCACAAACCACATTATGGCGAGGCGGAGTCTCACAGAATTTCAACCTCTCGGCCAACGTCAAACCATACAAGTTTTTTGGCGTGACAACTGGCATCAACATCGATGTGAAAGGATGCTGCACAGCAAACTTCGGCTTCTCAATCAACCTTGGCCCCGTACAGTATTACCTGATGACCAATGGATTGCCGATAGCCTACCGCAAGCTCTCTGTCGACGGTGATAAATTATTTGTTCCGTATAATGTTTGCGATCTGAGTATCAGCACCGGCCTCAATCTTGTTTTTGGCTCCAAAGGATTCAAAGATAAATCGATGATAAACACCGAATCGGAATTCTAAGTTCCAATATGCGGTAAAAAAAATGGATTGCTAGACCAACAAAAAAGCCGCTCTCCACACCGAAAGCGGCCTTTAATCAATCTCAGGCAACCGTTTATTTCTCAATCAGCACGTTAACCTTATTGCTTTTAACCTCGACAATGCCGCTTTCCACCTCAAACAGTTGCTCGCTGTGGTCGGCGTTGTCCTCAACAATCCGTATCTGACCTTTGCCCAAAGCCGAAACTATCGGGGCGTGGTTGTTCAGTATCTCAAACGCGCCCATAACGCCAGGTACGCTCACCAGCGTCACGCTGCCGCTATAAACTGTCTTGTCGGGTGTTACTATTTCTGCAATCATTTCTTTAAAAGTTTAGAGTTAAAAGTTGAGTCGCTTCGCTGTTGAGAAGTTTAGAAGGTTTAGCACTACGCTGTTTGGTTTTCAGGCATTTTTCTGCACCAAGTATTTTGTAAAGTAATTATTACAATAGACAATATTGCAAGCAGAACTAAAATGATTGAGTCGCAACCAAAGCAGCCTCCAAGAAAAAACAAAGAACCACCCAATAAATTTCCAATACCCGTTATTAATCGGAATCGCTTTTCGTTCATTTGTTTTTTGCCACCATAAATCAACCATTTATCGACCTTGCCAGTCAGAATGACAACGCCCCAAACAAAACAAATTATCCCAAATACGATTTCAAAAATCATAACCTTCTGTTTTTATGCCTATCGTAGAGACGCGGCGCGCCACGTCTCTAC